>NZ_APJX01000001.1:327582-655164 GCF_000350545.1 Desulfotignum phosphitoxidans DSM 13687
GGTCAATTCCGTTGTATTCATTGAGCACGATATCCGAAAACACGACATCCATGGTCTGTGAGGAAATCATCTCCAGTGCCCGGTTGAAATCCCGTGCTTCAAACACCGTGTAGTTCTGCCGGGAAAGAAACGATTTAAAGGCAAAACGAATACTTTCTTCATCATCAACAATTAAAACGGTTTTTTCCATCTGTTTTACTCCGAATCCGCCGACAAAAGCGCCACAGGCAGGAAAATGGTAAACCGGGTATACCGGCCTTTGCGGCTTTCCACGGCAATGGTCCCACCGTGATTTTTAACAATGCCGTGGGTGATGCTCAACCCAAGGCCTGTCCCCTGTTCCGGCGGTTTGGTGGTAAAAAACGGGTCATAGATTTTGTCGATCAGATTCCTTGGAATGCCGATGCCGTTGTCATGAAAAGTGATCCTGACCCGTTGTCCGGCCGGCGATGAGACAGTATCGCCTGTGATGGTGATTCGTCCAGGTTCTTTATCCAGGGCCTCTTTTTTCTGTATGGCATAGATCGAATTGGTGACAAAATTCAGAAACACCTGTTGCAGTTCCTGGGCATTGCCCAGTACCGGCGGCAGGGAATCGTTGACAACCACCTCGAACACAATGCTGTGTTTGTGTATCTGGCTGTTCACCAGACTTTTGATGTCGTTTAGAATCGGTTTGATTTCAACGGGTGCATATTTCTCTTCTGAAACGGGCCTGGCAAAGGACAAAAGACTTTTCACGATTCCGGCAATTCGCCTGCCTTCTTTCATGATCTTTTGAAGAATCTGAATATGCAGTTCATTCTTGCAGTTGTCATCAATGATGATCTGTGCATAGTTGATGATTCCCATAATGGGGTTGTTGATTTCATGGGCCACCCCGGCGGCCAGCTGCCCCAGTGCCCCGAGTTTTTCTTTCTGAACCATCTGTTTTTCCAGCTGTTTTTTTTCAGTGATGTCCTTGATGTGAAGGATCAGCATGGGCGCATCCGATGCCTCTTCCCTGACCGGATGAAAAGATATTTTTTTAATCCGGTCAGAATTGATCCATCCACTGGTTTCAAACGACACAGATCGGCCCATATTGTCGATTTTAATGGTCTGCGTCGGATCAGGATATCCTTTTTCCATTAAGACCCCGGGCAGGGTCTTTTTGCCGGCAATCTCCTGGGGGCTCACGTCCAGATACATGGCCGCGGCCCGGTTCAGCAGCTCTATCTTCCACTGGTGATCGATCAGGATCAAAGGTTCCGGTATCCCGTCCACCACCGACTGAACCAGTGCCTTGTTTTTTCTGACCAGATCCTCTCCTTTTTTGATCCGCCGGATCTGGTTGCGCAGCACGGTCACCTGGTTATTGACCCTTTCTTTTAAAAGGGTATTCTGGATAATGACCCCGGCCTGGTTGGCAAACGCCGTCAGAAACGCTTTTTCCCCGAAAAAATTCCGTTTGGAAACAGATCCCAGTCCCAGGACACCGATCAATTTTTCCCCGGCCTTCAGGGGTAACCCGGCAAAAGAAGTGATGCCGGCATTTTTGCAGTGACTTAATACACAGCGGGAATCGGAATGAATATCCAGTGAAAATACCGGAGACCTTCTTGAAACAACCTGGCCGCACAGACATTCCCCCATTTTCAAGGTTGCACTGGCCGGAAAACTGACAAGATTATCATTGCCGGATTTTCCCTGAAACACCAGCCGGTTGTTTTTGATGAAATAGATGATCACCAGATCCGGCTTGATAAAATCAAACAGCTGACTGAAGATGATTTTCAGTGTGGCGCCGACATCCTGCTGCCCCACACCGGACCGGACCAGTTGATTGAACACGCTGAGTTCCGACACTTTCCGGCGGATTTTTTGTTCGATCTCATACTGGTCCGTGATGTCCTGAACCGTGCCCAGCATGCCTGTGGGGGTGCCTGAAGAATCGAGCTGCACCCTTCCTTTCTGAAGCACCGTCCGAATGCTGCCGTCCGGCCGGACAATACCATGCCGGATTTCGTAGGGTTCTTTTTTACGCCATGCCTGAGCGATTCCTTTTCTCGCCCTGTCCCGTTCTTCGGGGAAAAGCATTTCCAAAAACGCTTCATAGGACGGCTCAAACACGTTCGGATCCTTCTGGCAAATCCGGAACACTTCTTTGGACCATACCACGGTCCGGGTGGACACTTCCCATTCCCAATGACCCAGGCAGGCAATTTTCTGGGCATCCTCCAGGCGCTGCCGGGCTTTGATCAATTCCGCCTGGGTGGCCTGATGCCCCTGGATCTCCTTTGTCAACTGCCGGTTAATCTCCCTGAGTTTTCTGGTGCGTTCAGACACCTTTCTTTCAAGGCTTTCGTTGGCTTCCCGCAATCGTTTTTCCATCTGTGCCCGGCAGGCTGCCAGTTCAATGGCGGCTTTCAATTCCCGGATATCGATGGGCTTGATCAGATAGGCCACAGGATTGGATCTGGCGGCAAGGGCCACGGTTGCCTCATCTTCACTGGCAGTGGTATAGATCACCGGGATATGCCACAGATCTTTTATTTTTTGTGCGGTCTCAATCCCGGTCATCTTGCCTTTCAGGGTGATATCCATGAGCACCACGTGGGGGGGGGCCGCCTGAATACTGTCCAGGGCTTTTTTGCCGGAGGTAACCATTTCGGTGACGCAATACCCCAGGCGGGCCAGGCTTTTTCGAATGTCTTCTGCGATCAGGATCTCGTCTTCAACGATCAAAATCCTGCATTTATCGGGAATGGCAATATCATCACGTGCATCACAGTCAAAACGCATGCCTGGCGGCTCAGTCATTATTTTTCTGTGTTTCCCATTCAATTTCAATCCTGACGCCATTGTCGTTAACAATATCCATCGTGCCTTCCAGTTGATTTTCAGCCAGCAGGCGGACAATGTCAAGTCCCAATCCATCTTCCTTTTCTCCGGCTTTCTTGTGATCTGCCATACCCACCCCGTTATCCTGAATAATCAGGCGGATATGGGTGTCTTTGACAGACTGTGCAGATATTTTTATGATTCCCTGCCGGTTTTCCGGGAATGCGTATTTCAAAGCGTTGGAGATCAGTTCATTGAGCATGAGGCCGCAGGAAATGCCCTCACTGAGCTTCAGGGCGACATCCTGGATTTGAATGTGAACCGCTATCCGGGACCGGGCATCCCGATGGATGTCCATGAGGTTTTCCACCAGAACGTGCACATATCTGTCCAGGGACACGCTGGACAGATCGTCATGCCGATAAAGGATTTCATGGACAAGGGCCATGGCCTTGACACGGTTCCGGCTTTCAATCAGGAACTGGCGTTGATCTTCCGGCAGTCCGTCTGCCTGGAGATTCAACAAACTGGTAATGACCGCCAGGTTGTTTTTCACTCGGTGGTGAACCTCCCGCAGCAACAGATCTTTTTCTTTGACCAGCGATGCCAGTGTTTTCTGCTGCCGGATCAGATCCGTGATATCGGACACGATCCCGATACCGCCCTCATACCTGCCGTTTTGATCGAAAAAAGGAATGGAGGAGATCCGGACATCGATGACTTGGCCGTCCTGGCGCATCAGTGCAGTGACCGTTTCAAAAGGAAAGGACTGTCCTTTTTTTCTTCCGCTGAGCCGGTTTTCAAAAGCAGAGCGGTCTTCAGGATGAATCAGATTCAAAAACAAGGTTCCGAGAATCGATTCCTGACGATGATCGACCATGGCGGCAAATTTCCGGTTTGCAAATATGATCCGCCAGTCAGCATCCAGTTTCACCAGCCCGTCCCCCATGCTGTTCACCAGGATGTCATACTCTTTGCCCTGTTCTTCCAAAGCCTTCGACAAGGCTTTCCGGCAGGAGATGTCTTCATGCAGACTGATCCACACATCACCGAACCGGGTACTCGTAAATGACGTGATCCCGGCATGGGACCAGAAGGTTTCGCCGTTCTTTTTCCGGTTGAGGATTTCACCGGTCCATATGCCCTGGGTTTTCAGAGCCTCAAGAATTTCAGAAGCGGTTTTTTCCGGCGCTTTGTCGGTATGGGCGTTCAGTATGCTGACAGGCCGGCCCGTCAGTTCTCCGGGTTGATATCCGAACATTTTTTCAATGGTCGGATGGGCATACACAATCTTCATGGTCCGGCAGTCAGTCAAATGGACTCCCTGAACCATGTGGTTCACGATTTCAGTATGCAGCCGAAGTTCCTCTTCGATTCCACACCGGCGGGGAGAGTCAGGTACCGACAGATCCTCATATCCCGCTTTTTGTCTCTGAAACTGCCGGATCTGCTTCACCATGGACGTCAAAAAAAGACAGCATCCTTTTTTGACGTCACCCCATGACATCGCCGGAACTTCCATCAAAAGACTCTTCAGGTTCATAATCCCTTTTCCGTCAAGTATCATGGTGTTATTGATTTGTCCGGATGAGACGAATCACCATCTGCTGAATTTCTTTGATCGAACACGGCTTGTTGATGACTGCATCAAACCGGTCTTTTTCAATCAGCCAGGACGTTCCGGACATCCCGATGACCGGCGTGGCGGCGTTCAACCCATTTTTCAGAACATCCGCCACCTGGTTTCCGGAGATGCCCGGCATCAGGATATCGGTCATGATCAGGCAGTACCGGGTCGTTCTGATTTTTTCCAGCCCTTCCTCCCCGGTCAACGCCGTATCCGTCCGATATCCGATCCGCTCGAGGCACAGGACCAGCAGCCTCAGAACAGAGGGCTCATCATCGATGATCAATACAGGTTCAGAAAAATATATACGGGTCATCATGATGAACTCTCTGATTCTTTTGGCATCCTGGAGTTAAAAATCTCTGAAATCATCATTTCCAGACGAAATGACCTGATCAGGCCGGATTTCATTTTTATGATGCAGGGGAAGCTGCCTGTTTTTTGCCTTCTCTGAAGCTTTTCCCGGCATTGAATGGACGGATTTCTGTTGTCTGACCGAAACCGACCGGTCGGCATGGGCGTTGCTGCCGGTGACAAGCCCGACCAGATCGGCAACATACGCCATGAGCTGTTCGGCCTGGGCACTCATCTCTTCGGCTGCAGAAGCGGATTCTTCTGCAGAAGCGGCGTTCTGCTGGACCACCTTATCCATTTCCGACACGGCCGTGTTGACCTGATCGATGCCGCTGGATTGTTCCTTTGATGCCGCAGCAATTTCCGCCACCAGTTCTCCCACCCGGGCCGTGCTTTTGGCAACCTGTTCAAATGCCTTGTTGGTGACAGACACCAGTTCTGTCCCATCAGCGACCTTTTTGACCGTTCCTTCGATCATCTGGGCGGTATTCTTTGCCGCCTCTGCGGCCCGCATGGCAAGATTTCTGACCTCATCCGCCACCACGGCGAACCCGGCTCCGGCTTCTCCGGCCCTGGCAGCTTCAACGGCGGCGTTCAGGGCCAGCAGATTGGTCTGAAAAGCGATCTCATCGATGGTTTTGATGATTTTGGAGGTTTCATCGCTGGCCCTGGAAATATCTTCCATGGAAAGGGTGAGCTGGCCCATCGACTCATTGGCCTGTGACACCACCTGGCTGGATTCCTGCATCAGGCTATCAGCCTGGACCGCATTTTCAGCATTTTTCTGGGTCATGGCGGACATCTCTTCCATGGAAGAAGAGGTCTCTTCAATGGAGGCTGCCTGCTCGGAAGCACCCTCGGCCAGAGACTGGCTGGATGAAGACACCTGGCCCGCGGCGGCAGTGACCTGTTCAGCCCCGTCACTCAGCCCGTCAATCACATGGTTCAACGGTCTGGTGATCCCCCGGGTAATGAAAAAAGACAGCAGCACACCGATGAATACCGCACCGCCCAGAACCGCAAAAAGCAGCCATTTGATATTGGATACCAGCCGGACGGTCGTCAGGCCCACTTCATAAGACGCCTTGTTCGATCGGACGGCAATGGCCGAGGTCAGATCGATGATGTCCATGGCCTTGGCATCGGACCGGGCCAGAAGATCTGATTGTCTCTGCCGGTTTCCCACCCATTCTTCCATCAGTTCCGCGTAGCCGGCCGTATGGGTCAACGCGGCTTTTGCCCGTTCTTTATCGGCCGGATCTTCCGAATATTTTATCTGCTCTTCGGTTAACTGTGTCAGTTTTTCAATATCCGCTTTCAGCTGTTGCGCTTTGTCCGGATCCAGGGTAATCATGAACTGGAACTGATTTTTTCTGGCTTCATTGAACACGTCAACGGCTTCGTGGGAGTTTTTCACTTTGACGGCCCGGGTGACCACATCGTCAAAACTCCGGCTCGCCACGGCCGTTTCCATTTTTTTATTCTGCCCCTCGATAAAGCCTGCCCATTGCTGACCAACGGCCAGGGCTTCGGCTTCCATCTGCTCTCTGATTTCTATATTTCTTAAGGCCAGGGCTGTATAGGCCTCACCGATCTCGCTATACTCGCCATGCATGGCCTTGATATCGTTGGCCACAGTTAAGGTTTGATCATGATCCAGGGCAGTGGCAATGGGAATGATCTTTTCCACCCCTTTTTCGATCATGTCCCGCTGATCAAACCACGCTTTTTTGCTCGGCTCATCCAGTTTGTCATCAAACTCATAAGACAGCACATGGGTATGCCACATGGCCCGTTCCGTTTCAATAACAGCCGAAGTTTCAGGAATCTCCTGGGTGGCCAGGCGATTGACGATGTTGCCGATTTTACTGATATTGTATATACTGATTCCGCCGATGATAATGGTTAATACGAGACCGACACCAAACCCGCCGGCAATTTTTGTCCCCACTTTCATATTCTTGAACATTTTTCTCCCCTTGTAATTAATTCAAAAAATACTAAACCGCTTGTTTAATCGATTCTATCTCTTCTGTGCTCAATGCCTTGTCAATATCGAGAAGAATCTTTATAGCGCCTTCCATCTTGGCCATGCCCAGAATGTAATCGGTATTGAGTCGGATACCGAATGCCGGCGTATCTTCTATATTCGTTTCCTTGATATTCAGAACCTCTGATACCGCATCCACCACGATGCCGACTTGAATGGTTGTATTATCTGTTTCTATCTCAACAACAATGATACAGGTTCTGTCTGTGTAACAAATCGATTTCATCCCGAATTTAAGACGAAGGTCAGTCACCGGAATCACTTTTCCTCTCAGGTTGATCACGCCCCTGACAAAATCAGGGGTTCCGGGTACAGACGTTATCGGCATCATTCCAATAATTTCCTTAACCTTTAAGATCCCGATACCGTAATGTTCTTCATCCAATACGAACGTCAGATATTTTCCTGTTTTCATGGTTAATGTCCTGATTGCCTCATCCATCGATTGTATTGCCTCAGTCATTTTTCTCCTTTTTATCCATCAATTTATTCGGAATACAGTTTGTCAGTGAACTGTATCTGTTTTTCTTTCCATTCAGGCAGTAAGATCGTAAACGTTGTCCCTGATCCTTGTTCTCCTGAGGAGATAAAAATATCACCCTCATATCGTTTGATCAGCGTTTGGGTCATAAAAAGCCCCATGCCGCTGCCGTTCTTTTTCCCTTTGGTGGTAAAAAACGGCTCAAAAACCCGGGGCTGGATATCCCGGGGAATACCGCAGCCCGTATCTGAAACTTGTATCCGGACATAGTCTGTTGACACGGGATTGAATTTCGGATAGTCCCGGCATAGTTCATCCGCCTGTAATGAAGTCGTCTCAATTTTAATCAATTTTCTTTTGGTTTTCAGATCTGAACCTGTAACGTATCGATTTTTTTCTCCTGAAATGGCATCCCGGGCGTTGATACACAGATTCAACAGAATCTGTTCCAGGTGCCCCAGATCCATAGCAACCGGTTTCACGCCATGGGTGAGGCTGATTTTCAGTTGAATGTCTTTGGGGGTCAATATGTCTCGCAAAATCGGTTCCAGCCGACCGATCTCATGGTTGACATTTACCGTGGTCTTCTTGTCATTCTCCTGTTCTTTGCATCGTCCGATTCCCAAATTCCGCCGAATCATTGCTTCGCCGCGTAAAGCGGCATCAAATGCACGGTTCAGTTTGTCTGTGTTAAAGGCAGGCAGATGCTTATCTGAAAGAAATAATTCAAGGTTCGTCATGATGATCTGCAAAATATTACCAAAGTCATGGACCATACCGCTGGTCAGCGCAGCCACGGTTTCCATGCGGTTTTTCTGAATCAGTTGCTGGCGCACCATCCGGGCACGGGCCGATGTCCGCTGGACCGTTTCAAGGATGATGTCCTTTTCCAGTGGTTTTGTAAGATATGTTGCCGCATTATAGTTCATGGCCCGGACTGCGGATTCATACGACGGATACGCCGATATCATGATGGCCTGGCAAAAGGGCTGAACCGTTTGAAGCTCCGCCAGCAGGTCGATGCCATCTTCTCCATCCCGCAGGATTCTATCCACAATGGCGATGTCGAATTCGCTTTCTGAAATCATTTCCCGCGCTTTAACCAGATTTTGTGATGTCCGAACCGAATATCCCTCATTGGATAGGATTGTGTTAAGGACAAACCGGATGCTTTCTTCATCATCAACAACAAGGATGTTCGCTTTTTTCATTACATTAATTCACTGTAAGGTTATGGGTTCTGTTATATTTGCGAAGGGGGTATTACAATATCCATGCCACAGAAAAGCCGCATATGATATGAAATGGGAAAACCCCATGAACAGGGCATTTGATGATATCTTTCCAGATACGGGATCAGAAAAAATAAAGAAAAGAAAAAAGGCCGTTCCTGTCACGCAACAGATTGTCACAGGACAAATTGTCACGGCATGTTACATATCCAGCCAGATTTTACCCAAGATCTGTTCGGGCGGATACCCCAGCATTTTCGACAACCGATGATTGATAAATGCGACTGTCCCCTGCGTATCGGTCAGAACAAGGCCTTCGGTCATGTATGTCATGATTTCTTCCGTCAGGAACCGGGCATCATTGATAAATGATCACATACTGCACAATGTAGTTGAAAATGAATAACATCGTCATAATATAAATCACCGGGTTTAACTGCGCTTTTCTGCCGCCACGGCCATCATCAATGTATAAAAAATAAAGCCGAAGGCAATCCCGTCATGAATGGAATATCCCAAATCTTGAAAATTACGTTCAGCCCCTGTTTGATCCTACCCACCACAACGTCCTCCCTTCATTTCAACACAACCTTCCTTTAGCTCATCCATCACCTTCATGCCTGAAATCCCAATTGATTTTCAGGCACCCAAACATACTACAGCCGTGCCGGTTTTTTTGTCATACCCCAAATTTCAAAGATAGGCGGAGAGTTTATTGATTATGTCGGAACGACAGTGTAGAAAACGCAAAACCTCTATGCCGGCATCGACAAGGCGGTAGAAAATATATCGTCATTCCTGTTGTTTGCCCGCGAGATGACTTCACTGACCGAGTAAGGGCTTCGGCCGCTTGCAGCAGATGCTCCCAGTTTATCATTCAACTCGCTCCAGGCTGCGTCAACGATCGTACGTTCATCCATCCGCCGAAGGGCATCCCGGACCACTTCGCTGGCATTTCCGTAGAGACCGGATTGAACCATGCGTTGAACAAGTTCGTAAAGTTCAGGCGTCACAGATACATTCATTTGCATAAGAAAGGCTCCTTTCTTCTTGAAAGACCTCAATTTAACAAAAATAGCGCTATTTGTTATACCAGTCAATGGAAAGTGGTGTTGGAAGTGGCCGAGGATGAACTCACAGTTCCGCAACGTATTTTTTTTGACGTTCATCCGCTGGTAATTGAAAAAACTGCATTATGATGCCATCGTGGCTCACACCACCATTGTTTTCTCTGGAGATCCTGAACAACGTCCGCATGACTATTGAACATGCAAAAGACAATGCCGGGCTTTGAGAATTCTCCTACCAAGAAATGTCCCGTCATACAGCATAGATACCATTTGAATCCTTGACTGTGGGAATAGCTCTTTTACTTTTCAAGCAAACGTCTTCATCTTGCTTTTGCATGACCTGCCAAAGGTCATACCGGCTCTGCTGAATCAACCCGCTTTCCGGGCTCCCGCCAAAGGCTTTTGACAGCCGGATGGCTGGGTGGAAGAAATGCGGCCATTCCCGAACTTTGCTTGACAAAGAACCCCTGCCTGTCCTATGGAAGACCCAGACCATATTATTTTCCGGGAGATTCCATGCCGAATCACTTGAAATAAATGAGGTGAGGTCATGTATAAAGATGCTGTCTCTGCAATCTATAAAGGGAACTATGAAATTGAAGTGACATTCGAGGATGGCACCCAGGGAATTATCGATTTTTCAAAATATTTATCAAAAGGTGGGATATTTGAAAAATTCAAAGACATTGAATTCTTCAAAAGCTTCAAAATTAATGAAGAGCTTGGCGTTCTGACGTGGGCAGACGAAATAGATATTGCGCCTGAAACTATTTATGCAGAAGCCACTGGATCTCAATTGCCTCAATGGACACGTCAAAAAGAATCATATTCGGCGGCCATGACACATCAGCAGCCATCTTAATCTCAACGGCTGAGTTTTATGTTCAACTGATACCCATTCTCAATTCACTTTATGACTATCCAAGCCGGCACTGGGAGCTGGATGAGACGGATCCGGCTTAGGCAGTTCAGGGAGACCTGTTCACCCATGCGCTCTCAACAGATCAGCAGAAATACGACCATACCGCACTGATCAACGCAGTCCGCAGGGAAGTGGACAAATGGCGACGTATCCCCAGCCCCAATGACTGGTGGGTAACCCCGGACACGGCCCGGCTGTGGATCAGCGGCCTGGAAGCCGTGAACCGGAAACTGGAAATCCGGCGGGTGGTGAACCTGTCCGCCACCCCGTTTTTTTCTCAGCGGTTCCGGGTATGTGGAAGGCACCCTGTTCCCCTGGACTATGTGCGATTTCTCCCTGATGGATGCCATCGAGTGCGGCATTGTCAAACTCCCCCCCGGGGTCCTGGATTCTTTGAGCATTCCCGTGGAACTTCAGACGGCCCTTCAGGCCCTGTACGGGCATTATGCCCGGACCTTTGATGCCTGGAAACAGGAAGGCATCCAGGTGCCGCCCTGCTTTATCGTGGTCTGCAACAACACAGCCACCTCCAAGCTGGTCTATGATTACATCTCCGGGTTTGTCCGGGAAAATGATGACGGCACCACAGCCGTGGTCAACGGCCGCCTGGCCCTGTTCCGCAATTTTGATGCGGACAACCGGCCCCTGGCCCGGCCCAACACACTGCTCATCGACAGTGAACAGCTGGAATCCGGGGATGCCCTGGACAGAAATTTCCGGACCCTGGCCGCGGACGAGATCGACCGGTTCAAGCGTGAAGCCCTGAAAACCACCCTGAAAGCGGAGATCGATGCCGATGCCTGGGCCACCCTGAACAGCGACACTTCCCGGCCCTTTATTCCGGGGCCATATCCAGAACTCCCCGCACTTTTCCTAACAGGTCGTGCATTGAAAAAGGCTTCTGGATAAACGCCATCCCGTTGTCCAGGACCCCTTGATGGGCGATGACATCGGCGGTATATCCGGACATGAACAATATCCGGATACCGGGGCAAAGCCCCATGATCTGTCCGGCCAGGTCCCGGCCGCTCATTTCCGGCAGTACCACATCACTCAAAAGCAGATCAATGGCACAGGAATGATTTTCCACTTTTTCCAGGGCTTCCGCCGGAGTGGCAGCAGGCAAGACGGTATATCCTTTTTGTTCCAGCATCATGCAGGTCATTCTGAGAATGGCGGGTTCATCCTCCACCACCAGAATGGTTTCCGTGCCGGCGGCGGCTGTTTTTTCCCGGGGGATATCACCGGGCTCCCGGCCTTCAGCTGCAAACCGGGGCAGGTAGATATTGAACGTGGATCCCTGCCCGGGCTCACTGTACACGTTGATGAATCCGCTGTTCTGTTTCACAATGCCATAGATGGTTGCCAGCCCCAGGCCCGTGCCTTTTCCCATCTCCTTGGTGGTGAAAAACGGTTCAAACAGGTTTTTCAAAGTGTCCCTGTCCATACCGCAACCATTGTCACTCACTGACAGCAACGCATAATCGCCGGGGATGAAACCCGCGTTTTCCCTGCAATATTGTTCATCAAACGTTTTTTTGCCGGTTTCGATGGTGAGCCTGCCGACGCCGGCAATGGCATCCCTGGCATTGATACACAGGTTCGCAAGAATCTGGTCGATCTGGGACGGGTCCATTTTCACGGTCCATGAATGGGCAGCGGGCTTCCATACCAGATCGATGTCTTCCCCGATCAACCGTCGCAGCATGTTCAGCATGCTTTCCACGGTATCGTTGAGATTAAGCGGTCTGGGAGAAATGATCTGTTTTCTGGCAAAGGTGAGCAACTGCTTTGTGAGATCTGCCGAACGCCGGGCAGCGGTTTGAATCTCTTTCAGACCGGCCGACAGATCGTGATTCTCTCCGATCTTTTCCAGGGCGAATTCCACATGCCCCAGAATCACCCCCAGCATATTGTTGAAATCATGGGCCACGCCCCCGGCCAGCCGGCCCACGGATTCCATTTTCCGGGCCTGGAGCAGCTGATTTTGAAGCTTTGTGTTTTCCGTGATATCCTGAACCGTGGAAATCATGAGGTTCTGTTCCTGCAAAGGAATATTTTTAGCGGAGACCACCCGTTTTTCACCATCCTGCCGGGTGATTTCCACCCCGTCCCAGGCCATTTTTTCCGGATCACCGGATGCAGTGTCCTCAAAAACCCGGGTCATGATCTTTTCCCGGTACGCCGGGTCCGGATATGCCTTGTGAAAAAACGTGTCAATGTCTTTGATCTGCTCCCTGGGCCAGCCGTATATTTGCTCAAACTGTTTGTTGATGTATATTGCCTGTCCTTCATCAATCGAGTTGACCGCCAGTCCGATGGGCAGATTATCCAGAATCGTCTGAATAAAATGATTGCGTTTTTCAAGGTCTTTCTGATATTTTTGTCTTGATTTTTCCGCCTGTCTGCGCTCGATGATCTTTCCGATCATCCGTGCCATATGCTGACAACGCCTTTTTCCCAGTTCAATGATAAACTCCGGTCTGGGTTTATAGGCATTTGCTTTGGCACGCAGCTGATCCAAATCAATATGATATTTTTCAGCCAGCCGGGCAAGGGTGTCATCATCCTGAGGGGGATTCCCATATCCGATATTGACAGAACCGATCACTTTTTTTTCGGCAAAAATGGGCACGGCATACAGCCGGATGCCGCCGACGCATTCAATGTCAGATGGTTTTCCGGACACCATCGCCGTTTGGGCAGAATCATTCCAGCAATTGTCATGGCACAGCCATTTGCCGCATGAAAGCGCTTTTCCGACATCATTTGTACCGCATAGATGAAAGGATGCTGTATCCAGAAACTGACACCAGGAAGACTTGAAAACCCCGTACGCATAGTCTCCGTTGGCTTCATAGACCGCAAGGGAGGTGTCGAGCAGGGCCATGACATCCGCTGCCATCTCTGCCAGATTCTCTTTTCCGACCCCTTCCAGAATCAGACGACGGGTGTTCAACGCCGTGATATCGCCGTATACTGTCTCAAATACCGGAGCATCCGTATCTGCCGGGGGAATTTCCTTCTCGATAAGCCATTCATATTTTCGGAGTTCATCTTCGGCCTGTCTGCGTTCGCTGATGTCCGTCACCACCCCCATGGTGCCGATAAATTCACCACTGTGTTTGTCAAACCGGGGGCCTGCCCCGATCATCACCGGAAATTCATGTCCATTTTTGCGGCGCAAAACAATTTCATACCGGTCCGTATGCCCTTGTGCACGCCTGGCTTCCGCGGCCCTGGCAATGGTCAGCTGTCCAGGCGGCACCATCTCCAGCCAGCTCTTTCCGATGATCTGTCCGGGCAGATACCCCAGCATTTCCAACAGCCGCTGATTGATAAACGTGACCGTCCCCTGCATATCTGTCAGAACCAGGCCTTCGGTCATGTATGTCATGATTTCTTCCGTCAGAAACCGGGCATCGTGCAGTTCTTTTTCCAGTTCCTGAACCCGTCTTTCCAGTTCGTCACAGGTGGAATTTTGTTTCATACAGGATCACTTTCCTTGCCCATCGCAGGCAATTGTTTTATTTTTCTGACATTTTTGACCAGGAATTTCTTTTTTATAGAACGCAACCATCATTTGCCGCATCATTTTCCAACCAACCAAAATTACCAGTTTTTGCATGGGATTGGTACAAAAAAATCACAGAACGAACAACAACACCCGGAACGTTGCTTGACAAAATGCATCTGCCTGTCCTATGGAAGATCCAGACCATATCACTTTCCGGAAGATTCCATAGGGTAAAGGCAAATCAGCGTCGGCCACCCAGGTCGTCCAGGGAGACCTGTTTGCCCATGAATTGTCAACAGAAAAACAGATATACGACCACACGGCGTTGATCAATACCGTCCGCGGGGAAGTGGAGCAATGGCGGCGCATTCCCAGTCCCGGTGACTGGCGGATGACACGGGAGACGGCCCGGCGGGGATTGCCTGCTGGTTTATCGACACGGACTACAATGAAGAGGCTTTTTTTGTCCGGCACGCCTATTTCTTAGGGGCCAATGACAATTAGGATTGAAATACTAATATTTTTGATTTATATTAGTACTCAAACCCTAACGCTCTGGAGATATGATGATTGACACTCTGGTCCATCACCACCGCACCATCCTGCGCTCGGCCAACCGTCCTTTCAAACGGTACTTTCTATCAAAACATCGCCTGGAAAACCGGTTTTCCATCATTTCCGGTCAGCGGGGTGTGGGAAAAACCACGGCAATGATCCAGTATATCCATTCATTCACTGATGATGATATACTGAACACAGCCGCCCTGTATGTGCCTGTGGACCATTTTCTGATGGTGGGCCGTTCCCTGTATGAAACCGCCCAGGAATTTGTGGAGTACGGCGGACAGCTGCTGTGTCTGGATGAAATCCACAAATATCCGGGCTGGTCCGGAGAATTGAAAAGCATGTATGATTCATTTCCGGATCTGAAGCTGATCGTATCCGGCAGCTCCGCCCTGGGAATCCTCAAAGGCAGTCATGACCTGAGCCGCAGGGCCGTTACCTATCAGATGACCGGGCTGTCGCTGCGGGAGTTTATCGCGTTGAAATACCAGATAAACCTTCCGGCCATTGATATGGCAGATATTCTTGAAAATCATGACCGGCACAGTCTTGAGATCACAGGAAAACTGGAAGACCAGGGCTTGAAAATACTGCCCGTATTTGAACAATATTTGAGATATGGGTATTTTCCCTACTTTCTGGAACATCCGGAGGAGTACACCTATTTTTGCACCCTTGAACAGGGCCTGCATACCACCATAGAAAGCGATCTGCCGGCCATTCATCCCGGGCTGTCCGGCGCGGGCATCCAGAAATTGAAACGGCTGCTTGCCGCCATTGCCAGATCCGCCCCCTTCACACCGGACATGAAGCGGTTGAAACAGATCATCGATATCGGCGATGAAAGAACATTGAAAACCTACCTGGTTCATCTGGATGCCGGCAAAGCCATTACCTGCCTGCAAAAGGCGAATAAAAGCATCCGGGGCCTGGAAAAACCGGAAAAAATCTATCTGAACAATCCCAACCAGGCGTTTGCCATCTGTGATCCGCAGCAGGTCAATCCAGGGACACTCAGGGAATTGTTTTTTATCTGCATGGTCCGGGAAAATCACCCTGTCACGATCCCGTCCAACGGTGATTTCCAGGTGGATGGTACCCATATTTTTGAAGTCGGTGGGAAAGGCAAGACCTTTAAGCAGATCAAGGATCTGCCGGATTCCTATCTGGCGGTTGACGGCATCGAACATGGGATGGGGGCCAGAATCCCCCTGTGGCTCTTCGGATTTCTGTACTGATGTGACCCCGCCGGAGACAGCACACCCGTGTGGGCCTTTTTCAACACGATCCAAGATTTTTCATAAACCGCGCCAAAAAATGACGGTCACATCCCTGCGGACTGGGGATGCATGGATCTTGACATAAAGATATTCCGCATGCACGGCCTTGGCATCCCCCAGGACCGGATTGCAAAGAGACTGGGCCTGGCCCGGACATCGTTTCAATACCATTTGCCGAAAATGGCAGCGTTGCCAAATTCGGCAAAAGCCGATTTGTCCTGGGCCAAAACAATTGACATGCAGGCATTTCATTGATATGGCATTCATGATTGTTGTTAACAATGCAGAATCTGATATTGTCGATTGGTTTGGGTATGATGATTGCCATCATTATGCTGTAGCTGCATACATCTGAGGAAGATATGACTGATAGGAATGAAAAATCAATCGTAAGATCAGCAAAAAACAAAATAATCTGCATCGGCTTACTCCTTGGTTTGATATTTGTCTGTTTTTCCAGTTATCTTGCTTACCAGTATATGGGAAAAACAAAAGATCAAAGGCTGCGTCACCTGAAACAGACCGTTCAGATCGCCAGAAATTCCATTGAACCGATTCTTGCAGAATACCGCGCTCAAAACATATCCATTGCAAGTGCGCATGAGCAGGTTCGCAACCTGATCAGAAGGATGGTTTACCACGACCACATAGGTAATAATTACATTTTCATGAGCTCTTATGATGGAATCATGCTGGTTCAACCCTTTGAACCTGAAAAGGAAATGACTGATGTCTGGGATCTGACAGATTCCTATGGCGTTTACATTATCAGAGCGTTGGTAGAAGCGGCAAAATCAGCGCAAGGACAAGGTTATGTGTCTTATCATTATCAAAGGCCCGGACAGACATCCCCCCAGGAAAAAATATCCTATGTCGTTGGTATCCCGGAGTTAGAATGTTATATCGGAACCGGCCAGTATATGGCGGACCTTCGTCAAGGCCACCTGGTTTATATTATAAAAATTGTCGGTTTAACCTCTGTTTTACTGATTCTTATTTTTTTCCTGGTGTGGGCATCCATGAAAGAAATCCGCACACAAAATACACTGCTCCACAAGGCGGAACATGAACTCAGTGCAATATTCAACAACACTTTCCAGTTAATGGGCACCCTGTCTCCCGACGGAAAATTAACAAAAATCAACCAATCCGCTTTGGATTTTATCGAACAAGATGAAACTTCGGTAATTGGCAAATCCTTCTGGGATACGCCATGGTGGCAGAAAAACGATATGAAGGCCCGATTGAAAAAGGCGGTTCATGACTGCTCAAAAGGTTTATTCTGCCGTTTTGAGGCCACCTATAGTCATCCGAACCAGGAAATAACTTTTATAGATTTCAGCCTTAGTCCTATTGTTGATGAAAAAGAAAATGTCATATTTCTTTTAGCCGAAGGCAGAGATATGACGGAACAGATTAAGGCTAAAAACGATCTGATCAAAGAAAAAGAATTTTCAGAAAATCTTATCAACAGCCTGCCAGGGCTTTTCTTTTTATATAAACGCCAAGGGGAACAGTTTTTTTTAAAAAAATGGAACCGTCAACATGAAACACTTCTGGGTTTTTCTTCGCATGAACTTCAAAATGCCGCCATGACAGCTTTTGTTGAAAAAGAAACGCTTCCTGATCTCAGATCTGCGGTGACACAGGTATTAGAGCAGGGCATTGTGAATGTTGAACTCTATTTAAAAGATAAAAATAGTCATTTAATTCCTTTTCTCTTTATGGCAAGAAGTGTTGAGCAGTCCGGTGATACGTTTATTATCGGTACCGGTATAGAACTGATAGAACAAAAGCGGGCACAGGAGGAAAACAAGCGGCTGGAAAAAATGCTCAACCAGGCTCAAAGGCTGGAATCCGTGGGCCGGCTGGCCGGCGGTGTGGCTCATGACTTCAATAACATGCTGGGGGTGATTCTGGGGCACACGGAACTGGCCCTGTTGCAGGCAGATGAACATCACGAGCTGCATGGTGATCTCAAAGAAATTCAGAAAGCGGCAAAACGGTCAGCGGACATCACCAAGCAGTTGCTGGCTTTTGCCAGAAAACAGGTCATTTCTCCCAGACAACTGGATTTGAACGATACTGTGGAAAGTATGCTCAATATGCTGCGCCGGCTCATCGGTGAAGACATCGACCTGGTCTGGAAACCCTTTGCCCATCTATGGTCGGTGAAAATGGACCCCTCCCAGATCGACCAGATTCTTGTCAATCTGTGTGTTAACGCCAGGGATGCGATTACCGGAGTTGGCAAACTCACCATAGAAACCGGAAAAAAAACATTTGATGAGGAATACTGCAAAGACCACGCCGGCTTTTTTCCCGGTGATTTTGTGCTGCTGGCGGTCAGTGACAACGGCTCCGGCATGGACAAAGAGGTATTGGATAACCTGTTCGAACCGTTTTTTACTACCAAGCCAGTCAACAAAGGCACCGGCATGGGGCTTGCCACAATATATGGCATCGTGAAACAGAACAACGGGTTCATCAATGTATACAGCGAACCCGGCCAGGGTTCCACCTTCAAAATTTACCTGCCCCGGTCAGTTGCCGATAAAGACACTGAAAAGGCCGTCCCTGATAAAAAAGCAGCCGCAGGGGGGACAGAAACCATCCTGCTGGTGGAAGATGAACCGTCTATTCTCAGGATGACCCGGATGATGCTGGAAAGAAAAGGATATACTGTGCTGCCCGCAGCCACACCCACTGAAGCCGTGGAAAAAGCAAAAAACCATTCCGGTCCCATTGATATGCTCATGACCGACGTGATCATGCCGGAGATGAATGGAAGGGACCTGGCCGGACAAATCACAGATCTTTATCCGGACATCCGGCTTTTGTTCATGTCCGGTTATACCGCCAACGTCATTGCCCATCACGGGGTCCTGGATGACGGGGTGGCATTTATTCAGAAGCCGTTTTCAATGGTCGATATGACAGAAAAGGTGCGGGCAATTTTGGATTCTGCCTCGGATAAAAATTAAGTATCCCATGCCAAAATTTTTTCTCATGAGAAATGATACAATGCCATGAATACCTTATCCCGGAAGTCGAGATCAACAAATACACTGAAAATCTGGTGGGTTGTGTGCGGGTATATTGCTTTTATCCTGTATATAGCACCTGTCACCGGCTTTGCAATCGCACGCGACAATACAGCCCCCTCTTCCGGTGCTGTTCGTCTTACTGACCAAGAGAGTGCCTGGCTGAAGGCCCATCCTGAGAAACTCACCCTGTTTTTCAATACGGAATTTCCGCCCATTGAATTCATATCTGGCTCCGGTTCATTCACAGGCATGGGAGCGGATGTCATCTCCCGCATCGAATCTTTCCTGGGGATCGATTTTGTAAAAATCCCCCTGGATGACTGGAACAGGCACCTGGCCGCCCTGAAAAGCGGAGAATGTGCCATTGCCCCGACCATTGTCCGTACTGATGAACGGGAAACCTACGCATTTTTCACCCAACCCTACGCCACAGTCCCGGTGGTTGTCATCACACCCCGCACCCCATCGGCAAAAACCACCCTGGATGATCTGGCGGGCCGGCGCGTGGGGGTTGTTTCCGGATATGCCACTGAAACATATGTTCGAACAAAAAACGTGCCGGATCGGTTCGAACTGGTCACGGTTGCCAATGTTTCCGAAGGGCTGCGGCGTACCGCTTTTGGCCAGATCGATGCGTTTGTGGAAAACCTGGCCGTGGCAGCCTATCATATTGAACTGGAAGGCATTCCCACCCTGCGGGTCGCCGGTACCACGGATTACCAGTTTGCTTGGTGTATCGGAGTCAGCCGGGAATATCCCCTGCTTTACAGTGCCATAAACAAAGCCCTGGAACAAATTTCCACCGATGAAATGACGGCCATCCGCAAAAAATGGATTGCCATGGAGGTTGATTTCAAAATGGACCCGACAACCCGGCGCAATATAATTTTGACAGCCATCTTCAGTGTTCTGCTGCTTGCAGGGCTGACCGGCATCACCATTTTCCTTAAAAGACGTTTGAATCAGAACATTGCCGGTTTAAAAGAAAGTGAAAAAAAATACCGCCGGCTTTTCAATAATGCGGTTGAAGGTGTTTTCCAGACAACTCCGGATGGCCGTTTCCTTTCCGCCAACCCATCGCTGGCCAGGATTCTGGGATTTAATTCCGCCCGTGAGCTTATTGAACAATTACAGGATATCGAAAAACAGCATTACCTGAATCCTGAAGACCGAAAGACCTTTCAGCGGATTATGGAGACCGACGGAGGAACCAGCGACTTTGAAGTGCAGCTGCGTAAACGGGACGGTTCCCCTATATGGGCCAGCATCAAGGCCAGGGCTGTCAGGGATGAGTCAGGCGACATTCACCATTTTGATGGACTTCTGGAGGATATCACCGAACGTAAACATGTGGAAAAGGCGCTCCGGGAAAGTGAGGAGCGTTACCGGACGATTCTGGATGAAATGTCGGAAGGGTATCATGAGGTGGATCTGGCCGGGAACTTCACTTTTTTCAACGAGGCGTTTCTCAACCTGTTCGGTTACAGCAGGGATGAAATGCTGGGTACCCGTTTCAACCGCTATGCCGCAGACGAGGCGATTGCAAAACGAATTTACCGTATCTATAACGAGACCTTTCGGACAGGGGTACCGATTCAAAGCTGTGAATGGGACATCCTGCGAAAGGACGGAGAAAGGCGAACCCTGGAATTTTACGCGTCTCTTCTCAGGGATTCAAAAGGAATCCCCACCGGGTTCCGGGGGATTGTCCGTGACATCACACAGGACAAGCAGGCCGAAGCGGAACGGGAAAAACTCCAAACCCAGCTTACCCAGGCCCAGAAGATGGAATCCGTGGGCAGACTGGCGGGTGGTGTGGCCCATGATTTCAACAATATGCTGGGCGTGATCCTGGGGCATGCGGAACTGGCCCTGCAAAAAGCCCGGAACAAACAAAATCCCTGTTCAAATCTGGAAAAAATTCAAACCGCTGCCCGGCGGTCGGCGGATCTGACAAAACAATTGCTGGCATTTGCCAGAAAACAGATCATTGAGCCGAAACGGCTGGATCTGAATCATACGGTTGAAAAAATGCTCAGCATGCTCAGACGCTTGATAGGTGAAGACATTGATCTGTCGTGGGTGCCGGCCCGGAAATTATGGCCCGTCAAAATGGACCCGACCCAGGTCGACCAGATTCTGGCCAATCTGTGCGTGAATGCCCGGGATGCCATTGCCGGGGTGGGCAAACTTACCATTGAAACCGGAATGAAAACCTTTGATCCGGGCTATTGTGCAGATCATCCCGGCTTCATCCCCGGGGACTTTGTCATGCTGGCGGTCAGTGACAACGGCTGCGGCATGGATCAGGAAATTCTGAAAAATCTGTTTGAACCGTTTTTCACCACCAAGGAAATCGGTAAAGGCACGGGTCTCGGTCTGGCCACCATTTATGGTATCGTGAAACAGAACAACGGGTTCATCAACGTTTACAGCGAACCCGGCCGGGGTTCCACCTTTAAAATTTACCTGCCCCGGCAACATTCGTTTGCTGAAAAAACGGCTTCAGCCGTCCATTCAGAAATGTCGATTCCCCCCGGTAATGAAACCATTTTGCTGGTGGAGGATGAACCCGAGATTCTGGAAATGACCCGAACAATGCTTGAACAAAAAGGATATTCGGTTTTATCCGCCGCATCCCCGGCTGCTGCAATTCAGATCGCCCGTGCCCGGACAGACCGGATACATCTTCTCATAACGGACGTCATCATGCCGAAAATGAACGGCCGGGACCTGGCTGAACAGGTGAGAGACCTGTTTCCGGAAATCGAACTGTTATTCATGTCCGGCTACACAGCCAATGTCATTGTCCATCAAGGAATGCTCAACGACGGGGTTGCTTTTCTTCAGAAACCGTTTTCAATCAATGAACTGGCTGAAAAGGTGCGGGCGGTTTTGGATCTTTCTCCATCATTATCTTGTGGCCACACTAAACAAACAGCCGGGGCAGAAAAATCGTGAACGTCGTGCCCCGGCGCTTGACGGATTCCACGGTGATGGTGCCCTTGTGCTGGGCGATGATGTTTCGGGCGATGAACAGGCCGAATCCCGTGCCTTTGACCTGTTTGGAAGAAAAGAACAGGTCAAAGATCCTGGACTTGGTTTCCACGTCCATGCCGCACCCGTCATCCTGAATTTTGATCACCAGCTGATCGCCCTTTTCTTCGATGGTCAGGCGGATGACGTGACCGGTCTGGTCTTTGTCTTCCACGCAGGCATCCACGGCATTATCCAGCATATTCACCAGCGCGGACATCATGGAAGACGGGTCCAGGTTCAGGGTGGCCGGGGCATTGTCCGATTTCACCTGAAAATCGATGGGATGGCTGGCCAGTTTCATTTTCATGGTTTCCTGAATGTCTTTGATAAACTGATCCAGGGGCACGGACTGAATATCCATGGACCGTTCCTTGGAATACAGCAGGATATCCATGATCAGCTGCTTGATTTTTTCCACGGCCTGGGACAGCAGATCCATGCCTTCGGCAATATCGTCAAAATTCTTTTTTTGCAGGCCGGACCGGGCGATGAACAACCCGCCGTCCAGGTTGGTGAGCAGGCCTTTGATGTTATGGGATACCGTGCCCAGCATCAGGCCCAAAGAGGATAAATGATCTGTGAGTTTGGTTTTTTCCAGCACCAGCAGTTCCAGTTTCTGGGTATATTCCACCAGTTTCTGCTGGGCAATAAGCTGATCCACGGCCTTGGTCACAGCGATTTCCAGGATGTCCACGTTCACGGGTTTGGTAATGAAATCCGTGGCACCGAATTTCAGGCTGTCAATGGTGAGATCCATGTCCCCGTGTCCGGTGATCATGATCACCTGCGTGTCCGGAGACCGGCGTTTCACCTGTTTGAGCAGTTCAATGCCGCCCATGACCGGCATTTTGATATCCGTGATCACAATGGACGGATGATGGTCTTCAAACAGTTCCAGGGCTTTTTTCCCGTCCGGGGCCAAAAACACTTCATGCCCCATGTCCATGAGCGCGATTTCAAGCACCTCTCTGATATCTTCTTCATCGTCCACGATCAGAATGGTGAAGGGTGTCTTGTCCATGAACGCCTCCTTTCAGGCATATTCGATATCTTCGTCTGTTGCTTCGGGAACCGGAAATATCAGGGTGAATTTTGCGCCGCCGTCCGGAGGAGTGTCCACCTGGATATCCCCCTTGCAGTCCTTGACGATCCCATAGGAGATGGACAGGCCCAGGCCCGTTCCCTTGCCCACTTCCTTGGTGGTGAAAAACGGTTCAAACAAACGGTCTTTTGCCTCTTTCCGGATTCCGATGCCCGTGTCGCTCACCTGAACAACCACCTTGTCATTGGCCACAAACGTATGGATGACAATCCGGTCTTTGCCGTCATCACCGCTTCCCCGGGCCTCCCATTTGGCTTCAATGGCATCCTTGGCATTCATCACCAGGTTGATGAACACCTGTTCCAGGCGGTCCGGATCCGCCAGGATCTCGGGCAATGCATGGTTTTTCTCCCATAATACCTGGATCCCCCGGATTTTCAACTGTTGATTGAGCATGTCAAAGGTCTGCTGGATCACGTCATTGATCCGGGTTCTCACCAGCCTGATATCGGATTTTCTGGCAAACTGGCGCATGTGCTGGATGATTTTGTCGGCCCGGTCCACATTGATGTCGATTTTTCCGATCAGTTTGTGGAAAATCTCTTCTGAAACAGGTTCCTGATTATGGATCTTTCGCAGGCAGAAACTGGCGGACGATTTAATCACGGACAAGGGCTGGTTCAATTCATGGGCGATGCCCGTGGACATCTCGCCCAAAGTGGCCATCTTGCTGGCATGGAGCAGGTGCTGTTCGGTTTCCAGGCGCTGGGTGATGTCATTGATGGTGATCAGAAACACGTTCTGACCTGAGTATTGAGCCGGAGCCACCCACATGTCCACATCGATTTTTCTGCCGTCCGCCTTGATATGCTGGACCTTGGAAATCTCTTTTCTGGATTTCACCTGCCGGATCAGGTCCGCCTGATCCTCCCGGGGGAAAAAATCGCTGAACAGTTTTCCCGCCAGGGTTTTTCCGCCGGCATGATACAAATCCATGGCTTTGATATTGCAGTCCAGAATTTCAAGTGATTCCTGGTCCACTACAAACACGGGATTGAAAATATTGTTGAAAATGGCATGGTATTTTTCTTCCGATTTTTTCAAATCCTGTTCCAGGTGTCTGCGCTGGGTGATGTCGATGCTCATTTCCATGCCTGCCACAATGTCACCGTTTTCATCCCGCATGGGGGCCGTGATGAAGATCCAGTGCTTTTTCTGACCCTTGCGGCCGACCCCTTCCGTCTCGCCATAATGGGACTGGCCGTCGGCAAAGGTTTTTTCCACGGGGCAGTCCGGACATTGGTGGTCCAGCCCCTTATAGACCGAATAGCAGTAATCCCCGGGCCGGGGATCGAACCGTTCCTTGAACGCCCGGTTATACTGGATCAGCCGGAAATTTTTATCCTGCACGGCGATCATGCACGGGGCATTTTCAAACAATGCCTGGTATTCGTTTTTCTGTTTTTTGAGGGCTGCCTGATGGGCTCCGATTTTCTTGCCCATCTGCCGGATCGCTTTGCCTAAGGGCTGAATTTCATGGGCCCGGCCGATATCGATGTCTGCCTCGTAATCGCCGCTGGCAATTCGGCGGGTGCCTTCCACCAATTTGATGATGGGTTTTTTCACAAAAAACAACGTGGTGAAAAAAATGATGACCGAAGTGATCAGAATCGTGAAAAACGCCAGACTGAAAACCCCTTGTTCCATTTTCACCACCTGGGCATCGGTTTCCTTCAAAGACACCACCACATCCAATGCCCCTAAAATGGTCTGATCTTCAGAATGAAAATGGCAGTCACTGGTGGCGCAGCCCGGGTCATTGCGAATGGGCTGCACAATGCCTAAAAGCCGGTGTCCTTCCGAAGACTGAATGATCCGGGTCCGTTCTTCCAGAGAAATTGTTGAGGGGGCCGGATCCATTTTATGACAAATATCACAGGCCACTGCCTTGATATCCACAAACTGCTCCACCTCATGGGGCTGATTGGTGAATTTGATCTGGCCTTCCTTGTTGTAGATGCGGATGTTTTCAATCCCGGGCTGGCGGGCGATATTGTTGATGATCTGGTTGATGTCGTCCCGGGAATTGAGCATCATGGCATAATGGGTCCCCAGTTTGATGGAATTGCTCAGCCGGTCCGTGGACGCGATATGGGTTTCCATGTTCCGGGCCTTGAAATTTCTGACATTGACAAAGGCCCACAACGAAATGGACAGAACCACTGTCAGGCTGACAATGAAAATGAGCCGGAACACCAGGCTGTGCCGGAAATAATCCAACAAATGGTTCATGAAGCCACCCGGGACAGCACTGGCCGGATATCGGACAGATTCATGTCACAGCCCAGGGACTTGCCGGACAGTCCCAGGGCCAGGCCCAGAAATTGCGGCAGATACAGGACCGGCACGGGCCGGGGCTGGAACCGCTCCAGGTTCATCTGGCACATGGGGCACACAGTCACCACGGCATGGGCATCCCCTGCCTGATCCAGAATCCGGCCCACCCGTTCTTTTCCCACCTGGGGTTTGGTGGTGGCAGTGGAGGCCCCGCAACACACCCCTCCCATGTCCCATGCCAGCACATCCGCCCCCGTGGCCCGGATCAGGGCATCCATGGACCGGGGCTGTTCCGGGTCATCAAATTCCGCAAAAGGCCGCAGACACTGACATCCGTAATATGGCGCAACCACGAACCCTTTCATGCGGTTTTCCGCCAGTTCGGCCACCCGATCCACGGCCCCGTCCCGGCTCAGCACATCCAGGAGATGCCGGACCCGCACAAAGGCGTTAACCGCCAGTTCGTCCGGCGCCAGCACCTGGTTCACCCGAGCCTGCAGGGCGCTGTTTTCCAGCAGATCCTGCCGGGCTTTTTTCAGGTTCAGGTAACAGGCGCTGCACGGGACCAGCACATCCAAATCTGTATCAGTTTTTTCCGCCAGGGCCAGATTCCGGGCCGGCAGCACCACGGAAAGAAACGCGTCCACGCACTGGGCTGCCGTGGCCCCGCAGCAGGTCCAGTCCGGGATGTCGGTCAGGCAATCCCCCAGGGCCTTGAACAGTTCCCGGCAGGAAAGATCATATTCGTTGGCTGTGCCTTCCAGGGAGCAGCCCGGATAATACAGATAGTCCATGTCATTGCTCCTGTTGTTGCGTTGCCCGTTCAAACAGCGGCCCCAGCCGGCCCGGTCCCAGGGTGGGAAAATGCGGGTGCAGTTTGTGTTTAGCCATGAGCTTGATGCCCATGCCCGTGTATGACATGGGCACCCGGGGGTCTTTGACCGCCAGAAAATACCGGGCCATCATTTCGGTTTCCCGGACCCGGCCGTATTGACGGATATTGTCCATAAATGCCCGATAAAACCGCGTGGACCGCCTGAACCGATCCAGGTCCAGGGCAAACGCCACCTGCTTGAGTTCGGCCATGGCATCGGTCAAAGGCAGTCCCCGGGGGCAGCGCAGGGTACACACATAACAGCTGGCACACAGCATGAACGTCTGGCTGGAAAAAACCATGTCCACCCGGTCCGTCAGCACGGCCCGCCACATGCGCCGGGGCGTCATATCCATGAATCCGGCATTGGGGCAGGAGCCCGAACAGGTCCCGCACTGGATGCAGGTGGCCATCTGTTCCTTGACCTGTGCCAGGTGCCGGGTCAGGTCCGGCCGGGCCGCCAGTTTTTCGCGTATGTCTGTCAGGTGCATACTCACTCCTTTATAAGGGCGCGTTTAACGCGGCATGAATGGTTTTCATCATGGGTGCCAGAGACCGGCCCGCCACCACGGCAGCCCCGGACGGACAGGCAGCCGCGCAGATTCCGCATCCCTGGCAGGCCAGGGGATCCACCTTCAGTGTGCGGGTTTCCGGATCGATGAACCGGGCATTGAACGGGCACGCGTCAATACAGATCCGGCACAGGCTGCAAAAAGCACTCCGGACCCGGGCCGTGTCCTGACCCGGGAAAAAGGTCTGCCGGCCCAGCAGGGATACTGCTTTGGCGGCCGCAGCCCGGGCCGATGCCAGGGTCAGGGTCAGGCTTCCGGGTTCCAGGCAGATGCCGCAGGCCAGGACCCGGGGGTCCATGGCTTCCACGGGCCGCCACTTGATATCGGCCTGGTCAAAGAATCCGGACCCGTCCAGATCGGCTTCAAACATATGTGCCAGATCTCTGGACAGGCCGGACCGGATGCCTTTGGCCAAGACCACGAAATCCGCATCCATTTCCATGGACCGCCCCAGAATCGGGTCGGTCCAGGTCACTTTGCACCCGGTATCATCCGCAGCCAGGTTTGGCGCGTTACCGGGCTCATAGGGCACAAACACCACCCCTTTTTTTCTGGCTTCCGTATAGTCGGCCTCGGTCAGGCCCGGGGTCATCATGTCCCGGTAAAAAATCACCACCCGGGTATCGGGATTCAGGGCTTTCAATTGCAGGGCCTGGTCCAGGGACCGGGGACAGCAGACCCGGGAACAATATTCCCGGCCGGGTTCCCGGCTGCCGTGGCATTGAAACAGGGCCACCTGAAGGGGCGAATCTGAATCGATGTCATTGCCGTCCAGGAGCTGTTGAAACTGCTGCTGGGTATAGACGCCGGATTTCTGATCCGGTTCCGGTACGTCAGGCCCGGCTTCGGTCCCGCCCACGGCCAGCACCACCACCCCGTGCCGGACCGGGACTCCGGCAGACTGGTCCACAGCGTCCGCAACCGGTATCAGCCGGGTGACCCATCGGCCGGGACGGCCCGTTGTTTCTGCCGCACAGGTGCAGGTGTGAACCCGGATCCGGTCATGGGCCTGGACCGCGGCTATCTGCTGTTCCAGAAAAGCGTCCGCCCCCTGGATGCCTTTCTTAAGCCACACCAGATTTCCCCCCAAATGATCGGTTTTTTCCACCAGATCCACCTCAAACCCCTGATCCGCAATGGCCAGCGCTGCGGTCATGCCGGCGATTCCTCCGCCGATGACCAGGGCTCCGGGGAAAAGAGATATTGCCGCCGCCTGCTGGACCGGCGACTCCGCCTGTTCTGAATTCTGAATCAGATGCCGGCCGGCACCGGTCATCACCTGCATGGCGGACAGGGCCGCCGCTGTGGCCCCGGTCACGGAATCGTGAATGTCTTTGGGGCCCGTGGCACTGCCGCAGGCAAAGATCCCCGGCCGGCTGGTGTGTGCGGGTAAAAAAGGTTCCGGCCGGACAAATCCCCAGTCATCTGTGGCCAGTTCCTGGTCTTTGACAAACCCGGTCAGAAACGCATCCGGATGCTGTCCCGGGGCCAGGACCACCAGATCGAACAAAGATTCTTTCCGCTCTCCGGAGGGGTCCATCCACACCACGGGAACGGCCCCTTCCTGTTCTTTTGAGCCCGGGGCCAGTGAATGGACCCGGGCCCGAACAAATCGGACCCCCGCCGTTTCCGCCTGCCGGGCATACGCATCCGATGCCTTGCCCCATGTGCGCAGATCCATATAAAACACACAGGCCTCAGTCACCTGGGGATACATGGTTTTCGCCAGCAGGCTCTGCTTGACGGAAATCATGCAGCAGGTGGCAGAACAAAACGGGGTGCCGGTCTGGATATCTCTGGACCCCACACATTGAAACCAGGCGATCCGGGTCACGGGCCGGCCCGTCACAGGATGCGTCAGATCCATGCCCCCCGGGCCGGCATGGCTGAGCATGCGTTCAAACTCCAGGTTGGTGACCACGCCGGGAATCCGGCCGTATCCATAGGGATTGATACCCTGGTCCGGGTGAAAAAAAGTGGCCCCTGTTGCCAGTATCACGGCATCCACCGTATCGATCCGGGCATTTTTGGCCACGGCATCTTTATAGATGCGGTCCACCATCAAAAGCACGGCATCCGGATCAAAGGGTTTGACCAGATAATCAAGTGCGCCCTGTTTCATGGCTTCCACGGCCGTGTCCACAGCCGCATACGCCGTCATCATCACCACGGCCAGGTCCGGCTGGATCTCTTTGGCCCGGGTCAACAGGGTCACCCCGTCCATACCCGGCATTTTGATGTCCGTGAGCATTGCCTTGAAATTCCCTGTTTCCAGAAGTTCCAGGGCCCTGGCCGCTGACGCTGCCGTCTGAACCGGATATCCTTCTTCCATGAGCCATTCCTTCATGGAATCTCTGACGATTTTTTCATCATCCACCACCAGCACGGGGCATTCCTGCCGGCCCCCATCCGTTTGAGCGATGAACGACACCGTGAAATGACCCGGCTCCCCTGTCAGGGAAATCAGGTCCGTGGACACACAGATCTCGATGTTGTCATGGGCAAGCCCCCGGCGCAGGCACTGGGGATCCGCATGATCCCGGTCCGTCATGGGCAGCATCCGGCACATGCCGCAGGTGGAGGTGGGAAACTGGGTGTCCAGCTGGGACAACAGTCCCCCCACCCGGTCCGCCTGTTCCATCAAAATCACCTGAAATCCGGCCTGGGCCAGATCCAGGGATGCCCGGATCCCTGAAATACCGCCGCCGATCACCAGGGTTTTGCCGATTTGATCTGTCATGTGACCTCCTTGTTTCCCATTCCCACGATATCGGTAAATTCCGATTCCTGAAACACAGACAGGGGCAGCGGTTCCGCATCATCCCTGCCCGGGACATAGTCAAAGGCCTTCCGGGCGTTTCTAGTGACACTGATGAACAGGTCGGCCACGGGAATCTGACTGGGGCAGGCCAGGGTACACTGGCCGCACCCCACACAGGTGCACCCGATATGGGCCAGGCGGGTCAGGTGAAAAAACACGGTATCATTGGGCAGCGGAACCTGACCCCATTTGTCGGCCCAGGAAAGGTACTGGGCCGGGGCATATGCCACGGCATCCGTGTTGAACACGCATTCCTTGCAGTAACAGACCGGGCACACGCTCCGGCAGTTGTGGCAGTTGACGCAGGCGCTGAAAAACCGGTTCAACGCGTCAATGCTGCCGGTCCGGGTGAGCATTTCCTCGTCCATGGCCTGAAATGCCGCCGTGCGGTCCGCCGTCAGATCCCCCAGCAGGGCTTTGCGCTGTGCCGGTTCCTGGCCATTGTCGGTCAGGTCCAGTACGGCCAGCAGTTTTTCTCCTTTTTCAGTGTCGGCCCGCACCGGGATCTCTTTGTCCAGGTCTGCGCCCAAAAGCATCACAGACACATCCGCGTTCACGGGATATGGGTATTCACACACCTGGCAGGCCCGGGCCGTTGACCATGCATCCACCTGTGTCACGGGTTTCTGATACACGGTGTGAATCCATTTATCCACATCCCCGAGTCCCCCTTCCCCCTGGGCTGCCCAGTCTTCATAGTCTTTGCGGGACAGGGCCATGGGGCAGTCCATGCTCAAAATAACCACATCTTGTCTGCCCCCCTGTCTGAGTTTGGTCAGTTCCACAAAGGCCCGGACTTCACAGGGACGAAGCCACACCCCGATGGTGGCATCGGCCCTTGTCCGGGTCAGCCGGGACACCATGGGGCCGGCATTGATAAAAAAGCCCGGCCCCAGCGGGACGGTCGGGTCCATCTGATCGGCAGAAGTGACCAGGCAGGGTTTGACATATGGGGATTTTGAAATCCGGGACGGCACCAGCACGGCATCCACGGCCCCGGTTTTAAGCAGGTCGGAAAAAAAATCCTGAAGGGTCCGGGTGATGGACTGGTTTTTGGTTTGAATGGATGCAATCATAATTTCTCCTGTGGTATTGGACAATGGGTGCCTGGTGTTCAGATGGCCGGTTGCAGCCGGGCCTGACACGGCCCTATCTCTTTGATATCTTTCACAAACCGGGTCATGGTCCGGGCGAATTCGATCCCGTCGCTGGCCCCGATCCAGGTCAGCCGAAGCCTTTTCGCATCGATGCCGAATCGGGGCAGAATCTGTTTCAGCAACAAAATCCTGCGCCGGGCTTTATAATTCCCATTGATATAGTGGCAGTCTCCGGGATGACACCCGGATACCAGCACGGCATCGGCCCCTTCCAGAAACGCCTTGATCACGTACTGGGGATCCACCATGCCCGTACACATGACCCGCACCAGCCGGACATTATCCGGATAGGTCAGACGGGAGGTGCCGGCCAGGTCCGCAGCCGTGTAGGTGCACCAGTTGCACACAAATGCAATGAGCACGGGTTCGAACGCATCTTTGGCCAAAGATGGATTTTTAGCGGGTGATGCCTGTGATGGTTCCATTACGGTCTGGGTCATGGGGTCCTCCTGTTGAAATGATCAAACAGTCAAATAATTAAACAGTCTAATAGTCATTGGCAATGAATACCGGCAGATTCACAATTCCGCCAGCACACCGCTGATTTCGGCAAACATCTGTTTTCGGGTAAAATGACGGCTCACAGCCGCACCGCTGGGACAGGCCCCGGAACAGGAACCGCATCCTTTGCACACGGCTTCATTGACCACGGACACCTGCCGGTCTTCATCAAATTCAATGGCTCCATAGGGGCACAGCACCAGACACAATTGACATCCGGCACAGATATCCGGATCAATACTGGCCACAGTGGGAGAAATCTCCACCTGGCCCCTTGCCGCCAGGGACAATGACTTGGCCGCAGCGCCGGATGCCTGGGACACGGTGTCCGGAATGTCCATGGGTTTCTGGCAGCACCCGCTTAAAAACACGCCTTCCGTGGACGTATTCACGGGCCCCAGTTTAGGATGTTCCTCCAGGAAAAACCCGTCCGCCCCCTGGTTGAGCCCCAGGACATGGCCGATCTCTCCCGCATCCTGCCGGGCCTGGATGGCCGTACACAACACCACCATGTCCACGGGCACTTCAATCACCTCTCCCATCAGGGTATCTTCGGCCACGGCCACCAGTTTCTCCGTTTCCCCGTCACTCCCCGGCTGATGCGTGATATGGGCCACCTTGCCCCGGATGAAAACGGTCCCTTCCTGCTGGCACCGGTTGTAAAACTCTTCATACCCTTTGCCGAAACAGCGCATGTCAATATAAAAATCATACACCTTTGTGTCATGGCCCACTTTCTCCTTGATCAGGTGGGTGTATTTCAACGCATACATACAGCAGACCCGGGAGCAGTATTCATGGAAATTCACATCCCGGCTCCCCACACAATGCACAATGGCCACGGACCTGGGAGGCCGTGTGAATGTCCGGTCATGGTCCCGCATCAGGATCTGTCCGCCCGTGGGACCCGTGGCATTGCTTAATCGCTCGAACTCCAGGGCCGTGTACACATTGGGGTACCGGCCGTAACCGAACCGGGTCATGGCCGTCGGGTCCAGGGTGTCATAGCCTGTGGCCAGAATGATGCTGCCCACCTGGATCTGATAGTGTTTTTCTTTCATGTCATGGTTAATGGCATCCCGTTCACAGGCGGCCACACACGCTTTACATTCGCAGCAGATCCCGCAGTTAAGACACCGGCCCGCCTCTGCCAGGGCCTGGTCCGGGGTGAGGCAGGCTTCCACCTCGTCAAACCCTGATATCCGTTGATCCGGGTCCATCCAGGCGGGCTCGGCCCGGGGGACGGCACCCGGGGGCTCGGATGTGAAAGCGTTCGAAGCACTTTTTCCGGAGCTGTTTTCAGAGAAACGCGCTGCCCCGTCAGCCGTGTTCCAGTCAGCCCCCGTGATGTCCGCAGGTCCGGTGACGGATGCATCCGCCATGCCCGTATCAGCCCCCGGTTCAAACCGGGCCGGATCCTGGATAAATTCATGGATATAGTCAGCTGCGGCACGGCCCTGGCCGACGGCCTGGACCACGGTGGCCGGCCCCAGGACCAGGTCGCCGCCGGCAAACACGCCGGGTTCACCGGTCTGAAACGTGATGCCATCCACCTTGACCCGGTTTCGGCCCGTGATCTCGATCCCGGGCAGCCCATCCATGCCCAGGTCATCCGGATACTGGCCGATGGCCGGGATCAGGGTGTCACAGGGCAGGACAAATTCCGATCCTTCTACGGGCACGGGCCGCCGCCGTCCGGAAGCATCCGGCGGTCCCAGTTCATTTTTCAGGCACACCACCTGTGTGAGCTTTCCCTGATCCTCTTCCAGCCGGACCGGACTGGCCAGCTCTAAAATGGTGATCCCTTCCTGGAGGGCCCCTTGAATTTCATCGGCATAGGCCGGCATCTCTTCCCGGGTGCGGCGGTAGACCAGGGTCACCTCACATCCGGGAATCCGCTGGGCGCACCGGGCCGCATCCATCGCCACATTGCCGCCGCCCACCACCAGGACCTTGCCGTGACAGGCCGTGTCTTCTCCCAGATTGATCTGTCTTAAAAACGCGGTCGCGTCCATGACCCCGGAAAAAGTGTCTTCGCCTTCCAGGCCCAGTTTCAGGGAGCGATGGGCCCCCGTGGACAGGTAAAAGGCACAAAAGCCCTGCTCTTTCAAACCTGCCAGGTCCACCTCTGTTCCCAGGCAGGCATTCAGTTTCAGGTCGATGCCATGGTCCAGGATGTACCGGATTTCCTGATCCAGTATATTCCTGGGCAGGCGATACGCAGGGATCCCCGTGCGAAGCATGCCACCGGCCTGACCGGATGCCTCAAATACCGTGACCCGGTAGCCTTTCAGCCGCAGAAAATAGGCCGCCGTCAAGCCGGCCGGTCCGGCCCCGATCACCGCGATTTTTTCTTCCCGATCCTCAATGCCCGGGATCTGCCGGGCATCCGGTCCGGCCATGTCGGACACATATCGTTTGAGCAGGCGGATGGCCACGGGTTTGTCTGTTTCTCCCCGGGCACAGGCCGTTTCGCAGGGATGGGGGCACACCCGGCCTAAGACCCCTGGAAACGGGGCCTTTTCCATGATCAATGCCAGGGCCTGATCATATTTTTCCTGTTTGGCCAGCTGCACATATCCCTGGACATTGATGCCGGCCGGACAGGTCCGGGTACACGGCGCGGTCTGATTTTTTTCGATCTGAAACGTAATGGGAATGGCCTGGGGAAAACTTCTGCCGATGGCTTTTCGGTCCGACAATCCCATGTCCCAGGCACTGGGAATGAACACGGGACACACCGTGGCGCACTCGCCGCATCCCGTGCACAGATCCGCGTTCACATACCGGGGTTTTTCCGTGATATCCAACGTGTAATTGCCGATAAACCCGGTCACTTCCGTCACCCGGCTGAAGGTGTGCAGATCGATATTTGAGTTCTGGGCCACCTCCACCATTTTGGGCGTACCGATGCAGGCGGCACAGTCCAGGGTGGGAAAGGTTTTGTCAAACTGGAGCATGTGGCCGCCGATGGTGCTGTCTTTTTCAATGAGATGTACCTTAAGCCCGGCGTTGCCGATATCGATGGCTGCCTGCATCCCGGCAATGCCCCCGCCGATGACGGCCACATCCGGATGCACCTTGGACAGGCCCGTGGTCAACGGCTGATGACAGGCCACCCGGTTCACGGCCGCCGCCACCAGGCGCCGGGCCTTGCGGGTGGCCCGGTCCCGGTCTTTGGTTACCCAGGACACCTGTTCTCTGACCGAAGCCATATTAAAATAATACGGATTGATCCCGGCTCTCCGGCAGGTTTCCATAAAGGTTTTCCCATGCAGCCTCGGAGAACAGGAGGCCACCACCACCCGGTTCAGTCCATATTCTTTGATGTCTGTTTCAATCATGGCCTGACCCGGCTCGGAACACATGAATTTGTAGTCCCTGGAAACGACCACATGGGGCAGGGATCCGGCCCATTCACTGACATCTGCCACATCCACTTTTCCGGCGATGTTCACGCCGCAGTGACAGATATAAACCCCCACACGTACTGGCAAATAGTCAGGTATCATGAATTTGATTCCTTTGTTTTTGTGGTTTCATCTAACGCAGGCAATCGGATGGTGAAACAGGTTCCCTGTCCCGGCTCACTGTCCACGCTAATAGTGCCGTTATGGTGTTCAATGATGCCGTACACCGTGGACAAGCCCAAGCCCACACCGTGACCGTCCTGTTTGGTGGTGAAAAACGGCTCAAAAATGCGGGGCAGATCCCCGGGAGAGATGCCTTTACCGTCATCCGACACCCGGATACATACCTGATGGTCCGCATCCTCGATATCTGCCTTGATCCGGATCCGGCCTGCCGGCCGGGCCGTGAGAGACGGCTCCTTCATACTGTCCGATGCTGCCGGATGCGTTCCTTCAATCGCGTCAATGGCATTGAAAATCAGATTGATCACACATTGCTGCAATTGGTTGATATCGCCCAACACCTTTGGAATTGTCGGCTCACAGGTAATTTTAAGAACGATATCCGCCAGTTCCAGCCTGTGGTTGCACAGCATTCGGCTGTACTCGATGAGCTCGCAGATATCCACGGGTTTGAATTGAAGGCTGGATTTTCTGGAAAACTGCAGCAGTCCGGAAACCAAGTCGGCACAGCGCCGGGTTTCCTGATGAATAATGGTCAGATACTCTTTAAAACGGTTTTGACCAGCCCCGTCCCATCCCGGTTTTTCCACCAGCCGGATCATCAGCGTGATATAATTCAGAATCCCGGACAGCGGGTTGTTGATCTCATGGACCATACTGGCGGCCAGGCGGCCTAAAGACATCATTTTTTCCTGGTGCAGAATCTTTTCCTGATTCAGGACGGTCTGTTCCAGAAGCCGCGTGTAATCCGCCAGTTCCTTCTGATTTTGATACCGCTCCATGGCCCGCTTCAAGGCCAGGTGCAATGTGGTGTCGTCCACGGGTTTGGTAATGAAATCAGATGCATCGTACTGCAATGCGGTGATCGCTTTTTTGATGTCTGCAAATCCCGTGGTGACGATCACCTGGGTTTCCGGCCGGATCAGGTGGGCTTTTTTCAACACTTCCAGGCCGCTCATGCCCGGCATCTTGATATCCGTGATGAGAATCTGAGGTGCCCGGGTTTCCAGCAGCCTGAGACCGGTCTCACCGTCCGGCGCGGAAAGGGTCCTGTAACCGGCGTCTTCCAGGCTGATGACCATGACGTCCCGTACATCGGTTTCATCGTCGATCACCAGGATCGTCCATGAACCCCCGGGTTGACACAGCCTTTCTTCCCTGGTTCCGGCACGGACAGAGCCCTTGTTCACCGGACGTTTACAGGAATCCGACATCCAGACACCTCCCTTAATTCAGGATCTGATGTATAATTGAAAGCAAACATTATGCCAGAAACGCTTTGCTCGGGATATCCGGTTATCGTTGCCGCAGGCCAGTTTATCCGACACATTCAACCATCCTTACCATCACTGCTTTCAATCGGATCGATTCAGAAACGACACTCCAGGTCGCACAACCGCAACTTTGGCACTGCATCTTTTCATCGATCCTCTGGCAAAAAATGGTACCGTGCCGGGTAACAGCCTGATATTTCGAACAAACACTGTTTTATGTGCAAAAAAACTCTGAATGGCACAGGCTTTGCTTTGTGAGGATGGGTGTTGAATGAACCCGGTATGGTTCAAAAACAGGACAAAGAACTTTAAGGAAAAACCATGATATACGCGGTACTGGCGGCAAAAGACAAACAGACATTTGAAAAAATGGCAGGGGTGTTACAGCAGTCTCCAATGGATATTCAGTGGACCGACACGGGGAAATCCGTTTTGGAACGCATCTCCCGGGCCGGGGAAAAAGGGGAAAAAATTGATCTGGTGATCATGGACGAAACCCTGGCAGACATGACCGGCCGGGAACTGGTGGAACAAGTGACCATGACAAGTCCCATGACCAGCTGTGTTGCAGTCAGCACGTTATCTGCAGATGAATTTCATGAGACGTATGAAGGATATGGCGTACTCATGCAGCTGCCACCGGCCCCGGATGCTGAATCCGGAGAAAAACTGGTGGCCATCTTGAAAAAACTGAACCTAATTGTAATTTAAAAGAGGTATCATAAATGATCATCAGCATTGCAAGCGGAAAAGGCGGTACCGGAAAGACAACGGTTGCCGCCAATCTGGCCGCTTCATTGAATCAGCCGGTCACGGTGCTGGATTGTGATGTGGAAGAACCCAACCTCCATTTATTTTTGCACCCGGAAATCCAATCCCGGGAAAAAGTAATTGCACCCGTGCCGGAAATCGATCTGGACCGGTGCACGTTCTGCAAAAAATGTATGGACATCTGCCGGTTCAATGCCATTGCAGTCACGGCAAACACCGTGGTCACGTTTCCTGAACTGTGCCATTCCTGCGGCGGGTGCACGGTCATCTGTCCGGAAAATGCCGTCACTGAAAAAGAACGGATTTTAGGCACCGTGGAAACCGGTACCGTGCCGCTGCCGGACATGAATTTCGGCCAGGGATTGCTGGATATCGGCCAGGTCATGGTCCCGCCCGTGATCCGCCAGGTCAAATCCCACCGGGCCCCGGATCAGGGCATCACCTTGATCGATGCCCCGCCCGGCACATCATGTCCGGTCATCGCCGCCATGAAAGACACTGATTTTGTCGTTCTGGTCACAGAACCCACCCCGTTCGGACTCAATGACCTGAAACTGGCCGTGGAAACCGTGCGGCTGATGAATATTCCCCACGGCCTGATCATCAACCGGGCCGGCATAGGAGATGATGCCGTATATGCCTATGCCAAAGAAAAAAACCTGCCGGTTCTCATGGAAATCCCCTATGACAAGGCCATTGCCCAGGCCTATTCCAAAGGGGATCTGATCATCGCCCAGCAGGAAGATTACAAAGAAAAATTTCAAACCCTTTACAAAAAAATCTGCCTTCTGGCAGATTCAGAAAAGTGTGCCCCATGAAAGAGCTGGTGATATTGAGTGGAAAAGGCGGCACCGGCAAAACCAGCCTGACCGCCGCATTTGCAGGGCTTAAATCCTCATTGATGCTCTGTGATGCTGATGTGGATGCAGCTGATCTGCACCTGATTATGGCCCCGGATGTTCAGGAAACCCATGATTTTGTGGGCGGCAACGAGGCGGTCATCGCCCCGGACCGGTGCACGGGCTGCGGAACGTGTCTGGAACTGTGCCGGTTCGATGCCATTGATGAAAACCAGGGAGAATATACTGTGGATGCCTTGAACTGTGAAGGCTGCGGGGTCTGTGTGGACATGTGCCCGGAATCCGCCATTGATTTTCCCCGGAAAACCTGCGGCCAGTGGTTTGTGTCCCATACCCGGTTCGGTCCCATGGTCCATGCCCGGTTAGGCATTGCAGAAGAAAATTCCGGCCGGCTGGTGGCCTTAGTCAGGGAACAGGCCAAAAAAAGGGCCAGAGACGCACATATTGATTTGATTCTCACGGACGGCCCTCCGGGCATCGGATGCCCGGTCATTGCCAGCATCGGCCAGGCCAGTGCCATTCTCATCGTGGCGGAACCCACGGTATCGGGTATCCATGACATGAAACGGGTGGGGGAACTGGCCGCCCATTTCAAGATCCCGGCCATGGTGTGCATCAATAAATTTGATCTGAACCTGGACCAGACCCGGGCCATCGAAACCATTGCCCGGGAAAAAAATATTCTGGTGGCAGGGAAAATCCCTTTTGATCCGGCCTTTACCAAAGCCATGATCCAGATTCAGACGCTGTTGGAATATGATGATACCTGCCCGGCTGCCAAAGCGGTCAGAAACATCTGGGAAACCGTGATGACGCATCCTGCCATGAAATTAGAACGGTTAATGTAATAAACCATGAACAACCAAATATCAGTTTGAAGGAGATTGTATGAAAAACGGAAGAATCGCGATTCCCTCCAATGGTGAGGGAGGCCTCAAAGGCACTCGTTCCGGTCATTTCGGACATTGTGACGTGTTTACCTTTGTGGATGTGGAAGACGGCAAAATTACCGGGGTTTCCACGCTGGACAACCAGGAGCATGTTCAGGGCGGATGCATGGTACCGGTGAATCTACTGGCGGAACACCGGGTCAACGCCCTGATCGTGGGCGGCATCGGCATGCGGCCTTTGATGGGATTCCGTCAGGTGGGCATTGACGTGTTCCATGATGACCAGCGGCCGGAAATCGAGCCGGTGGTCATGGATCTCATTGCCGGCAAACTGCCGGAAATCACCAATGACCAGGTCTGCGGCGGCGGTGGCGGACAATAAGGAGATTTCATGAAAATTGCCATTACAGCCACGGGCACGGATCTGTCTGCCGATGTGGACCCGCGTTTCGGAAGAGCATCCTATATCCTGGTCGTAGATTCCGAAACACTGGATGTGGAAGTCATCGATAACGCCGCCAACAAGGACGCCTTTAAAGGGGCCGGTATTCAGGCGGCTGCCGCGGTCAGCGAAAAAGGGGCCCAGGTGCTGCTGACCGGATTTTGTGGACCCAACGCGTTTAAAACACTGGATGCCGCCAACATCAAAGTGGCCAACGATGTCAGCGGCACGGTTCAATCGGCCGTGGAACGGTTCAAGGCGGGTGAATATACGATTTCAACTGCGGCCAATACTGAAGGTCACTGGTAAACCCTTAAGCCGGGCATGGATCGGCATGTCCGATGCCAGACCGACATCAAAAAACTGTCTGGAACCCCGGGATGGTGGCATCTTACCCTCCTATCTTACCCCTTAAAACAAGGTGTCACCATCCCGGGGTTTCAGATACGTTTGACATTCACATCATGCTTGAATATAATCTAAATTTTTTCAGGAATCTGATATGACCCTTTTAGATATTTGTCCTCTGGAAACATGGGAAGCGCTGGAAACCAATTTGTATGAAAAATTCAACCTTCAGGGATCTGTGTTCAACCCCGAAGGAACCCGCATCACCACGGTAAAAAATTTTTCCAACCCCTTGTGTCCTGCCATCAAGTCCATGGAAAAAGGCCAGACCTTTATCTGCTCTGCGGCGCACATGAACATGAATGCCATGGTGAAAAAATCCCGTGAACCCCTGGTGGAAGAATGTGACGCCGGTTTGACCAAACTGGTGGTCCCTGTTTTTTATAAAGATGAATTTCTCGGCGTGGTGGGGGGATGCGGACTGCTGCCCGAGGGGGAAGCCGTGGACAGTTATGCCGTATCCAAAATCGCTGACATGGATGAAGCAAAAGTCAAGCGACTGGGTTCTGATGTCCCGCCTGTTTCACCCGGCACCATTGCGGCAGCCATAGATTTCATCCAGGAACGGATCCAGCAGATTCTGGATTCCTGCGACCCAGAAAGCTGACACTTTTATGACGGATTCGGCCTTTGCCAGGCGGGTCAAACGCCGTGTCAGTGCCAGGGTCCATGAATTTTTCGCTGTATGCCCGCCCGGGCTCCGGCAGGTGTGTGCCAGAGAACTCACCCGTCTGAACCTTGGGATTCACGATATTCAGGTGGTGCCCGGCGGGGTGAATTTTTCCGGCAAACTGGCCGATGCCTGCCCGGCCAACCTGTGGTTGCGCGCGCCGTCCCGAATTCTCATGCGCCTGGCCCGATTCAGGGCCACCCATTTTTCTTTGCTGGAAAAAAAACTGTCAGACATTGACTGGGAACTGTTTCTGCCGGCCGGCACTGATCCGTCCATCCAGGTGACCACCCATACTTCCCGGTTATACCATTCCGATGCCATCGCCCAAAGGTGCGGCCCCATCATCCGGGCTGCGTTAGACGTCAAACCCGGTGACACGGATCTTTGTTCTTCCGGCAAAGACATCCCGTCGCAAAAAGACATCCCGTCACAGACGGTCATGATCCGGGCTGAAAACAACCGGTTTGAGATCTCCCTGGACATGTCAGGCCCCCCGCTGTTCAAGCGCGGCATCAAAAAACAGATAACCGCGGCCCCGCTGCGGGAGAACCTGGCCTTTGCCATCCTGGATACAGCCGGATTCACCGGGCAGGACGTGCTCATGGATCCCATGTGCGGGTCCGGCACCTTTGCCATTGAAGGGGCCATGATTCAGGCCCGGATCCCGCCGGGATTTTATCGCCGATTTGCCTGTGAAGCCTGGCCCGGTTTCAGCCCGGCAGGCTTTGCCCATGCCCGGTCACAGGCGGCACAGCAGTTTTCAACGGCCGCTTCCATATTTGCCTCTGATGTGGATCCGCATGCCCTGGCCGCCTTGACCCGCAATCTGTCCGACCATGCGTTTCTGGCCCCGGTGCATGCTTTTGAACACAATTTTTTTGATCTGCGTCCGGATCAATTCACCCGCAAAAAAGGGGTTGTGGTACTGAACCCGCCCTATGGAAGGCGCCTGGAAAATCACCTGGACACCACCGCCTTTTACCGGGAAATCACCCGGAAGCTGGCAATGGATTTTAAAGGCTGGCGCGCGGGACTGATTTTTCCCGGTAAGCAATTCAGTGACCTCAACCATCTCAATCTTAAACCATTTCCTTTTTTCCACGGCGGGTTGAATCTGTCTGCCGGCATCGGCAGGATTTAACCCCGGGCCATGACATTTGAAGATCGTAAAATCCGGTGGCAATTACTGAAAAACTGTGGTTAACTGGCAGAATGAAACCGGCGGTTTTTTTCATATTTGTCATCATTTCAATGGGGTTGGCTGGCCCTGATTTATCCGTTGCTGCAGATTCCGTGGACAACCGGTTGTGGGCCGAACTGCTTAAAGCCCATGTCCAAAACGGGCGGGTGGATTATGACGGGTTCAAACAGGATGAAGCCAAACTGGATCAATACCTGGCCATTTTAAGTGCCACAGACCCGGGCACGTTATCTCACCATCACCAGTTCGCCTTTTATATCAACGCGTACAACGCATTTACCATCAAGCTGATCCTGACCCGGTATCCGGGCATCAATTCCATCAAGGAGATCGGCGGTTTTTTTTCCAATCCCTGGAGTAAAAAATTCATTCCCCTCAACGGGTTCAAGGTGAATCTGGACCATATCGAACATGACATTCTCAGGCCCCGGTTCAAGGATCCACGAATGCATTTTGCCATCAATTGTGCGGCGAAAAGCTGCCCCCCGCTTTTAAACGAACCCTATGAAGGCGACACCCTGGAATCCCGCCTGGATGATCAGACCCGGCGATTCATCAACCATCCGGGCAACACGTTTTTAAAAAACGGCACCCTTTTTATCAGCCGGATTTTTAAATGGTTTGAAGCGGATTTTTCAGACAATCCCTTAAACTTCATCCGCCGGTATGCAGATGATGCCTTGAAACAGACGCTGGATAACACCGCTGCCACCGGCGAAATTTCTATCCAATATCTGTATTATGACTGGACGTTAAACCGCTGATGCCCGTTTTCAGACCTTTTTGAAAACGACATTCACCGGATTCCATGGCTTGCAAACCCCATGGGAATGAGGTATGAATACAGGCCATGGCCGTGAAAAAAAAGACCGCTTTTTTAAAAATACCGCTTTCCATCAAACTGTTCTGCAGTTCTGTCCTATCCATCCTGATCTTTACCATCCCGTTGTTTTTTCTGGTCAATCAATCGCTGAAAGATCTGGGGCAGTTCGCAGATACGGCCAATACCAGACAAATCAAGCAGATGGCCAATCAATATCTGGCCGGCATGGCCCGGGAAAAAGCCCGAAAATACGATGAAATTTTTTTACATTATCAAACATCCGTGACATTTCTGGGAATGAAAGCCAGTGAAATCTACACCCGCCTGGCAGCCGGTCATGCTTTCCATTCCATGGTTCCGTCCATGATATATCATCCGGGAAACGCCATATGGTATACCCCTGAATCCGATCCGCTTATCACACTATTCTGGGGAGATGACACCTTGTCTGCGCCCATTGTATCGGAACTGCAGGCCCTGGCGGAAATGGATCTGTATCTGGTCATGGCCAAAAAAAACTGCCGCCGGGCCATGGCCGCCCATATCATCACCCGGACCGGGATCGGGAAATATTATACCTTGAATCCGGACATGCGAAACGCATGTTTCAACCTGCCGAACCCGGCTGATTTCGACCTTAGAAACGGTGAACCCATGACCACGTTTACCCAACAGTCCGAAGCGGACTACGGGTTTCGATGGACCCGGCCTTACAAAGACGATGTGGCACCCGGGCTGATGATGACGGGTGTTGCCCCCATACTGGATGGAAACGGCCGGCTCAAAGGAGTCACGGGCATGGATATCCCTCTGGCCGACATGTTTCAGGATCTGGACAAAGGCCACCCGCTGTTATCGAATCCAGATGCCCCCCCCGGCGATTTTTTTGCGCTTCTCATGGATTCACAGGGCCGGTTGATCTCTTTTCCTGTTGCCTTGCTGCCCTTGCTTGGCCTGGACATGGACATCAGCCATTTCAAATATTCAGACAATATCCTGTCACTGAACCTCACCCAATCCCGGCAGCCTGTCATTGAACAAATTACGCGGCAGATTTTGAATGCCACGTCATACCAGGATACGCTCACCATCCAGGACCGGTCCTATATTCTGGCCTCCCACCGCCTCCATCAAACCAACTGGCACATCGTGCTGGCAAGCAGCGAAAACAATCTGCTTGACTCCATTGAGCAGACGCGCAACGTCATGGATCACAACCTGTCAGGTATCCTGAAAAGCTTTATGATCTATGCCGGTATCATATTTCTTGTGGCCTTGGGGTGCAGCTATTCAGGGGTCAGACGGTTTGTCCGTCCTCTCCAGCATTTGACCCGTCTGACACGCCGGATATCTAAAGAAGTGTATTCAGAAAAAGTCCCGGAAAACCGCAATGATGAAATCGGGGAACTGTCCCGGGCCTTCAATGAAATGACCGATCGCCTGCAACAGTCCCAGCAAAGGGAAAAAAAACATATTCAAGAGTTGTCTCATCAGGCAGACCGGCTGAAACAACTCAATGAATACCTGGTCCACTCGGACGAAACAGAACGAAAAATGATGGCGTCGGATCTGCATGACAGCGTGGTCCAGACCCTGGCCATGGGCATTTCCCGGACAAAAAATCTGATGGAATCTGATGATCCGGCCCGGCCGGACCAGATCCGCGCGATTCAGGCCATTCTGGAACAGGCGGTTCGGGAGATCCGAACACTGATTTACAAACTGTCTCCCCCGATTCTGGATGACTTTGACATTGATATCGCCATTGGGGCGCTGATCGAGGAGATCAATGCCCGGGAAAAGACCGCATACCGGTACATCAACCAGGTCACGGATCCCATTCCGCTGCCCCATGCACTGAAGGTTACCCTGTACCGGGCGGTCAATGAACTGCTGACCAATATCCGAAAACATGCCCGTACCCCGAACGCCAGCATCCAATTGTGGTTTTCGGATCCGGACATCTGTCTGCAGGTGGAAGATTCCGGCGCGGGCATGGACGTTCAGGCATTGAAACCATCCAAGGATCACGGGTTTGGTCTGTACAGCCTGTCTGAACGGATTCAGAATTTCGGCGGCACCCTGACCATCACATCCACCCCCGGCAAAGGAACGAAAATTCTGCTGACCGCGCCGGTCAATCAAAGGGGATCGAATATCCATGAATAAAAAAACCATCATCATCGTGGATGACCACCGGGTATTCCACCACGGCATCAGTCAAGCCCTGGAAGCGACCGGCGAATTCACTGTCACAGCCCGGGCCGCCAACGGGATTCAGGCGGTTTCTTTGGCTGAAAAATCCGTCCCGGATCTTATCCTCATGGACATCAGCATGCCCGATCTCAACGGCATGGAAGCCACCCGAAGAATTCTGGCAATCCATCCGAAAATCCGCATTATCGCCTTGTCCATGCATACGGAAAAAATCTATGTCAAAGGCATGCTTAATGCCGGGGCATCCGGGTATGTGCTCAAATCCTGCTCTTTCAAAGAATTGTTGACTGCCATCAAAGCAGGGCTGGACGGCCATGTATATGTAAGTCCGGAAATCACTCACCTGCTGGTGGGAGATTCACCGGACCGCCTGAGCTGCCTGACCCCACGTGAAAAACAGATACTGGTGTATATCGCCGAAGGCCACAGTACCAGGGAAACCGCAGAAATCCTGAAGTTGAGCGCGAAAACCATCGATATCCACCGCAGAAACCTCAGATCCAAACTCGGGATACAGACCGTTGCCGGGCTGACCCGATATGCCCTGGCCAAAGGGCTGATCCCTCCGGCGCCCTGACCGTTGAATCATCGCACACTGGTATATGTCGGCCGGACACCGCCTTTTGAGAATACAATTTGCCACAATTGATTGCTCCGGGCCCTGAACGTGCCGGCACAGGCCAGCAGGTAATAGGTCCACATGCGGAAAAACCGGTTGTCATACCGGTGTTTGATCCTGTCCCAGTTGGCCACAAAATTGTCATACCAAGCCATCAACGTGGGATCATAATCAGGACCGAAACTGTGCCAGTCCTCCAGAACAAAAAATTTTTCCGCCGCCATTGTGATCTGGCGGCCGGACGGCACCATGGAATTGGGAAAAATGTATTTGGAAATCCAGGGGTCGCTGCTACGCACGGACCGGTTACCGGCAATGGTGTGCAGCAGAAAAAGCCCCTGATCCTTCAGGCACCGGTGAACCACGGCCATAAAGGTTTTGTAGTGGGCCCTTCCCACATGCTCGAACATTCCCACAGACACGATCCGGTCAAAGGGTTCATTCAGATCCCGGTAATCCATGAGCCGGATCTCCACAGGCAGGTCCCGGCACCGTTGTGTGGCCAAAGTCACCTGCTCTTTTGACACGGTGACACCCTTCACACTCACCTGATATTTTTGTGCCATATACGCAGACAATCCCCCCCATCCGCAACCGATGTCCAACACCCGCATACCGGGTGCCAGCTGCAACTTCCGGCAGATCAACTCCATTTTGGCTTCCTGGGCCGCTTCCAGGGTGTCGGCGTTTTTCCAGTACCCGCAGGAATAATTCATGGATTTATCCAGCATCAGCGAAAACAGTTCATTGCCGATATCATAATGCCGCCGGCCGATTTCAAACGCTCTGAATTTTCCCGGAGATACCGTCAACATCGCCTTGACACGGCACCACACAGCACGTATGGATTTTATGGCCTGTTCATCCAGCCGGGCCTGCAAAATTTTATCAAAAAACTGGTCCAGTCTGGGGCATTCCCACCACCCGTCCATATAACTTTCACCCAGAGCTTTGGAGCCGCCGGCCACCAGCCGCTTGAAGAAAAGGTCCTGATTCACCTGAATATCCCAGGGATTTGTACCGTTGATTTTGACGCCGGCAGCGGCGAACAGATCAGTCGCCAGTCGTTGAGAAGATGCATGGTTCATATTACCGCCTCCTTTGAAAAGAGTGAACTCAGCATTCTATAGCACAGCTTCAGGCAGCGGTTAAAGTAAAAAATCGGTATTTTTATTCCGGTTCAAAGCGGGATCACTTTGGTAGCCAGCTGCATGGCCGTGACAATATCCAGCATATTGGTGGTTTCTCCCACCTGTTTTTCATTCAGCAGATCAAAATGGGTCAGGCAGGTGCCGCAAACCCAGATGGAAATATTCTGTTTTTCATATGCCTGAAGCGTTTCCAGCACCGCAGATCCCTTAATGGTGAGCTTGACCCCGTTATTGACAAACACGATCCGCCACAGATCCTCTCCCATTTCCCCCAGGGTCTTGATGAAACTGATCATCAGTTTCCGTCCCAGGTCATCATCCCCGGCCCCCATCCGGTCCGAAGCGATGAGTACCAGTATTTTCTGACCTTTTTCTTTGTCATCTGGTTCTGAAACCCCGGGCACGCCCGGCTCGATTTGCGGCGGATCATTTCGATCCCCTGATTTTTGCATATCCACCCCGGAAACAGTGAAGGAGTCCCCCTGCCCGGATGTGGTGGCTTCATATCCCTTTGTCCCCAGAAACCGGGATACGTTTTCAACTGCGGCCTCATTGTCCACCTGTACGGTGAGGCGAAAAGGCGAATGGGTTTCCACGGCCTGCTTGGTCAAAAGTACGGGCTGGGGACAGGCCAGGCCCCGGGCATCGATATTCATTGTCATTGTTATGATTCTTTCGTATTTGAATTAATTTGTCTTTTGTGGCCGTGGCCGCGGTTACGCACTTGTCAGACCACTTCTATTTTTCCGGGATTTTGATCCAGCACTTCTCCGATCACAGCGGCACAGGCAATTTTCTGATCATGCAGCGCCGTGACAAGATCCCGGGACCGGTTTTCCGGACACCCCATGAGCAATCCGCCCGAGGTCTGGGGATCAAAAAAAAGATCCCGCAACGCCGGACTGAACCCGTCGTCCAAGTGTACCATGGCTGCCCGGAACTGGCGGTTCCGGAATGCCCCTCCGGGCACCAGGCCCATGCCGGCAAATTCCAGTGCACCGGATATCAAAGGAATCTGATCACTGAAAACACGAACTCCGACCCCAGTGCCGGTCACCATTTCCGCCAGGTGTCCTAAAAGTCCGAACCCCGTGATATCCGTGCAGGCGGAAATGGGAAACCGGGTCATGACATCGGCGGCATCCCGGTTCAATGCGGCCATCAGCTCGGTAATCTCTTTGACCTGATCCAGGGACGTCAGGCCGGCTTTCACGGCCGTGTTCATGACCCCTGTGCCCAGCGGCTTGGTAAGAATCAGCCGGTCTCCGGGTCTCAACCCCTGGTTGGCCAGAATCCGGTCCGGGTGAACAAATCCGGTGACGGACAACCCATACTTGAGTTCATCATCCTCCACACTGTGCCCCCCTAAGAGCACGGTACCGGATTCTTCCAGTACACGGATGCCTCCGGCCAAAATTTTCTTCAGAACCGTCATGTCCATGGCACCCAAAGGAAACGCCACCAGATTCATGGCGGTTTTGGGAATACCGCCCATGGCATAGACATCGGACAAGGCATTGGCTGCGGCAATCCGGCCGAAATCATAGGGATCATCCACTATGGGGGTAAAAAAATCCACGGTCTGAATCAATGCCAGATCATCGCTGACTTTGTACACACCGGCATCATCGGCCGTTCCCATCCCCACCAGAACATTTTCATTGGTCGGCACCGTCAATCCGTTCAATGCGGCCGCCAGATCCCCGGGCGGCAATTTTGCCGCTCACCCGGCCCCTTTCACACACTGGGTCAACCGGATGGGTTGTACGGGGTTATTTGACGTCTGATTCATCTCATCTCCTTGAAAAATTTTTATTTAAACCATTATTATTTCTCATTTCCGGCTTCAGATCAAATTCAAAATTTCTGTTACAGACCATGGGTTCCATAGAAATAATCAATAACCGACGTAATGGCGGCAGGGGAAGAAAATTTTTTCCGGCTGAAAAGACTTCGGAGGGGAAAACAAAAAACCCCGACAAGATAAGGAGGACCATCTTGTCGGGGTGATGACATTTAATTTGGCTCCCCAGCACGGACTTGAACCGCGGACCCATTGGTTAACAGCCAATTGCTCTGCCAACTGAGCTACTGGGGAGCATGTCTTGAATCAAGACTCGACGTTTATATAAGATCACCCGCTGGTTGTCAAGATAAAAAAACAAAAATTTGACAGGGGTTTTCGGAAAGGGTAATAATGCACCGGACATAGCGCCTGACACAACCATATTAACATATCAACCCAGGAAACAGGACACACCATGATTACTGAACAGGGCATTGTCACCCGGGCCACTCCGGATGTGGCACTGATTAAAACCAACCGGGCCGCAGCCTGTGAGGTCTGCTCGGCCAAAGACAGTTGCGGCACCATCCACCGGGGCAAAGAGATGACTGTGGAGGTCCCCAACACATTAGGGGTCGAAACCGGAGATTCCGTGCTGATCGGCATGCAGACAAAATCCGCGCTGCTGCTGACCTTTCTGATCTATGTTGTCCCGATTCTCTGCCTGGTCGCCGGTGCGTTGACCGGTGATGCCTTGGGCCCTTTACTCCGGATCAATGCGTCATTTGCCGCCATGGTATTGGGTTTTTCTTTTTTCGGCATCGCTTTTGTCATTCTTCACAAAAAATCGGCGGCAATGAATCAAAAAAGTGAATTCAAACCCGTGCTGATCCGCAAGACAAAGCCGGTGACAGCGCCCGCCTGCAAGCCGTCTTCAAAATAATTTTTTTCCTTGCCAACCCAGCAGCAATATACTATATACGCTGCCAGTTGTGGGTTTGTCACATAAACGCTAACCCCTTAGACTGGAAGATTGACATATGACATCACAACCACATCTGAAGTTTGCGGTCTTGATCTTGACTGTTTTGCTGATCACAGGGATCGTCTGTTACGCTGCTTTCTCCCCTCCTGCACCGGTAGATCCGGTTCGCATCATGTTTCAAACCGATGCCGGCAAAGTCCTGTTCACCCACCAGACACACACGGAGGACTATTATCTGGATTGTCTGGACTGTCATCACAACATTGATGATGACGAGACCTACAATTGCAGTGACTGCCATGAGGAGACCGGAGACGATTACATGCCGTCAAGAACGGATGCCCTTCACGAGACATGCATCGGGTGCCATGCGGATTACGGCGCAGGACCGGTCGATTGCAATGCATGTCATGTGCTTTAAATCCGGTATTCTGCCGCCTTTGTCTTGCGTCAGTCATGACAACCGCTTTTTGAAACAAGGACGTAACTCATGATTAAACGATCTTTCTTTGCGCTGTCCAAACCCGGGTTGACCTGTGACCTGCTGGAACCCGATCCTGAAGCGCCCCAAAAAATCGATATACCCGCCCTTTTGACACTTCTGTTACCCGAACCCCTTGACGGGTCCCGGGACGCTTTGATCCAGAAAGGTGATCCCGTCAAAAAAGGGCAGAAACTTCAACTGTATAAAGACAGCATTGATTATGCGGTTTCACCGGTATCAGGCACCATAAAATCCATTGATACATTCACTGCCGATGATTTCAGCGGTCTGCGCACCCGCATTGCCATAGAAAAAGACACACAGGCTGCCGACAAGATTAAATATCCGGAAATGAAACAAGCGTTGTCCTTTGCGGCCCAGCATCTGAATCACCTGCCGGGAGCGCCCCCGTTCGCCCGTCTTGCCCGGACCAAAGTCCCTGTCAATACCCTGATCATCATGGTGTCAGACACGGACCTGCTGACCACTACTTCCCAGTATATGGGCACAGCCCACGCCGCAACACTGCAAAAAGGGGTACAGATCCTCAAACAGATCACAAAGGTGCCCAAGATATATCTGGTCCTGCCGGACAGGCTCCAGGACCGTGCCCGATTCGACAGCCTGACCCTGTTGCCGGCGCGTTTGAATTACCCGGAAACCCTGCCCGCCATGATCATGAAAAATCATCTGGACAAAATTCTGCCGGCCGGCAAAACCCCCGAGGAAATGGGCATCTGTTTTATCCGGGCCGAAGCCGTGGTTTCTCTGGCCCGGGCGTTTGAAACCAAGGGCCCGGTGTTTGAAAAATGTATCACCCTGATTGACAAAACCGGAGCCCGCCACAGGCTTGAAGCGGTGATCGGTACCCCGCTGGGCCAAATTTTCAGCCAGCTGGGCATTCAGATCAATGAAATGGACCGCATTGTCATCGGGGGGCCCATGCAGGGTTTTGCCACATTCACCCCCCACCACCCGGTCACACCGGATATGGACACGATTCTGGTCCAGGACCGGAAAACCATTACCCCGCTGTCAGACAACAACTGTGTCAACTGCGGCAAATGCATCCAGATTTGTCCGGCCGACATACCGGTCAATCTGCTGGTCCGGTTTCTCCAGGCCGGACAGTATGAGGCCGCTGCTGATAAATGCGACCTCGAGGCCTGTATCGACTGTGGATTATGTGCCTATGTCTGTACCTCACAGATCGCATTGTCCCAGTATATCCGGCTGGGAAAACACGAACTGCACAAACTGCGAGCAGATGTTTAAAAGGGAGACTGCCCATGAATAATACCAAACTCACCGTTTCCCATGCACCGTTCTGGCATGACGGAGACAGCCTGTTCCAAATGAACCTGAACATCCTTCTGGCCCTGCTGCCCGCTGCAGTATACGGCATCATCCAATTCGGGGCACCGGCCCTGGGTGTCATGGCGCTGTCAACCTCCTGCGCCATGCTCTGGGAAATTGTGGTAAACCGTGTTGCCAAACAATCTTTTACCATCGGTGATCTGGATGCGGCGGTCATCGGGCTGCTGTTCGGCATGATGCTGCCGGCCGTTACCCCCTGGTGGCTGATTGTGGTGGGTACTTTTGTGGCCGTGGTGATCGGCAAATCAATTTTCGGCGGCATCGGTGCCAACCCCTTTCATCCTGCCCTGGTAGGCATGGCCGTGCTCATGCTTTCCTGGAAACTATTTTTTGATTTTGACACGGCTTATGTGAATTATCTGTTTGATTTTACCGCGCTGACCCCTCTGGCAGCCGTAAAATCTCAAGGGGCGGGTGCTGCTGACCTGTTTTCGCTTTCAGACCTGATCTGGGGCAGAGAATTTGGCGGGGCCGGGACCACGTTTGGTCTGGGGCTGATCATCGGCGGTATTTACCTGATACTGCGGGGATATATCAGATGGGAACTTTCCATATCATTTATAGCCGGGATCCTGATCACAGCCGCTATTTTTTATCTGTCCAGTCCGGATAACTATGCCGGCCCCCTGTTTCACCTTTTCTCCGGCTACACGCTGCTGGGGGCTTTTTTCCTGATCACTGAAAACTCATCATCGCCTGTGAACCGGATACCCATGCTCATCTATGGGTTTCTGGGCGGATTCATGATTATCCTCATGAGGAATGTGGGATCCTATGCAGACGGCACAGTCCTGGCCATTCTGCTGGTCAACCTTGTAAACCCCCTGGTGGACAATATCAGACCGAAAGCTTTGGGAAGGGGAATAAACAATGCGTGAAATGATAAGTATGATAGTGGTATTGACCGCTTTGACCGCCATTTCCGGCGGTCTTCTGGCCGCAGTAAAAACAGGCACGGAAGTCAAAATTGAAGAACAGGTGCTGAAGTTCCAGAAAGCCCCGGCCATCGAAGAAATTTTTCCTGATGCCGCCAATGATCCGATCATGGAACGGTTCAATCTTCAGGCAGGGGACTCCTTAGTTCAGATATTTCCTGCAAAAATGGCGGACGGGTCACAAGCCGTTGCTTTTGAAACCAAGGGCAAAGGCGGATATGGCGGAGATGTCGGCCTGATGGTCGGCATAAAACTGGACAATGACCAGATTGTGGCGGCCAGGGTCACAACCCATGCGGAAACGCCGGGACTGGGTGCCCGGGCAAAGGATGATCCCACATTTGTCTCCCAGTTTACAGACAAACCCCTGGACGCCAACCTGGCCCTGAAATCAGACAATGGCTCCATTGATGCCATGTCCGGTGCCACCATTACATCCAGGGCTGTGACCCTGGCTGCCATCCAGGCCCAGAATCTTTACAAAAACCTGAAGCCCGAAATTTTAAAGCAGATGCCATAAGGCAAAAAAAGGAGATACAAAAACATGGCACAATCTTTGGCAAAAGAATTTACTAAAGGGCTGTGGGCTGAACTGCCTCCTTTCAGACTTGTGCTGGGTCTCTGCCCGGTGCTTGCCGTGACCAAGACGGTTGAAAACGGCATCGGCATGGGAGTGGCCACCACATTTGTGCTGGTTTTTTCCAATCTGCTGGTGTCGCTGCTGCGGAACATCATCCCGCCCAAAGTCCGGATTGCCTGCTATATTGTCATTATTGCCACATTTGTCACCATTGTGGAACTGGTCATGCAAGCCTATACCTATCCCTTGTTTTTGAAACTGGGAATTTTTATTCCCTTGATCGTGGTCAACTGCATTGTACTGGGAAGAGCAGAAGCCTTTGCCAGTAAAAACAATCCGGTGATGGCCATTGCAGACGGACTGGGTATCGGTATCGGCTTTACACTTTCCCTTGCCGCCCTGGGTGCCGTGCGGGAGTTTCTGGGTGCCGGCACGATTACCATCTGGGGAGGAAATCCCGTGTTTGCCATGCCCGAAAGCTTTCACGCATTCTCCTTTATGGTGGAAGCCCCTGGAGCGTTTGTGGCCCTGGGACTGATGCTGGCATGCATGAACCTCATAGGCAGCAAATAAGGAGAAACCCCATGGAATATTTTGAAATTGCCATCAGCTGTATTTTCATCAACAACATCCTCCTTGCCCAGTTTCTTGGCAACTGCCCCTTTCTGGGCACATCCAAAAAAATGGAAACCGCAGTGGGCATGTCAATGGCCGTGGTATTTGTACTGGTCATGGCAGGAGTCATTACCTGGTGTCTGGACACCTATCTGCTCAAGACCCTGAATGTGGAATATTTAAGAACCCTGTCATTCATTCTGGTCATTGCCTCTCTGGTCCAGTTTGTGGAAATGTTTTTGAAAAAGAGCATCCCGGGCCTGTATGCGGGCTTAGGAATTTTTCTGCCACTGATCACCACCAATTGTGCGGTCATGGGTGCCTGTCTGCTGAATATCAGCAATGAATATACATTTACCAAAGCACTGGTGTCATCCTTTGCCTATGCTGTCGGATTCGGCCTGGCCCTGATTCTATTTGCCGGGGTCCGGGAACGGATCAATCTGGGCCGGATACCCAAACCGTTGCAGGACACTTCCATCGGTCTGATCACCGCAGGCATCATTGCTCTGACTTTTACCTCTTTCAGGGGAATGGTGTAAAATAGTTTCAAAAAATGGTGCCAGGCCCTTGAAAACCCGTATAATAATCCTGCTGGGAGTCCTGATCCCGGCAGGATTATTTTTTTTGGTCACCGGCTTCTGGGTGTGGCATACGCTGCATACCCCTGTAAAAGTGGATGACAAAGAGATCATTTTTGTGATTGAACCCGGGCAGCACCTGAAGCAGATTGCCGAAAATCTTAAATCTTCAGGCCTGATTCCAAACGTGCTTGTTTTCCGGGCCTATGCCCGGTATCAGAAAGCCGCCACCCGCATTCAGGCCGGTGAACACCGGCTGTTTACACCGGCCTCTCCTGCCCAAATCCTGGATCAACTGCTCAAAGCCCGGATCAAACTGTACCGGCTCACTATTCCCGAAGGGCTGGACATGGCGGAAACCGCATCCGTGGTGGCGAAAACCGGCATGTGTGAGCCGGACCTTTTTATAGCCCTGTGCCGGGATCCGAACGTCATCGCAGACCTTGGCATCCCTTCCCACACAATGGAAGGATTTTTGTTTCCTGAAACCTATTTCTTTCCCAAAACCACCACCTGCCGCCAAATCATCGAAAAAATGGTGACCACGTTTTTTTCCGTATACACGCCAGAGTGGGAAAAAAAAGCAGATGATCTGGGATTCACCCTCAAAGAAATTGTCACTTTGGCCTCCATGATTGAAAAAGAAGCCGGTGTGGCATCGGAACAGCCGTTGATCTCATCGGTGTTCCACAACCGGTTGAAAAAAGGCATGCGCCTGCAAAGTGATCCCACTGTGATTTACGGGGATACAACATTTGAAGGCCGGATCCGGACCCGGCATCTGCAAAGAAAAACCGAATACAACACTTACCAGATGCACGGCCTTCCCAAAGGCCCCATTGCCAATCCCGGGGCAAAAGCCATTGAAGCGGCCCTGTTCCCGGCTGAAAGCGATTTTCTGTTTTTTGTGTCCAAAAATGATAAAACCCACTATTTCTCCAAGACTTTGGCAGAACACAACCGGGCCGTCAGAAAATATCAGATCAACCAGTGATCCTGATCGTTTCCACCCACACCCGGTACATATCTTTTTACAGGCAACTCAGCCCCTTAATCGCTGAACTGGCGAAGATACACAATCACGGAACCGGACCGGGATTTTTTTTTACGCTCCCAGGCAAACCCCAGAACAATATCCTGGGTTTTTAACCGGGTCAAAAGGTCTTCGATGGTATCGGGCAGCACGGGTCCCAGATCGGAATGCAGCCCCTTGCCCACAATGATCCGCACGGTAAAATAGCCCTGAAGTTTGCAGGTGGTCAAAAAAGACCGGGCTTTTAACTGGGCGCCTAACGCGGTGAACCCATGCAGATCCAGGTCTTTTTCAGGAGGCGGATACCGCTTGATTCTTTTATGGTACGGCATGGGTTTAGAAGGTATTGATTGTTTTTTTTGCGGCGGTCTGGACAGATAGGATGCCAGCAACGCGGTAAAATCCTGTGCAGGGCCATCTTCGGCTTTTGGCGGGCACTTTTTTTCGCCGGTTCCGGCACATGAATCGGAAAACACCTGGTCCACCACGGGCAGTCCATGGCGGTTCACGGGCGGGGAGGTGTTTTTGCACGCAAACGAACGGGGGGTGTCGGATTTTCGGGTGAACGCCTTTAACAGGTCTTCATCCGGCCCCACCAGCGGCGGCTTGTATTTTCTTTTCTTTCCCATACAGGTCTTTGATTTTACGTTAATTTTGCCGTTTTTTCAAGACAATGGCCTTAGTTTCTGTATTTGACTTTGCCCCCCCTTCCTGCTATTGTCTGATTCATGAAAATTGGGACCATTGTTGAATATATTGATCAACAGAAAATCATAACAGCAGTAATATTAAGCGAAAAAAAAGACAAGCTCAAATTACTCAATGAAAACAGCCGGGAAGTCAGCCTTTCTGAAAAAAGGCTGCTTCATGTCTCACAGGTATGTCTGGACGTCACCCAGCCCAGAAATCATCTGATCAACCAGTTAAAAACCACGGCCCAAACCCGCGGGCAATTGTCCGATCAGATCGATATATTTGACATCTGGGAAATTCTTCACGAAGAATCTGAAAATATCGATTTGTCCGCCATGACGGTTTTCTGCTTTGATCCCCCGTTGTGCTGCGATCATGAAGCGGCGGTGATCCGGGCGGTTTTTTATGACCGCCTGTATTTCAAGTTCAATCAGAACTGTTTTTCTCCGTTTACACCGGCACAGGTGGATGCCAAAAAGCGCCAGATCCAAGAAGCGGAAAAAAGAGACCGCCTGATTCAGCAAGGGGTGGCCTGGCTGACGGCCATGCAGACGGAACCGGAAAAATCCATTGATGCCGATCCCGACGTTCTGGAATGCCTGAAAGACTATTACCTGTTCGGAAATGACAGCGTTCATGCATCTTTAGCCAGGCAGATGCTGAAAAACGCCGGCCTGACAACCCCGGACCCCTTGTTTCAATTTTTTGTCCGATCCAAAGTCTGGGATGTGGATGAAAACGTGGATCTTTTATCCCTGGGCATTCCCACCCGATTTTCTCAGCAAGTCACGGCGGCCGGCCGCCTTTTGTCGTCCTTCAGTACCCGTGTCTATCAGGACCAGGACCGAAAGGATCTGACCCAGGTGCCACTGATCACCATCGACGGCCAGTCCACCCTGGATTATGATGATGCCATCAGCCTGGAAAACACGGATCAGGGCTATCGTTTGGGGATCCATATCATTGATGTGGGGGCGTATATCAAATCCGGAGATCCCATTGATATGGCGGCCCGGGAGCGGGCCAGTTCCATTTACATGCCCGATGACAAGCTGCCCATGCTGCCCGCAGATCTGTCCGATGATCTGTGCAGCCTCAAACAGGGGGAAATCCGACCGGCCATCTCCACAATGATCCAGATGAGCCGGTTCTTTGAAATCCGGGATGTCCAGATTATCCCCAGCATCATTCAGGTGCATCACCAGATGAGCTACATGGAAGCCAATCTGCTGAACGGCAAGGATGACCCCATCACCAGCCTTCATAAAATCGCCACATTGCTCAGGGAAAAACGGCTCAAAGCCGGTGCAGTCCAGATCACGCTGCCGGAAGTCAATGTCTGGCTCGAAGACAACAAAGAGATCCGATATGCCAAGGTGGACCGGGAAAATCCATCCCGGATGCTGGTTTCGGAAATGATGATTTTTGCCAATTCCCTGATGGCCAAGTTTCTGGCCGATCATCAGATGCCGGCGGTATTCCGGTCCCAGCCGCCCCCCAGCCAGCGGCTGTTCAATGGCATTGAAACGGCACTTTTGCCCAATCTCATGCAGCGCAGACATCTGAGCCGGGCCATGGTCACCACCACCCCCCAGCCCCATTCCGGTTTGGGGGTCAAGGCATACACCACGGCCACCTCTCCCATCCGCAGATACCATGATCTGCTCACCCAGCGCCAGATTAAAGCAGTGCTGGGTCTGAACCCGGCCTATTCAAAAAAAGATCTGGAAGAAATTCTGCAGGCAGTATCCGTTCCCATGGCCAATGCCGGCCGGGTTCAGGGCGCCAGAAAACGGTACTGGCTGCTCAAGCTGCTGGAATCCATGCGGGGAGACAGCGTTGATGCCCTGGTGCTGGAATGCCACCGGGACCATTACAATATTCTGCTCAAGGAATTCATGCTGGAAGCCAGGCTGCCGTCCTCCGGTTTAAAACTCAAACAGGGAGATGCCATTCAGGTCACGGTCCAGCATGTGGATGCAAGGCGGAATCAGCTGTCTTTGTTCTGTGTGTAACGGCCCCCCAACAATTTTTCAATGCTTGAAACTGCGCTGACCTGTAAACACCATGGCTGCGTCATATTCGTTGCAGGCCTGGATGGACTGGTAATCATTCAGGGAGCCTCCGGGCTGAATCACCGCTTTGATCCCCTGGGACAGCCCCACATCAATGCCGTCCCGGAACGGGAAAAACGCATCTGAAATCATGGCTGCACCGATCAATCCGCCCTTTTCTTCAGCCACTTTGGCATTAATTTCCTGTTTTTTGTCTTCATCTTTCAGATCGGCACAGGATTGATGGTATTGTTCAAAACAATACCGGTCCGCCAGTTTGCGGTATGCCTTGTCCACTGCGATCTGGGCCACGCCCACCCGATCCTGCTCCCCCGTGCCGATGCCCACGGTCACATTGTCTTTGACATAGATCACGGAGTTGGAGGTGATGCCTGATTCCACCAGCCACCCGAACAACATGTCCTCATATTCCCGGTCCGTGGGCGGCCGGTTCACTGAAAAGGTCTGCCCCTGATAATCCGTTACCGCCGGTATAAGATCTTCTCTGGTCAGGGCCTTTGGCACAAACGACCACTGGGCCACAACCCCGCCGTCCATCAGGCTTTTAAAATCCACCACCCGCTCTCCCACAAAACGCTGGAGCCGGTCCATGGCCTGGATGCGGATGACCCGCAGATTTTTTCTATCCCCTAAAATTTCCAGGACCCCGTCTTCAAATTCCGGTGCCACCACCACTTCGGCATACTGGGACGCGATGGCCTGGGCCGTGGCTTTGTCCACAGCCCGGTTCAACCCGATACATCCGCCGAAGGCCGCCACCCGGTCCGCCATATAGGCCCGGGTATACGCCGCCTCAAGACTGTGGGCCCGGGCCGCCCCGCAGGGATTGTTGTGCTTGACGATCACGGCACAGGGGGTGTCGGTGAAATATCGCAGAATATTCAGGCAGTTGTCCGCATCCGTCAGATTGGTTTTGCCCGGATGCTTGCCGGACTGGAGCAGTTCAATATCCGACACCAGGTGCTGTCCCGGCTGAATGGTCTTTGCGTCGCCCAAAATCAGGTTGCCGTTGACAAGGCGGTACAATGCGGCTTCCTGGCCCGGGTTCTCTCCATAGCGAAGGCCTTTTTCCACCCCGTCAATCACCCAGGACACTTTTTCATAAAACAGGGTCTGCCGGGTATTTTCCTCCACAAAAGCGATTTCCATGCGGGAGGGAAAATGGTCATCCATAATGGTTTTATACATTTTTTTAAGATCATCAGACATGATTCAAACTCCTGGTTGATAACATGATAAAAGTGCAGTGCCGGCTGTGCCGGCCAGATAATCGGCAATGGCCCGGTCATAGGCGGCCGTGTGCGCAAAAGCCCGGGCCGCCAGATCATACCGGTCCGCCAGGGTCAGACATCCCTTGCCGGCGGTGAGTTTTTCAAGAATTTTAGAATAGTCTTCCGGGTTGGTCACGGATGCCACCCGGATAAAATTTTTGGCAGCGGCCCGGATCATGGTGGGGCCTCCGATATCGATATTCCCCCGGGCATTTTCCAATGTCATGTCGGGCCGGGCAATGGTTTGGGCAAAAGGATAGAGATTGACCACCACCATGTCGATGGGCCGGGCTTTGGTCCGCACCAGATCCGCCTGATGGGCCTGGTTATAGGTCTCTGTCAGCAATCCCAGATAAATCTTGAAATCCAGGGTTTTTACCAGACCGCCCTGGGTTTCAGGCTGGCCCGTGTAATCAGATACCTGTTGCAGATGCATGTCGGCCCCGGGCCCCAGAATCTCTTTGATCCGTGAAAATGTACCGCCCGTGGACAGGATCACCAGATCCGGGTTCACGGCAATCATGCCCGGAATCAATGTATCCAGCCCGGATTTATCCGACACGCTCACCAGCAGGGTGTTGATCTTCACTTGATCATCCACTTTTTCCACCACATTTTTTGCCATTATATTATCCTTTCATTTATCTCGTAAAATCGTGATGTTCCATACCACGCAGACCCGTCTACGTCAAGCAGTGAGGCACCCGGCACTCGTCGCTGATGACAGCGGAGCCCCGGTGGGGGTGTCTTGCTGACGGACTGTCGGAGCCACCCCGTGGATTCCTGTCCGGCAGTAAGACACCCCCACCGGGGCGGCCTTATGCCTCACACTTTAAAATTCCGCTACATGGGTTTGCCTGTCAGGTTCAAAAATATTTTATTTTGACATTTTCCCGGGTATGGAAGACAATAACGGCAATCATTCACCCCATTCACGGAGAGGTTCATGATTCCATTGAAAATGAAAGCCCTGCTGCAAAAAGTCCTGCCGGACAAAGTGTGGCAGAACCGGCTGATCAAGGACGGCCCGCTCCGGTTCATGGAATTCGGCCCCCTGGATGTGGACCGGCTTCAGCGTCTGGGCATCCGGGTGGACCGTTTAGGTCCCCGGCTGGTGGTCTGCATGTGGGATGAGGACAGCCCGCTGGAGATCGGCGGGTTTCTGGTGGTGGACAACCTGGCCATGGGGCAGCCGGCCATGGGCGGCACCCGCATGCTGCCGGACATTACCCCGGACATCATTCACAATCTGGCCCGGGGCATGACATTGAAAAATGCGGCCGCAGCCCTGCCCTTTGGGGGAGGAAAATCCGGTATTGTCCGCCCCGAAGATCTCACCCCGGCTGACCGGCCTGCCGTCATCACCGGATTCGGGCGGCTTTTGAAACGATACCGCAAAATCTATATTCCCGGCCCGGATGTGGGCACCAATGATGCGGACATGAAAATATTCGCCATTGAAAACGGGCTCAACAACGCCGTATCCAAGCCCGCGGACATGGGCGGAAACCGGATCGATGAACTGGGCGGGGCTGCCAACGGGGTGGTGGTGGCGTTCAAGACCCTGGTAAAACAGCTGCCCCGGCTTAAAAATCTGCCCCAGTTCCGGCACCTGACCCTTCCCTCCTTGAAAGACCAGACCATCCTCATCCAGGGATTCGGTGCGGTCGGGGCCCATGTGGCCCGGATCTTTCACGAATATGATCCGCACACGCCTCCGGTCATCAAGGGCATCAGTGATGCCCACGGGTTTCTGATGAATGAAAACGGTCTGCCCTGGCAGCAGCTGTTTGACCTGTGGAAACAGTTTGGTGAAGTGACCCGGCGCTATTTTCATGACACCATCCTCCACGGCACACAAAACACCGACCCCCGGACTATTTATTCCAGCTGTGCCGACAACCTGCTCAGGGAATCCGGGTTCTGCCTGATACCGGCATCTCCGGTATCCAACTATCTGGATGTGGACGCAAGTTCAAATCCGTCCATGACCGTGGACCGGATGGGACACTGGCAGCTGATTGTGGAAGGCGCCAACACCTATTCTCCTGATCCGGCGAAAAAAGCGGCCCGGCGGCACATGGAGCGCCATGTTTACCGGGACAAAGGGGTGCTCATTGCCAAGGACTTTCTGGTGAACTCCGGTGGCGTGATTTATGCGGCCCACGAACGCATGATTCCCACCCCGGATGACCTGCTGATTCCCAAAGACATTCTGGGACATTCTAAAAAAATCGATGCCTGGCTGCACAAAAACCAGGAGGCGTTTGCCCAACTGGCGGAAATCCGGCGGAAAGCGGCCGTGGAAAAGCTGGAAACCGTGATCCGCAACAATATGGAAGAACTCATTGACGGCCTGTGCAAGGATGCGGACAGTCTTCCCTGTGACGTGGCTGAAACCATCAGCATCCGCCGCATCGCATCCATGGAAAAAACCAGAACGGCCAAAGATGTCATGGAAGACGCCCCCACCATCGGTGTGGACCGGCAGGTCGCGGATGCGGCCAGACTGCTGGTCAAATCCCGGGTATCCATTGTCAATGTGGTGTCTGAAACAGGCAAGCTCATCGGCATTGTCACCAACTGGGACATCACCCGGGCCATGGCCTCCCACCTGCCCATGGATGCGCCTTTAACCCGGGTGATGACAACAGACGTGATCGCTACCGGCCCGGACACCCCGATCTTAGACTGTGTCAGGATGCTGGAAAACCACGAAATATCAGCCATGCCCATTGTAAAAAAAGACCGGGTGGCAGGCATTGTTTCCGGAGATATCCTGGCGAAAAAAACCTTGTTCCGGCTGCTCCAGACCATGGATTGAAAAAAGACTTCCCTGTTTATGCGACTCTTACTGATTATTCTGGCCCAGTTTCTGTCCGGTTCCATCTGGTTTGCCGCCAATGCCGCGTTTTTTGACCAGCAGTTTTTACTGTCTGCCGTGCAGGCGGGATTTATTGCCGGCACCTTGAGCTTTGCATTCCTGAATCTGTCGGATCGGTTTCCGCCGGTAAGGGTATTTTTCGTCTGTGCACTGGCAGGTGCCATGTTCAATCTGGGAGGTGCCCTGCTTCCCCCTTCCCGGGGAATTCTGCTGGCTTCCCGGTTTTTATGCGGCATCTCTCTGGCCGGTATCTATCCCGTGGGCATGAAAATTGCGGCATCCTGGTATCCCGACACCCTGGGACGGGCTTTGGGTTTTCTGGTGGGGGCCCTGGTTTTAGCGTCCGGGTTTCCCTATCTCATCAAAGCGGTTCACTGGCAGGGAGACCCGGGAATGATCCTGTGGATAACCAGTGTGTCATGCCTGGCCGGCGGACTGATTCAGGTTTTTTTTGTGGGGGACGGGCCGTTTCTGCCCAAGGGATCTCCTTTTGACCCCAAAGTGATCCGTTACCTGTTTGTGAATCCTTATTTTAAAGCGTCGGCTTTAGGCTATTTCGGCCATATGTGGGAGCTGTACGCGGTCTGGGCAACCATACCGATTCTGTTTTATGCCATAATTCCAGATCAGGCGGACATGTGGGCGTTTATTTTTTTTGGGGCCGGGTTCATGGGATGTGCTGCCGGGGGCATGCTTTCCCTGAAATGGGGCAGCCGGCGCGTGGCCGGCACGGCCCTGATCATATCCGCGCTGTGCTGCCTGATGTCACCGACTTTTCTTTATTTGCCCCGGGCTCTGGCCCTGGGCATAATTTTGTTATGGGGTATGGCTGTGGTGGCGGATTCTCCCCAGTTTTCCTCTTTAAACACCCGGTTTGCCCCGGCCGGATATGTGGGATCCGCGTTAACACTGGTCAATTGCATCGGATTTGTCATCACCATTTTTTCCATTGAACTGGTGACGTTCTGGATCCGGCACTGGGGAATCGACACGGCATTTCTGTGCCTGACACCCGGCCCTGTGCTGGGATGGATCTGGCTGAACAAAAAAATCCCGGGTTGAGTTTTCATATAAAATTGCGTATGACCATTTAAAAACCAAATCCAAGGAGGATTGTATGCCAGCTGACGTTTTTTTCATGGATCTGACTGCCACATCCCGGGAAAACCTGCCCGGAAAACTGGGCCGGCTCTTAAAAAAAGCCGGAATAAAAAACATATTGGACAAAAATGATCACACAGCGGTCAAGCTTCATTTTGGCGAGCAGGGCAATACCGCCTATATCCGGCCGGTCTTTATCCGGAAAATCATCGAAACCATCCGAACGACGGGTGCACAGCCGTTTCTGACCGATGCCAACACCCTGTACGTAGGCACCCGGTCCAATGCCGTGTCCCATATCAAAACCGCCATTGAAAACGGCTTTTCCTATTCGTCCATGGACAACGCGCCCATCATCATTGCCGACGGCCTGCTGGGCAAAAGTGAAACCCCGGTGCCTGTAAAACTGAAAAACTGTGAACAGGTGTATATCGGGTCCGAAATCATGCAGGCCGGTGCCCTGATTTCTGTGGCCCATTTCAAAGGTCATGAACTGAGCGGATTCGGTGGCACCATCAAAAACATCGGTATGGGATCAGCTTCGCGCCGAGGCAAACTGGACCAGCACTCCAATGTATCGCCTAAAATCAAGCGAAAGACCTGTATCGGATGCGGGGAATGCGCGGCCCACTGCCCGGGGGAAGCGATTTTTCTGGAAGACAAGAAAGCCTATATCACAAAAGAAAAGTGCATCGGGTGTGCGGAATGCATTGTCCGGTGTCCCACGGGGTCCATTAACATCAACTGGAACCAGACTATTCCGGTGTTCATGGAAAAAATGGTGGAATATACCTATGGAATCGTGAAAAACAAGCCCGGTAAATGCCTGTTCATCAATTTCATCACGGACATCGCCCCCAAATGCGACTGCCTGTCCTACACGGAATCCCCCATTGTCAGCAATATCGGGGTGGTGGCATCCCTGGATCCCGTGGCCATTGACCAAGCCAGCGTGGATCTGGTAAACCAGCAGCCGGGCCTGCCCCATACTGAGTTAAAGACCTGCCTGGCCCCGGGGGAGGACAAGTTCAAAGGCCTGTATCCGGATGTGGACTGGTCCCATCAGCTGGCTTATGCGGAAGAGATCGGACTGGGGACCCGGGATTACAAGCTGGTCAAGCTCAAGACCCTGGCGTATAAGAAATCATGAGAAAGTGATCCGTCATACTATTCCATCAGGCTGCTTCGACCCGCCCCGGGGTGGTGTCCTTTTCTCGGACAGAGAACACAGTTCTGACAGTCCGAGAAAAGGACACCACCCCGGGGCTCGCAGCTTAACATGATCTTTCGACTTATAAAGCATGGGGGGAACACAACCAGAACGGTGATACCCCTTACTCTTCAAAATAGTCGGAATCAATTTTCTTCACCTCATAAGACTCTGCCAGAGAGACACCAAGACCGAAATCAATCATATACTCCGCCATCTGTCTGCCATCCACGAGAGCGACCTTCGGATCGATGTTTTGAACATAAGCCTTAGCCTCGGGAGAAAATAAACCCGTGGTGATAAAAACGCCTTTCCGTGCTCTGCGGCCATGCAGAGCACCAACAAACTTCTGTATTTCAGGACGACCAACGGTCCCTTCCCATCGTTTGGCCTGCAAATAAACCATCTCAAGCCCAAGCCTGTCTTCTGAAATAATGCCATCTATACCTTCATCCCCAGACTGGCCAACACATTCACCAGTACCACCCCCCGCACGGCCATATCCCATTTTCAGAAGCAGGTCTACAACCAGGTATTCAAAAAACCGGGGACTGCATGACTTTACACGATCCAGAATATCTGAAACAAGGCTTTTGCGTATCGTAATATAGGCAGACTCCAAAATTTCTTCCGGTGTGTCTGAATCGTTTTCATTTTCGATTTCGGTATTATCTTGTTTAAGCGATCGGTTTCTGAAGTCTTGAAATTCAGGATATTGGCTCAAGAAATTGATGGATATTTCTTCGGGTGGGTTTGCAAGCACATCTTTTCCCCGTTTTGTAATCTGAAAGTGTGCCCGTTCCGGAGATGAAAGCAAACCACCCCGTTGAAGATAAACTTTCGCCCAGGCAACCCTGTTGGCAAAACGTGATTGCCGCCCACTGGGTAACAGTTCTTCCTGTTCTTCCATGGTGAGATGAAAATGTTTGGCGAGTTCCTCCCGTGCATCGACAAGTGCCCACACTCTTTCATCTGCAGCAAGATTGAGCATGGGAAGCATAATTTCCTGAAATTTGGGAACTGCCATCGGATTTATTCCTTATCATTTGAATTTTGGCATGTCATATCTGTTTGCAATGATCTTTCGTTCTTTTTCAGAAAGTGTTGTCATATATCTTTTCCAGCCGGGGCACCAGTTTGTGTGCCACCGCCATAACCGCCCGAGCAGGGATGCCGGGTTGTCATCATATTTTTTGCGGAACCGGCAGGTACTGCAATTGGATTGTGCCATTTACTTTCTCCTTTTCTTCAGATAATCACACCGGCCGATCAACTTTTTAAAACCGTTATCATCCATCAATCTCATATGCCCCGTTGATCTGAAGTGCTGCTTTTAGTGCCTGTTCCAGAAGTTCCAGTTTTTTAAGAGACAATTTGCCGATAAAGTGTATTAACAGGGATTTTGGTATGCTGATCAGCTCATCGCAATGAATGGCGCTGTCGTGTTTAAGGCCTTCGTCAATGCCGACAGGCACCTGAGTTGAAAGGCCGTCATAAGAAGTGTAAACAGGGGCACAGATCACTGTCGAGAACCTGGATTCAATCAGAATCTGACGGCTTACCACAACAAAAGATCGATATTTTTTTGGATCCCGGGATGAAGGACGTCTGATTCTGTATAGATCACCCCGTCTCATATAGGGACCTGATAACCCAGCACATCCTCCGCCTCATGATTGAGCGCATCTGCATGTTTATTGATAATTTCAAGGTCACGCAGCTCTGCCTCTTTTTTTTCAAGATGCTCAATAAAAACACGGGCCGCTGTTTCTATAAAATCCGACCGGCTTCTGTAGGCTCCCATATGCGCATCAATGGCCCGCAATATGTCCTGGGATAATGTAATGGATGTCTTGGTTTTCATACCACTTTTATACCGCCACATATACCCTGGTGTCAATTGAAAATAATGCCCCCCATGCACGACAGTAGCCCCCGATGGGGGTGCCTTGCTGACGGACTGTCGGAGCCACCTTGTGGATTCCTGGCCGGCAGTAAGGTGCTCCCATCGGGGGCGGCATCCATGCTCACCTGACGTTATTTTCTTTTACTCACGATCCAATGGCAGATATTTTATCCCATACTGGATAATCATCTCCATGTCTGGCATAATGCCGGGGTTGCTGTCAAACCCGATAAAAGGAACTGCCCGATGGATGTGCCGGATACCACCTTGCTGCCGTATGTGATGAACCTGCTGTATATTCTGACAGGTGTGGCTCTGATCTATGTGACCGCCACGTTGTTTCTGACCTGGCTGGTGCAGCAGATTCCCAGAAACCCGGTCACGGATCCGCCCCGGTGGGGAACGGTTACCGACATCCGGATACCGGCCATTGACGGCGGATATCTGGAGGTATGGCGCATCGACCCCAAAGGTCCGTCCCGGGGCATTGTGGTGTTTGCCCATGGCTGGGGTAGAAACCGGGACCGGATGGTGAAACGGGCAAAAATCTTTGCCCGATGGGGATTTACCACCGTGATCCACAGCGCCCGGGGCCATGGCAATTCCAGTTCCAGACAATGCATGAACGCGGTGCGGTTTGCCCAAGATATTGAATCGGTCATCCAATGGGTAAATGAACCCGTGCTTCTGTACGGCCATTCCGCCGGATCCGCCGGTGCCATCATTGCTGCGGCCCGGCATCCGTCCATGGTGCGGCTGCTGTTTCTGGAAGCTTCCTATGCCCATACAAAAGAGGCCCTGTTGAGCTTGTACCGGTGGTTCAGTCCGGTTTTCGGCAAATTGTTCGGCCCGGCAATTGTGCAATGGATGCGCATTCTGTACCGGGGTGCCACTGAAGCCTACAGCCCGGCCCGGGTGGCACGGCGCATCCGCATGCCGGTCATGCTCATTCACGGGGAAAAAGACCATCGGTTTCCCTTATCCTTTGCCATGACACTTAAACACAGTTTTGTTCATGAAAAGGTAGCCTGCTATATTGCCAAAAACGCCGGCCACAGCGATGCCAGCAAAACAAAAGAATACGGCCCGACGGTCAAATCTTTCATTAATCGCTATCTGGTTGATAAAGGTTGACTGATATCCATTAAATCGCGTATTATCCTCTGCTGTATATAATTTATTAACCACCTGACATTTAAAATTATTAAACTTTAAAAAAGGAGTGACCCGGGATGAAAAAGTGGACCCTGTTACTGCTGATCTGTTCCATTGCGATGCTGGGCTTTTCAGCAAATACTGTTGGCGCGGAAGACAAAAAGATCAAAGCCGGATTTATCTATGTGGGGCCGGTGGGAGATTACGGCTTTTCCCATGCCCATGATCTGGGCCGGAAATTTGCCGAAGAAAAACTGGACTGGCTGGAAACCGTATATGTGGAATCCGTGTCGGAAGCGGACAGTGACCGGATCATTGACCGCCTGGTCCAGCAGCAGAAATGCGATGTGGTATTCACAAACAGCTTCGGGTTTATGGATTCCACCGTCAAGGCCGGAGAACGCTATCCGGACAAAATTTTCATGCACTGCTCCGGGTTCAAGCGATCGGAAAACGTGGGCACCTATTTCGGGGATCTTTACCAGATGTACTACCTGAACGGAATCATGGCCGGGGCGTTGACCCAAACCAACAAAATCGGGTATGTGGCGGCATTTCCCATTCCTGAACTGATCCGGCACATCGATGCCTATGCCTTAGGGATTAAAGCAGTCAACCCGGAAGCCAAAGTTCATGTCAAATGGATCTATGCCTGGTATGGGCCGGACAAAGCCAGAGAAGCGGCCGAGTCCCTGATTGCCGAAGGATGTGACACCCTGGCGTTTACCGAAGACACCCCTGCCGTCATTGAAGTGGGCCAGGAACACACGGAAAAAGGCAAACAGATTTATACCTTCAGCCATTATTCCGCCATGCAGCCTTATGGTGAGGATTCCGTGGTATCCGGCCAGTTCATGAACTGGGGCGGGATGTATGTCAAAATCCTGGAAGATATCCAGGCCGGCAACTGGACCAATGAAGATGTCTGGTGGCTGGCAAAGGAAGGGGCTGCCATTTTGGGGGGCAATGAGACCGATCCCGTCAACCCCAAATTTGTGGATGACCTGAAACAGGCCATGGTCCAGACCGAAGAATTCGGTGAAATTTCCGCGTATGATCTGGTGATGACACGCTATGACCAGATGAAACAGGGTGTGGATGTATTTGACCCGTTTGTCGGGCCCATCTCCGACAACAAAGGCAATCTTCAGATTCCGGCAGGAGAACGCGCCTCCAAAGACGATCTGTTGAGCATCATGTATTATGTGGACAATGTAGAAGGCACCATCCCCCAATAATTCCAATCTTAAGGCCGGCCGGACCTGCAAATTCGGGCCGGCCTTACCTGCACTCTTATGAAAAAAATACAGCGCCTTGAAATGGATGGCATCAGCAAATCCTTTCACGGCATATCTGCCAACAAAGACATTCACCTGTCTGTGGCATCCGGAGAGATTCTGGGTCTGTTAGGAGAAAACGGCGCCGGCAAGACCACGCTGATGAATATCCTTTACGGGCTTTACCAGCCGGATGCGGGGCAGATCCGAATCAACGGGCAATCCGTGCAGTTCACCACCCCTCTGGACTCGATTCTCCACGGCATCGGCATGGTTCACCAGCATTTCATGCTCATTCAGAACCACTCGGTCATTGAAAACATTGCCCTGGCATATAAAGATACCCCGTTTTTTTTCCCGAAAATCAAACTTCGGGAAAAAATCCAGCAGTTTTCCCGGCAATTTGATTTCACCATTGATCTGAATAAAAAAATCTGGCAGCTGTCCGCCGGAGAACAGCAACGCGTGGAAATCATCAAAGCCCTGCTCAACGGCGCAGACCTGTTGATTTTAGATGAACCGACTTCCGTGTTGACGCCCAAGGAAATTGAAGAACTGATCACCATTTTGCGGCGCATGAAACAGGACGGGCATTGTGTGATTTTCATTTCCCATAAACTCGATGAAATCATGACCATCTGCGACCGGGTCACTGTGCTTCAAAAGGGCCGGATCGTGGGCGGGGCAGACACCCCAAAAACCGATAAAAAAACCCTGGCCCGGATGATGGTCGGCCGGGATGTGGTGTTTAACATCAACCGAGAAACCCTGACCCGGGGCAACCCCGTGCTGCGGGCATCCCGGATTCATGTGACCGGAGACATGGGGCTGCCGGCGGTGAAGGGCATCAGTTTTGATCTGTATGAAAATGAAATCTTCGGCATTGCCGGTGTGGCCGGAAACGGGCAGCGGGAACTGGCGGAAGCCATCACAGGGATCCGAAAAATCGACAAAGGGCAGGTGCGCATCAACGGCAAAAATATCACCAACCTGTCTCCGCGCAAAATATACGACCAGGGGATCTCCCATGTTCCTGAAGAACGCATCCGGTTCGGCATTGCCCCGGGTCTGTTTCTGTATGACAATGCCATCTTGAAACAGCATCACTTAAAAAAATTTTCCCGGGGACATTTTCTCAGATACCAATATATCAAGGATCACACCCGGAATCTTGTGACGGCATTCAACGTGTCCACCCCTTCCATTAACAGTCAGATCAGAAACCTGTCCGGCGGCAATATCCAGAAACTGATCCTAGGACGGGAAATCAGCGAACAGCCCCAGCTGCTGGTGGCATCCCACCCCACTTACGGCCTGGATGTGGGGGCCACGGAATTTTTACGCCAGCATCTGCTCAGACTGCGCAGCCAGGGCAGCAGCATCCTGCTGTTTTCCGAAGATCTGGAAGAAATTTTTGAGCTTTGCGACCGGATCGGTGTGCTTTTTGCCGGTGAATTCATGGGCATTTTTGATTCCCATGATGATCGTCTGTGTGATATCGGCCTGATGATGGCCGGATCCAAACGGTTCTGATTTTAATTTTAACAGAGTTATCCCATGATACATGTCACATCCACAGACAGATACCGGATCACCCGCTGGCGGGTCGTGATGACCAATATCTTATCTTTGGCCGCAGGACTTGGGGTCATCAGCATTATTTTCATGATTGCCGGGGTCAATCCGCTGTTCGCCATTTCAGAAATTTTCCAGGGATCGTTCGGTTCTGTCTACGGGTTCAAGGAAACCGTCACCAAAGCCATTCCCTTGATACTCATCGGCGCCGGCCTGACCCTGGCCTTCCGGGCCAAGTTCTGGAATATCGGGGCCGAAGGCCAGTTGCTCATGGGGGCGATCTTTGCCACCTGGACCGGTCTGGCCTTTGGAGACACCCTGCCTTCATGGGGCATTATTCCGCTGATGTTTGCCGCCGGTTTTCTGGGCGGTGCGCTGTGGGGCATCATTCCGGCCATTTTAAAAATCAAATATGCCATCAACGAAGTGATCTCCACGCTGATGCTCAATTATATCTGTGCCCACATCCTGACCATGCTCATTGTCGGCCCCTGGAAAGGGAGCACCCGGTTCGGATTTCCCGGCACGGATTCCCTGCCGGAGGCAGCGATCCTCAGTGTGATTCCCGGATCCCGGATCCACTATGTCACACTGATTCTGGCCCTGGCCTGTGCCGCTATTCTGACCATGATCATTTACTGGACCCGGTTCGGATATGAAGCCCGGGTGGTGGGAGAAAATCCGGAAGCCGGCAAATATGCGGGTATCGATTTTCTGAAAACCACCCTGGTCCTCATGGCCATCTCCGGCGGACTGGCCGGCATGGCCGGTGTGGGGGAGGTCGCCGGCATTCATCAATACTTAGGGTATCCGGATTCCATGTCATCAGGATATGGGTTCACCGCCATCATCGTGGCATGGCTGGCCAAACTCAATCCATTGTATACCGTTTTATCCGGCCTGTTTTTTGCGGGAATTCTGGTGGGGGGCGATGCCATCCAGATTTCTTTAGGACTGCCCGCCGCCACCGTGGACATCGTCAACGGCACTCTATTGATTTTTCTGATCATGGGCGATTATTTTCTGAACCATAAAATTTCCATCACCTTTTCAACCCCATAGGAACCCCGACCATGGAAGAGATCATCATATCAACACTTCAGCGCACCCTGGTGGCGGGCACACCGCTGCTTTTAGCCACCACCGGGGAAATCATCTGTGAACGAAGCGGGATCCTCAACCTGGGCGTGGAAGGTGTCATGGCCTTAGGCGCCGTCACCGCCTTCATTGTCACCATGACCACGGGGTCCCCCTGGCTGGGGGTGCTGGCGGCACTGGTCGCGGGCATGGTCATTTCCATCATCCATGCCGTGGCATCGGTAACGCTTCAGGCCAACCAGGTGGTGTCGGGCCTGGCGTTGACCATGCTGGGACTGGGCCTGTCCGGCATGGTGGGAAAACCTTATGTGGGAAAACCTTTAACCATCAAAATGGAAAATATCACCATCCCCGTTCTGTCGGATATTCCTTATATCGGCAAGGCCGTGTTCAGTCAGAGTCCGTTTTTTTTCCTGGCCATTGCACTGGCATTAGGGGCCTGGTTTCTGCTGGAAAGAACCCGGCTGGGCATTCAGATCCGGTCCACGGGAGAAAATCCCAAAGCCACGGAAACCCAGGGGGTGAACGTATTTCTGATCCGGTATCTGTCCGTGATCATCGGCGGCGGTTTTTCCGCGCTGGCCGGAGCCCATCTGTCCATTTCCTATTCCAAATCCTGGATCGAAGGCATGACCGCAGGAAGGGGCTGGATTGCCATTGCCCTGACCATTTTCGCGTTGTGGAACCCGGGCCGGGCCATCTGGGCCGCATTTCTGTTTGGTGGGATTTTCGTGGCCCAGTATCTGATGCAGCCTTTGGGGATATCGCCGAATTTTTTAGCCATGCTGCCTTATATCGCCACATTGTTGATTCTTTTGCTCATCAGCCTGAAAGATCCCAGAAAACTCAATGCCCCTGCCATGCTTTCCACGCCGTATAAAAGAGGCGAGCGATGATATTTATTTTGATTTTTGGTTTTTTATGATAATTATCATACCATAACCCTTCAACCAGAAATCAGGCACCCTGTTTTTATGAAACGCATCCGTGCAATAACAGCCATTTTTTTTATGATGATGACTTTTTTACCCGCACCGGCATCTGCCATCTCCATACCGGATGAACTGGAACTGGCGGATGAATTCATGGAGATGATTCACCAGCAGCAGGTCATTTTAGATGATCCCGCGGCCAATCATCTGATCAATGAAATCGGGCGGCATATATTGGCACAGCTGCCGCCCCAGCCTTTTAATTTTTCTTTTTTTCTCATCAATGACGGCACATTCAATGCCTTTGCCAGCCCCGGAGCGAACATCTTTGTGCACCGGGGATTGATCACGGCCCTTTCCAGCACGGATGAACTGGCCGGGATTCTGGCCCATGAAATCGCCCATGCCGTCAGCCGGCATGTGTCCCAATCCATTGACCGGTCCAAACTGGTGAATATCGGTACCCTGGCCGGGGTGGTGGCCGGCATTATCGTGGGCTCGGCCGGCGGCGGCGGAGAAGCGGCCCAGGCCCTGACCATGGGATCCATGGCTGCCGGATATTCATCCATGCTCACCTATACCCGGGAAAATGAAACCGAAGCCGACCAGAAAGCCTTTACCATGCTCCAGCAAACCTGCTTTTCTCCAAAAGGACTGCTGGACAGTCTCAATGAACTAAGGGCAACGGATTACATGGGTGTCGAAGGTATTCCGGATTATTTCAAAACCCATCCCGGCACGGGGTCACGCATCGCCCATCTGTCCGCGCTGCTCTCGGATTACACCCATGCCCCCCCGGCAAAGAATACCTCCCCTGTCACCTATAACTACGATATGGTCAAATACCGGATTATCGGGTTGTACGAACCCGTTGCCGACAGTATTAAAACCATTGAATCCCGAATTTCCCAGGATGCTTCCAACCCGGCACTGTATTATGGGCTGGGCCTGTTGTATGCCAGGGAAAACCGGCGGGATCAAGCCATTGTCCAGCTGCAGAAAGCCCTTTCGTTCAATCTCATGGACCCGCTGATTCTTCTGGATTTAGGCCGCATCTACGCCCTTGACGGCCAGTATGACAAAGCCATGAATATCCTGCCGGGAATCCAGTCCGATCCGGTTCTGGGAACTTGGGCCCGGTACTATCTGGCCGTGGCCCAGCTGGAATCCGGGGATGTGCCGTCTGCCGAACAGAACCTGACCCGGGTCATCGAGACATCCCCGAAATCTTTTCCCAGGGCCTATTATCACCTGGGTGCCATCATGTCCAAAAAAAACAGGATTGCCCTGTCCCACTATTATTTGGGGATCTATTATGATCTGGTACAGGATTCAAAAAATGCGACCCGCCATCTGAAACGGGCGATAGACCAGGGATTGGATGATCCGGATACAAAGACCGCCGCAGAAGAACGCTTAAAACGGATCTCCTCCGGCAAACGCCCGTCCTGACACCCTCATCACACCCGGTCGAACCGGTCGAATTTCATGCTGAATGTCCCCCGGCCCTGGGTGGCGGAACGCAGGGCCGTGGAATATCCGAACATTTTGGCCAAAGGCACCACGGCATGGATGATCTGGATATTGGCTTTCGGGGCAATGGATTCCACTTTCCCCCCCCGGGAATTGAGATCGGCAATGGCATCTCCCATATAGGTGTCCGGCACAAACACCTCCACCTGCATAATCGGTTCAAGAAGCGCCAGGGATGCACTTTCCAACGCCTCTTTGCAGGCCATGGACCCACACACTGAAAATCCCAGTTCCGTGGACTTGCCTTCCTCAAACGCCCCGCCCAGCAGAACGATTTCCGCATCCACCAGCGGATACCCCTTGAGATACCCGCCTTCCAGACTTTCCCGGATCCCCTGCTCAATGCCGGACACAAACTGAGGCGGAATCTGGGTTTCAGGGGCCTTGTTCCTGAAAAGAACGCCGGTTCCCCGGTCCAGGGGTTTGAGCTGAATCCGGACCTTGGCGTAATGGGATTTGCCGGAAATCTCCCGGTCAAACACGGCCTCACCCGTGGCCGGCGCTGTGACCACCTCCCGGTATACCACCTGGGGATTGCCCACATTCACCTGGGTGTTGAACTCCTTGCGCATCCTTGAAATAATGATCTCCAGATGCAGTTCTCCCATACCCGACAGAATCGTCTGGCCCGTTTCTTCATCTTTGGACACCTTGAGGGTCGGGTCCTCGATGGTGAATTTTTCAAGGACCATGTCCAGTTTTTCCTGATCCGCATGGGTTTTGGGTTCGATGGCAATGGAAATCACCGGATCTTCGTATTTCATTTTTTCAAGAAACACGGGGTGATCCACCGAGCACAAGGTATCACCGGTTCCGGAATCCTTTAATCCCACAATGCCCACGATATCCCCGGCAGACGCTTCTTTGAGACGTTCCCGCTTGTTGGCGTGCATCAAGAGAATCCGGGACAATTTTTCCTTTTTCTTGAGCACGGGGTTGTACACGTCCGACCCGGCTTCGATTTTCCCGGAATAGATTCTGGCAAAAGACAGTTTTCTGCCTTCGATCATGGAAACCTTAAAAATCAAGGCTGCCAGGGGACCGTTTTTTTCCGGGGGAAAATCAAGGGGATCTCCGGTTTCAGGATGGATGCCCCGCACCGGAGGCACATCCAGGGGACTGGGTAGAAAATGCGCGATGGCATTGAGCAACGGCTGAATGCCTTTGTTTTTCAATGCACTGCCGCACAGCACAGGCACCAGTTTGTGGTTGATGGTGGCTTTCCGGACGGCAGCGATCAGGTCGGCCCGGGTAATTTCCTCTTCTCCCAGGTATTTTTCCATGATGGCATCATCTTCTTCGGAAACCGACTCCAAAAGTTTTTCTCTGTATTCCATGGCCAGGTCCGCATATTCTGAAGGGATCTCATCCACCACGTATGTGGCGCCCAGGCTTTCATCATCCCAACGGATCTGTTTCATGTCGATGAGATCGATCACCCCGTCAAACTGATCTTCCGCGCCCATGGGAACCTGAAGCAGCACGGGATGGGCCCCCAGTTTTTCCTTGATGGACGCCACAGCCCCGAAAAAATCCGCGCCTGTGCGGTCCATTTTATTGATAAACGCCATTCGGGGAACCCGGTACCGGTCCGCCTGGCGCCACACGGTCTCCGACTGGGGCTCCACGCCGCCCACGGCACAGAACACACCAATGGCGCCGTCCAGCACCCGCAGGGCCCGTTCCACTTCCACGGTAAAATCCACATGCCCCGGCGTATCGATGATCTGGATAGTGGACTGCTCCCACTGGCAGGTGGTCACGGCCGAGGAGATGGTGATCCCCCGTTCCTGTTCATCCTGCATCCAGTCCATGACCGCTTCGCCATCGTGGACTTCACCGATCTTGTGGGATTTTCCGGTATAGTACAGGATTCGTTCCGTCACAGTGGTCTTGCCCGCATCGATGTGGGCCATGATGCCAATATTTCTGATCTTTGTTAGGGTCTTTTTCTGCGTCATTGTTATATATCGATATCTTTGAATAATTGTGAAATTGTGCCGGCAACGGCGGCAAATCAAATGGTATTTGATACAGTATTGCCCGGGCACTGTCAAGAAAATAGCTTGCAAAAACCGGGATGGTTTAATAAAATTAACCTTCTTAACCAAACCAGACAATCTTGGATATCCCGGAACCATTAGAAACCATAATTTAAAATTTTTATAGTTAAGGATATGACCCGGATGCTTCCCGGATTTGAGAAAATTGTGGAAGAAAGAATCAAAACCGCCCAGAAAAAAGGCGCGTTTGATAATCTGGCGGGCAAAGGCAAACCCTTTGTTCTGGAACCGGCCCACCCGGCGTCAGATGACTGCCGTCTGGCCTATAAAATGTTGAAAAATGCGGGGTATCTGCCCCCTGAAATTGAATTGAAGAAAAAAATCACCCAGGCTGAACTGCTGCTTCAAGCAACGGATGCCGCATCGGCCCAGCACCGGGAGATCACAAAAAAACTCAATTACCTGTTAACCAAACTTGATTTTCTCCGGGGCGGCATATCGCCGCTGATCACAGACAAATACCAGGAAAATATTATCAGAAAGTTATCATGAAGTTAAATAAAAGCGACAAAGAAGGGGTGTTTAAAAATATATTCATCGCCTACTTTATTTTGCTGTTCCATGTGGTGCTGCTGGCAGGCATTGCCGTCTTTGTGGTCCTGATCAAGGGTTTTTTTGAGTATCTGCCCTGGATCATGGCAGGTGCCGGCCTGCTGGTGGCCCTTTGCGTATGGCTTGTGATCCGCCAGATGCGTAAAAAATCTGCACAGATTCAGGATATTTTATCCAATGAGCAGTTGAAGCATCGAAATGTGGAAATCAGTTTCATGGGCGGTCTGGCATCTTTTAAAGTCAAATCCAATGGGGAAGACACCCGTCGTCTTTTGACGTATCCTGAGCCGGACGATCTTCCTCCGGAGACCCGTTTGATTGAAACGGACACGGACAAGGCAGAACGCAAAATGAATCAGCTGAATGCATTATACGAAAAAGATTTGATCACCAAAGAGGAATTTGATCAGGCAAGACAATCCATTATCCAGGGATAAGGAAACGCGAATGAAAAAAATCAGACTCGCCCTGCTGGCCGGCGGCATCTCTTCGGAACGCTCCGTGTCGTTGAACAGCGGCAACCAGGTGTTTGAGGCACTGGACAAACAAAAATACGATATTGTGCGGTATGATCCCAAAACCGATCTCAAACAGCTGGTCATGGATGCCCCTGACATCGATGCGGCCCTGATCATTCTCCACGGCCCGTTCGGAGAAGACGGCACAGTCCAGGGCCTGCTGGATCTGCTGGACATCCCCTACCAGGGGGCCGGGGTTCTGGGATCGGCCGTGGCCATGAACAAACTGCTGTCCAAGCGCCTGTATCAGAAAGCGGATATCCCCACCCCGGATTTTTGCTCCCTGACGGCCAATGATGCCGCGGACATTCCCCAACTGATCCGGGACTTAGGCCTGCCCATGGTGGTGAAGCCCGCGTGTGCCGGATCCAGCGTGGGCATGACCATTGTCAAAAAAGAAGCGGACATGGACCGGGCCATTCAGGAAGGATTTGCCCATGATGACACCCTGATTGTGGAAAGCTATATCAGCGGGGTGGAGCTGACCTGCGGGGTCCTGGGCAATGATGATCCGAAAGCCCTGCCCGTGATTGAAATCATTCCCGGCCAGGGCCATGAATATTTTGATTTCAACGCCAAATATGTGGCCGGAGAGACCGAAGAGATCTGCCCGGCCCGCATTGATGATGATCTTACCCGCCGGGTCCAGGAACTGGCGGTCCGATCCCACCAGGCCCTTTTTCTCAAAGGCTATTCCCGCACGGACATGATGCTTGCCGGCAATGACCTGTTTGTCCTGGAAACCAACACCATCCCCGGTATGACGGCCACCAGCCTGTATCCCCAGTCAGCGGCCGAAGCCGGATATTCGTTTTCCCGACTGCTGGACACCCTGATTCAACTGGCCATGGAAGAACACAAAAATAAAACCAAAAGGAGAGGTCAATGAAAATACTTGTCATAGGCGGCGGCGGCCGCGAACACACCCTGGTATGGAAAATCAGCCAGAGCCCCGTGGTTGAAAAAATTTTTTGCGCCCCCGGCAATGCCGGCACCCGGCATCTGGCAGAACCCGTTCCCATTGATGCCGAAGATATCCAGGCCCTGGCAGAGTTTGCTGAAAAAAATGAGATCGATCTGACCGTGGTGGGACCGGAAGGCCCCCTGGTGAAAGGAATTGCCGATGCGTTCGAGGCAAAAGGCCTGGCCGTGTTCGGTCCCAGCAAAGCCGCAGCACAGCTGGAAGGCAGCAAGGTGTTTTCTAAAAACCACATGAACAAGTACAACATCCCCTGTGCCAGAGGAAAGGCGTTTACTGATCCTGCCAAGGCCAAAGCCTATGCCCGGTTTCTGGGCGCCCCCTGCGTGATCAAGGCCGACGGCCTGGCCGCCGGCAAAGGGGTGATCATCTGTGACACCCTGGAACAGGCGGATCAGGCTATTGAGGAGATGATCACGGAAAACCGGTTCGGAGATGCCGGTGCCACCGTGGTGGTGGAAGAGTGTCTAAAAGGTGAGGAAGCCTCGTTTATCGCGCTGACCGACGGCAAAACCGTGCTGCCTCTGCCCGAATCCCAGGACCACAAACGGGCCTTAGACAATGACGAAGGCCCCAACACCGGCGGCATGGGTGCGTATTCTCCAGCCCCGGTCCTGGATCACATGCTGCGCACCAAAGCCATGAAAGAGGTGATGATTCCCGCGGTCCAGGGCATGGCAAAGGAAGGCACCCCGTTCAAGGGCGTGCTCTATGCCGGACTCATGGTGGACAAAGACAAAATCAAGGTCCTGGAATTCAACACCCGGCTGGGGGACCCGGAAACCCAGCCCATTCTCATGCGCCTGAAAAACGATCTGGTGCCCCTGATGGAAGCCTGCTGCAACGGGACCCTGCACCAGCATGCCGTGGAAATCGACCCCCGGGCCGCTGTATGCGTGGTGGTGTCTGCGGGCGGATATCCGGGGGCCTATGAAAAAGGCCATGCCATCTCCGGCCTGGCTGCGGCCAATGAGATCAAAGACACCATGGTGTTTCATGCCGGCACGGCCATGGACGGCGACTCAGTGATCACCTCGGGTGGCCGGGTTTTAGGGGTCACCAGCCTGGGCGACACGGTTCAGCAGGCCATTGACACCGCTTATGAAGCCTGTGAAAAAATTTCTTTTACCGATCATTTTTATCGCAAAGATATTGGTGCCAAAGCCGTGAAACGATTGTCCATCCCGCCCAAAGTCGGGGTGATCATGGGATCGGATTCCGATTTTGGTGTCATGGAAAAAGCCCTGGCCATTTTAAAGCAGTTTGATATTCCCTATTACGTGACCGTGGCTTCGGCCCACCGAACCCCGGACCAGGCCGCCCGGCTGGCATTCCAAGCCCGCGAAGACGGGGTCCAGGTCCTGATCTGCGGGGCCGGACATGCGGCCCACCTGGCCGGTGTGATCGCGGCTCACACCACCCTGCCCGTGCTGGGGGTGCCCATTGATTCCTCGGCCCTCCAGGGGCTGGACGCATTGCTGGCCACCGTGCAGATGCCGCCGGGCATCCCCGTGTCCACCATGGCCATCGGCAAGTCCGGGGCCCATAATGCCGGCATTTTCGCAGCCCAGATCATCGGGCTGTCCGATCCGGCTGTGGCGGAAAAACTGATTGCATTCAAAAAAGACATGGCTGCCAAAGTACAGAAAAAGGCTGCGTCTTTTGCCTGACCCATCCACGCCGGGGCCTGAAGCCCGGCTGAACAACCCGTTGGGGGTGATCCGGATCGATCCGGATCACCCGGCACCCCAAACCATTCACCGGGCGGCGGCATTGATCCAAAACCAGGGCGTGGTGGTTTTTCCCACCCAGTGCCTGTATGGTCTGGCTGCAGATGCCCGGGATTCTTCGGCCATCCAAAAAATATTTCACATCAAGCACCGGCCTGAAACCAATCCCCTCCTGATCCTGATCCACAGTCCCAAGGATCTGGAAGAACTGGTGACCCATATTCCGGATGCGGCCCAAAGACTGATGCAGGCTTTCTGGCCCGGGGGCCTGACCCTGATTTTCGAGGCCGCACCCCGTGTCAGTGATCTGCTCACGGCCGGTACCGGTAAAATCGGGGTCCGGATCCCGTCTCATCCTGTGGCCCGGGCTCTGGTCAAAGCCGCAGGCCGCCCTATCACCGGTACCAGTGCCAACCGGTCCGGTGCCCCGGGATGCAGCCGAATCAAAAACCTGCCCCAGGACCTGATCCGGGCTGCGGATCTGGTCCTGGATGCCGGCCCCTTAAGAGGCGGCACCGGCTCCACCATCCTGGATGTCACCTGTGATCCTCCCCGGATAATCCGGCAGGGGAGAATTCCCTTTGATTCGATCCGGCAGGTACTGGCATCCTGAAATTTCTCCGGTTTGCCCGGCACGGGATTGAAAATTGATTGACAAACCAGTTTTTTTTCATTATTTAAATAGCTTCGTGCCGGGGTGGTGGAATTGGTAGACGCAGAGGACTCAAAATCCTCCGCCCGCAAGGGTGTGCGAGTTCAAGTCTCGCCTCCGGCACCACACTCAACCAACTGAAATCTGAATTCTTTTGTCAGGTTCAGCCGCAGATCGCATTCCGGGTGGTCTGTTTTGCCTGGTACAGATTGTCATCGGCCCGTTTCAACAATTGATCGCCATCTTCACCGAATTCATATTCAGCCACACCCCCGCTGATGGTAATGGTTGTTTCAGGCAGAAACTCAAAGGACTGGACATCTTTTCTCAATGCGTCCGCCAGATGCCACGCGCCCTTTCGGTCGGTTTCCGGACAGATAATGAGAAATTCTTCACCGCCCCAGCGTCCCGGAATATCGGAAGAACGAATCCGATGTTTGATGAGTACTGCCAGTTTTTTAAGAACGTCGTCTCCGGCCTGGTGCCCGAAACGATCGTTGACAGGCTTGAAATGATCGATATCGATGATCACCAGTGAAAGCGGCCGGTGATACCGGTTGGACCGTTCCATTTCTTTGGCAACCGCCATATCCAGTTTATGGCGGTTGTACAAATCCGTCAAAGGATCGTTAATGGACAGTTTCTCAAGGGCTTTGTTTTTTTCTTCCAGCAGGCCATAGGCCTTGGATATCTCCCGGTTGTATTGATGGGTTTTTTTCAGCCAGACCACGGCGGCAATCAATATCATGCCCGAAGCAACCAAAATCTGCCACACCAGGGTGTAGTCCACTTTTTCTTCCAAACTGATGGAAATCCATTGATCCACGGCCCGTCTGCGTTCTTCTTCGGGAATACTCTGGGTTGCGATATTGATCACCGCTGCCAGTGTCTCATTTCCGGAACGTACCGCCGCACTGACGGGCAGGGTTTCTTCCAGTTTCCCTGAGATTTTAATATTATACAGATTGTTGTTTTTAATGGCATACGCAATAGAAGGGACCGTTCCCAGAAAAGCAAAACATTCTTTATTCTGAACCTGTTTCAACCCCTGTTTTGCCGAATCGACTTCAATAAAAACTAGGGATGGGTATTTTTTCTTGAAATTTGTAAAAATACTGCCCCGGTTTACAAGGCAGATCCGTTTTCCTGAAAGATGTTCAATATCGCCCACAAAAAACTCGTCACTGCGGGTGGCAATCACTAAAGGCAGCGACAGATAAGGCGGGGTGTAAATCAATTCAGAGTCAAACCCCGTGCCGGGAACAATCGCGGGGATGACATCTGTTTCTCCCTGCACCAACGATTCCACAACCGATTCAAAACTGCCGGAACGCTGTTCAATCATGGGAATGCCATGCATATCAGATATCATTTCAAACAATTGCGCACTGATACCGGCATGACGATTGTCTTTATCCATGAAGTCAACCGGATACCAGTTTTCGTGGAACCCGAGTCTTACCCCCCCGTATTTTTGGACATGGGCAGTGATAAACTCCCGGTCTCCGGACATGAGTGTTTCCTGCATATCCTCTGGCGTCGCTCCGATCCAGCGATCCTGCAGCCGCCTGTATTCAGAAAAGGAAACCCGGTTCATGGCATCTTGCAGCAACGCATGAACCTGGTTTTTTTCTTTTCTGACACCGATGCGTAAATCCTCATCTTCAATCTCCGGAATATCGATTTTCCCGGCCAGTTCAATGTTTTCCAGCACATGCTGTTTGATCATAAAATTACCGATATTGATATTGCTGACCACGGCATCGATCTCACCGAAAGACAGTTTTTTCATCAAATCACTGGTGCCATCGATTTCAACGATCTGAATGTCCGGATATAGCTCCAGGTATTGTTTGTAATAAATATCGCTTTCAATACCGACGCGCCGGCCTTGCAGCGATTTGACCCCGGTGTAGTCAAAACTGTTCTCCCGGATGTAAACGACGGTGGGGATCAAATAATACGGGGTTGTGAACCGGGTGTACGATTCCCTTCAAGGGTATGGGATATGGCTGTAATGGCATCGACATCCCCGTTTTTGAATTTTGACAGGTTTTCTTCCCATTTCCCGGGAACCAGGGTGATTGTCATCCCCGTTTCCCGGGACAACAGATCCAGGTAGTCTATGGTGAACCCCACAATCTTTCCCCTGACTGAAAAAGAAAACGGCGGAAAATTATTCAAAACAGCGATGGAAACGGTTTCACCTGAAACGGAATGTAAGGACGACGATTGCGCAGCCCCCGCCGGAAAGGCAACCATCCACCCGCATACCACCACAAAAACACAGACGATATATTTTTTCCCCCAATTTTGAATCAACCCGATTTATCCTCCCAGGCACAAAAACCGATCCATGGATGCCGCCCCCCCCCTTCCGGCGGCCTCAAAACAGGTCCACTCCCCTTAATGGACTTTTCCTGTATACCACAAATCAATTGATTTACAACCCTTTTCAGGCACAGAATTCCCCTGGGTTCGGCATGTTTTGACTTTTCCACAATCTTGTTGTGTGATATGAAGCAAACGGATAAAACAATCTAATGTTGCAATGGGTATTTATATTTTTCAACAGATATTGTAGTATTCGAAAATTTGAACAAAAAAAAGATCCACCTGCAGTATAAAGCCAAGGTAAGGAGGAAGACAGAATGGATGATCGGTTGAGTGAGATACTTTCACCCTATAAAGGAAAACGGGATGCGCTGATCCCGATTCTACAGAAAGTACAGGCAGAACTGGGCTATCTGCCGGATGAAGCCATGCTTGAAATCGCCAGAGTGACCGGCCTCCCGGAAAGCCGGGTGTTTGCAGTGGCATCTTTTTATGCCCAGTTCCGTTTCACCCCCAGGGGCAAACATTCTTTTATGGTATGCCGGGGAACGGCCTGCCATGTCCGGGGGGCGGAAAAAATTCTGGAAGAAACAGAAAGAGCTTTGGGTATTGTTGAAGGAGAAACCACGGAAGACCAGGAATATACCCTGGAAACCGTGGCCTGCATCGGCTGCTGTGCCCTGGCCCCCTGTGTGATGATCGATGAAGACGTGGAAGCCAAGCTGACCCCTAAAATGGTTTCGGAAATAATCGACAGGAGGAAAGCAAAATGACATTTGCTGAAATACAGGCACAGGCCAGAAAAGAATGGGATGAGCTGATAAACGGGCAGAAGCCTCAAATCGCCATTGGTACGGCCACCTGCGGCAGATCCGCCGGTGCCATGGCCGTGGTCAAGGCATTTGAGGATGGACTGGCCGAAAAAAAAGTGGATGCCAGCATTCGTGAAGTCGGGTGTATCGGCCCCTGTTATGCCGAGCCCCTGGTGAACATTGACAAACCCGGCAAACCCACCATCTGTTTTAAAAATGTCAATCCCGACATGGTGACGGAAATCATCGATGCCTATCTTTTAGGCGATGATCCTTTGCCCCAGTATACTTTGGGCACATTGGGACAGGGCGAAATCAAAGGCGTGACAAAAATTCTGGACACCCCTTCTTTCAAACCCCAGGAGCGCCGGGTATTCCGCAACTGCGGGATTATCGATCCCACCAATATCAATCATTACATTGCCAACCAGGGATATGAAGGGCTTCACAAAGCCCTGACCACCATGACCCAGCAGGAAGTGGTGGATGTCATGAAAGCATCCGGCCTGCGGGGCCGGGGCGGGGGCGGATTTCCCGCCGGCCGGAAATGGGAAGCCGGACTGGCCGCCAAAGGCACGCCCAAATATGTGGTGTGTAACGCGGATGAAGGCGACCCGGGGGCATTCATGGACCGGGCCGTGATCGAAGGAGACCCGCATTCGGTTCTGGAAGGAATGATCATCGCCGGGTACACCATTGGTGGCGAAACCGGCTATATCTATGTGCGGGCGGAATATCCCCTGGCCATCAGACGTCTGGAACGGGCCATTGCCCAGGCCCATGAAAAGGGATTTCTGGGAAAAAATATCATGGGCACGGATTTCAACTTTGAAATCAAAATATTTCCCGGTGCCGGCGCATTTGTCTGCGGTGAATCCACAGCCCTTACCCTGTCCATCGAGGGCAAACGAGGCATGCCCCGGGTGGCCCCCCGGCCGAGAACCACGGAAATCGGACTGTATGACAAACCCACCCTGCTCAACAACGTGAAATCCTTTTCTTCCGCGCCCATGATCATCACCAAAGGCGCGGAATGGTTTGCCAGCGTGGGTACTGAAAAAAGCACGGGAACGGCGATTTTTGCTTTGACCGGCAAGGTGAACAACTGCGGACTCATTGAAGTGCCCATGGGAATCACCCTCCGGGAAATCATCTATGACATCGGCGGCGGGATTTCGGATGGCGGCACGTTCAAAGCCGTCCAGACGGGCGGGCCTTCGGGCGGTTGTCTGCCGGCATCGCTGCTGGACACCCCCATTGATTACGACTCCCTGGACGAAGCCGGCTCCATCATGGGTTCCGGCGGCATGGTGGTCATGGATGAAAAAACCTGTATGGTGGATGTGGCCCGGTATTTCCTGGATTTCACGGTCATTGAATCCTGCGGCCAGTGTGTGCCCTGCCGGCTGGGGACCAAAGAACTGCTGGATGTGCTCAAGGAGATCTGTGCCGGTAAAGGCAGAAAAGAAGACCTGGATCTTTTGTACAACCTGAGCCTGGCCATCCATGCCGGATCCATCTGCGGTCTGGGACAGACAGCCGCCAACCCGGTGCTGACCACCCTGCGGTATTTCATGGATGAATATGAAGCCCATATTTTTGAAAAACGGTGTCCGGCCAAAGTATGCAAGTCCTTGATCTCCTTTGTCATCCGGGAAGACAAATGTGTGGGATGCGGCATCTGTGCCAGATCCTGCCCCGTGAGCGCCATCTCGGGCGAAAAGAAAAAAGTGCATGTCATTGACCAGTCCGTCTGTGTTCAGTGCGGGGTGTGCCAGGAAAAATGTCCGGCCAAATTCAGCGCTGTGGACTGTGTGTCTCCCAGAATTAAAACGTCGACACCTGAAAAAATGGAAACGACCTGATCGTTATTTTGAAAATTGATTGAAATTGGTGGCTGGATAATACGTTCATTCAGCCACCAACCGTTTTCAGACGTAAAAAACGACAAAAGCCCGGCATGGTTCATGCCGGGCTTTTGTTTTTAAAAATTTAAATGATGGGTGTTATGCAGCCGGTTCAATATTGATGGCACACACTTTGAGTTCCGGAATCTTGGCCACGGGATCCAGCTTGGCATTGGTCAGCCGGTTGGCTGCGGCCTGGGCAAAGTGAAACGGCATAAAAATCGTGCCGTCTACGGCTTTATAGGACACTTTGAGCTTGGCACTGATCTTACCTCTTCGGGAAGATACATTGACCACATCCCCCGTGCCCAGTCCCATTTTTTTCGCATCATTGTGAGAAATTTCCACAAAACATTCCGGCGACATCACATTCAGCCCTTCCGTCCGGCTTGTCATGGTCCGGGTATGGTAATGGTACAGGACCCGCCCGGTGGTCAGAACATAAGGATACTCCGCATCCGTCTGTTCCGCCGGCGGCTGATGCTCGATGGCGTGGAACAGCCCTTTGCCCCGGGTGAACTGGGTGGTATGCAGAATCGGGGTGCCGGGATGGCTTTCATCCGGGCAGGGCCAGGCGATTCCGCCTTTTTCAATGCGCTCCCAGGTGATGCCCCGGTAAGACGGGGTCACGGCACAGATCTCCCTGGAAATCTCATGGCTGTTTTCATATGTCATGTCATAGCCCATGCGTTTCGCAATCTCACACAGGATCTCCCAGTCCAGTTTGGCCCCTTCCGGGGGCTCCACGGCTTTTCTCACCCGTTGAACCCGGCGTTCCGTATTGGCAAATGTGCCGTCTTTTTCCGCCCAGCAGCACGCCGGAAAGACCACATCTGCCAGGGCCGTGGTTTCGGTTTCAAAAATATCCTGAACCACCAGAAACTCAAGATTGGAAAAGGCTTTTTCCGCATGATTCAGGTCCGGATCTGACACCATGGGGTTTTCTCCCATGATATACAGGGACTTCAACTCTCCTTCATACGCCTTTTCGATCATTTCCGTGACGGGCAGACCGGGTTTGGCAGGCATATCCAATACATTCCAGGCAGCCTCATACTTTTTTCTTATATCCTCATTGGTCACAGCCTGGTAGGCCGTGTACACATTGGGAAGCCCGCCCATATCACAGGCCCCCTGGACATTGTTCTGCCCCCGCAACGGATTGACACCGCCACCGGGTTTGCCCAGATGTCCGCACAGCATGGACAGGTTGGCCAAAGACTTGACATTGTCGGTCCCGCAGGTATGCTGGGTAATGCCCATGCAATAACAGATGGACGCGGCCGTGGCTTTGGCGAATTCCCGGGCCACCTCAATGATATCCTGGGCCGGGATTCCCGTGATCTCTTCGACCCGTTCCGGGGTATAGGACGCCACCACATCCTTGAGTGCATCAAAATTTTCCGTGCGGTCCGCAATAAAGGGATTGTCATGCAGATCTTCTTTGATGATCACATGCATCAGCCCGTTGATCCAGACGATATCCGTTCCGGGATTCGGACGCAGCCACGTTGTGGCGTGATTGGCCAGCTTGACGAACCGGGGATCGATCACCACCAGTTTTTTGCCTTTCAAGACGGCCCGTTTTATAAACGTGGACAGCACCGGGTGATTTTCCGTGGTATTGGACCCGGCCACCAGAATCAGATCGGATGTCTCGATGTCTGCAATGGTGTTTGTCATGGAACCACTTCCAAAAGATGCAGCCAGACCGGCTACAGTGGAGCTGTGTCACAGTCGCGCACAGTGGTCGATATTGTTTGTCTTGAGCACGGCCCGGGTGAATTTCTGGGCAATGTAATTGTCCTCGTTGGTGGCCCGGGCCGAGGTGAGCACGCCCATGGCATCGGCCCCATGCTTCTGTTTGATTTCAGTGAGTTTTTCCGCCACCCGATCCAGGGCCTCATCCCAGGAGGCAGGCACCTGTTTGCCGTCTTTTTTAATCAACGGCGTGGTCAACCGGTCCGGTGCGCCGACAAATTCAAACCCGTACCGGCCTTTGACACACAGCATCCCATTGTTGGGAGGCAGGTCCCGGTCGGCCCCGTCGATTTTAACGATTTTATTGTTCTGGACATGTAAATCCATCTGACATCCCACCCCGCAGAAGGAGCAGGTGGTTCTCACGGTGCTGGTGGGAACAAACCGGTCATCTCTGAACGCTTTGGTGGGAATCAATGCCCCCACGGGACAGACCTGGACACATTCCCCGCAGAACACGCAGCTGGATGTCATCAATGTGTTGCCGGTTCCGGCGACAATTTTCTCATTGGTGCCCCGGAACCCGTAATCAATGGCCTGGTTCACCTGAAGCTCGTTGCAGGCGGCCACACACCGGCCGCACAGGATGCACCGGGACATGTCCCGGATAATAAAGGGATTGTCTTTTTCGATCGGCACTTTCACGGGTTCTCTGTGACGGCCGCTGACCCGGCCCTTGACCTGGTACCGGTACGCCAGGGCCTGAAGCTCACAATCCCCCCACACGGGGCACAGCTCCTCTTTCTGTTCGTTTTCCATGGCCTCGATCTGAAAATCGGTCCAGGATTCATCCGCTGATGCGCCGATATCACAGTTGTGATTGCCCGAATCCAGCATCAATCCAATGTAAAATTTCCGGTATTGAACGACCTCCGGAGATTCTGTATGAACCACCATACCGTTTTTGGCCGGTGAACTGCATGATGACACCAGTTTCTTTCCCCAGGATTCTTCCAGTTCCACAATACAGACACGGCAGGCCCCGGTCGCCCGGGTGCCTTTCAGGTGGCAAAGATTGGGGATATCAATATTGTTTTCCTGTGCAACGTCCAGAATGGTCTGGCCGGGTCTAAATTGATAGACGTGACCATTGATGGTAATGCTGTTCTGATCCATGGTGAACCCTTCCTTAAATTTTTACTTTCCGGTCATCCCTTTTTCAGGCGATAAACAATCCTGTCGCATGTATCACAGTCCCTGGATGTTGTCAATAACCAGGCATGGATCACTTTTGGCACAGCGTATGGATAAATCCGGCGGATCGCCGGAGTGTTCTGGTCGCTTTCTGTCCTTTGAAAATTGTTCTTGACATCCGGGTGCTGAATTTTTAGCTTAGCATTTTAAGTTTTACCCTTGTTTCATGGAGATATCATGCCGGAACCGGATAGGAAAATTGAGTCATCCAGTTATCCCATGCCCCTGTCCTCCCGGGTGACGGTGCTGGGCAATCACTACATCAACCTGTTTCTCGTTCAGGGAGACCAGAAAACCGCTCTGTTCGAAGCCGGTATCTCCGGTATGGTGGATACCGTCATCCGCCAGCTGGAACACTTAAATGCCGCACCGGATTATCTGATCATCAGCCATCCCCATTCCGATCATATCACCGGGCTTCCGGGACTGATGGAACGGTTTTTCCGGGCACAGGTTCTGGTCGGAACCGGTACCAGAGAATTTATCACCCATCCCAAAGCCGGTCCGCTGATGCGGGCAGAAGATGAATTCATGTCCCGGGGACTTGCCGACAGAGGCCTGCCGCCCCAGCGGCCCCCCATCAGCTCCATTCCGGATCTGTCAAACGCCCGGGAAGTGGCAGACACGTTTGTGCTGGATCTGGGAGGGATCGATCTGGAGTTATTTCCCGTGGCCGGGCATTCTCCGGGCAATATTCTGGGACGGGTCAAAGATATGGTGTTCTGCTCGGACAGTGTGGGATTCCATTTTCCGGGCAAAGGATTCTGGCCTTTGTTTTTCACAGGCGCCAAAGAATATCTGGACACGCTGGCACATATCCAGGCCATGGCACCGGCCATCGTGTGCCCGGGACATCAGGGGCCGCTGAGACATGAGTCAGCCACCGCAGGGATCCAGGCCGGCATTGACACGGCCCGGCGGTTCATTGACCGGGTCACCCGGACCGCCTTGACGGACCGGGAACTGGAGACCCAGCTGTTTCATGAAAGCTACCGGGATGAGTTCACTCTCTACACCAAAGAAAACATCGCCAACTGCAACCGGCTGTTGATCAAGCGGGCCCGGCAGTCGGCAGCCTGAATCCCGGAGAATTTAAATGACCGACCCCGGCTTTTCCGACCAGATCCGCCCGTTGCGGGACGAAATCGACCGCATCGACACACAGATTCTGACCCTTCTGGCCAGACGTCAGGAACAGGTGGATCAGGTGGCGGACCTGAAAAAAAAATGCGACATGCCCGTATACCATCCGGCCAGAGAAGAAGACATGATCTCTCGTCTCAGACCCCAGGCCAAAAACAAAGGCCTGGACCCGGATGTCACGGAAAACCTGTTCCGGGTGATCATCCGCCAGTCCCGGGTCAAGCAGACGTTTTCCATGCAGTACAAAGGGGTCCGGCCCGGTGCGGCCGTGCTGATTGTCGGCGGTGCCGGACAGATGGGAGCCATGTTTGCCTCTTTGTTTGAAAAATCCGGGTACGGGGTCCGGATTCTGACGGAATCGGACTGGGAAGCGGCCCCCCAACTGTGCGAAGGCATTGACCTGGCCCTGGTGTCCGTGCCCATCGAGCACACCGTGGCGGTCATCGAAAAAATCGCCCCGTTTCTGCCGGCCACGGCCCTTCTGGCAGACCTGACCTCCATAAAAAAAGATCCCGTGGAAGCCATGTGCGAAAACCACAATGGACCGGTCTTGGGCCTGCATCCTTTGTTCGGCCCCACCACCTCTTCTTTGGACAAACAGATCATTGTCTACACACCGGGCCGGGACATGAGCGCCGGCCACTGGCTGGTGGAACAGATGGGGCTGTGGGGGGCCATTCCGGTTCAGGCATCGGCTGTGGAACATGATGAGATCATGGAGATCGTCCAGGCCCTGCGGCATTTTGCCACTTTCTGTTTCGGCCGGTTTTTGTTTGAAAAACAGGTGAAAATCCAGCGCACCCTGGAATTTTCCAGCCCCATCTACCGGCTGGAGCTGGGCATGGTGGGCCGGCTGTTTGCCCAGGATGCCGGCCTGTATGCCCAGATCGTTTTTGCCACAAAAGAACGGCGGGACCTGTTAAAGCAGTTTGTCACCTCGTTGGCCCGGCATACGGACATGCTTGAAAAAAAAGATATATCCTCATTTACCCGCCAGTTCAACGAAATTGCCGAGTGGTTCGGCCCGTTCAGCGACCAGGCCCTGAGGGAATCCACGTTTCTTATCGACCGGCTCATCGAACGGTTTTAATAATTGGTGAGCTTGATCTCGATGCGCCGGTTTTTGCGATAGGCTTCCGGGGTATCTGCCGGGTCAATGGGATGGTATTTACTGAATCCGGCGGCGGCCATGCGGTTTTCCGGGATTCCCTGACGGCTTAAAAACCGCACCACGGACACGGCCCGGGCTGTGGACAGTTCCCAGTTGGAAGAAAAATACTCATTGTTGATGGGCACCTTGTCGCTGTGGCCGTCGATCTGGAGAATCCAGTCGATATCTTCGGGAATCTTTTGGGCAACGGTCAGCAGGGTCTCGGCCAGGGCGGCCAGATGGGTTTTGCCTGCCTCTCCCAGATTCGCAGACCCGGAGGCAAAAAACAGTTCCGCCTGGAACACGAACCGGTCCCCCCGGATCTGGATGGCCGGGTTATCTCCCAGGATCTGTTTGAGCCGGCCGAAAAACTCGGACCGGTACTGGGTCAGTTCATGGACTTTTCTGGCCAGGGCAATGTTCAATTGTTTGCCTAAATCTTCAATTTCGGCATCTTTTTTGTCGGATGCTTCTTCCGCCTGGGCCAGGGCGGTTTTGATCACCTCCAGCTGGTCCCTGAGCCGGGAGATCTGATCCGTGAGCAACGCCACCTCGGCCCGGGCCGATGCCGACAGCTGCTGTTCCTTTTCAATGCTTTCCTTCTGGGATGCCAGCACAGCGGACAAGGCCTGGATCCGGATGTCCTGTGCTTCGATTTTTTCCTGGGCCAGCAGTGTGGTTTCTGTCTGATCCGCCAGCCGGGCCGCCAGGCGCATGGACCGGTCCCGCACCACCCCCAGTTCCCGGTCCCGGGATGCCAGGGTTGCGGCCAGGTCTCCCACTTCCTGCTCCAGCTGTTCTCTGACCTGCTGCAATGCCGAAATATCTTCATTCAGGCTGGCAATGGTGAGCATCTGCTTTTTCAAAGTTTCTTCATCCACCTCAGCCTGGGCCTGATAATCCGCCACCTGGGACATGAGGATCTCTTTGTCTTCAGACAAAGCGATAATGGTATCTGACAATCTTGCCACCTGGGTCTCCAGGCGCCCGGATTTTTCCTTTTCAAGCCCCAGCATTTCCGCCAGCTGGCTCACCTGGGTGTGAAGCCGTGTCAGTTCGCTTTCCTGGCCCCGAAGCACTTCACTGAGCAGAAACTGGGCCACCACAAAAATCATCAGAACAAAAATCACCACCATCAGCAGGGCCGACAGCACATCCACATATCCGGGCCAGGCTGAGATGGGACTCGCGTTTCGCCGCGCTCTGGATAACATATCCGCTCCTTATCAGGCTTCGGATTCCGGCGGGGAGTCCGGATTTTTCTTTTGCTGCTGTTTGAGCAAAGATGCCATGGCCTGGTTGTTTTTCTGCATCTGGTTGACCAGCACCCGCAGGTTGGTGTCAATGTTTCTGAACATTTCAGCGGAACCCCCTGGTACGGGGCCGGGCAATTCATCCACATCCACCAGCCGGGTGACCCCGGACAGCCATTCTTCCATTTCATTGAAAAACCGGTTCTGGGCATGGCCGGCCTGAATATCGATAAACCCCAGCACCAGGCTGCCGCCTAAGCCGAACAAAGAGGATGAAAACGCCGTGCCCATCCCTTTTAGCGGATTTTCCAGCCCCTGTTTCAACCGGTCGAACAACAGAGCATAATCGCCATTGCCCACTTCCAGGCCGCTGATCACCTGTCCCACCGTGCCGATGGTCTGAAGCAGCCCCCAGAACGTGCCCAAAAGCCCTAAAAACACCAGCAGCCCGATCATGTACTTGGAAATTTCCCTGGCTTCATCCAGATGTCCCCGGATCCCGTCCAGCACTGTGCTCAATGATCCGGCAGACAGCCTAAACCGGTCCCTGTGAATCTCTTCCAGATGTTTGGCCAGAGGAGACAGCAGCGTGGGCGGTTCCACCGTGGAAATACCGGGGTCCCCGGTGCGGAATTTCTTGATCCAGTTGATCTCGGGCTCCAGCCGCAGAATCTGGAACACGTTGATGGCGATGCCCACACACAAAGCCGCCAGAATCAGGAGATTAAATCCCCAGTTGGCCATGAACGCGGCCTTGAGCGGGGTTGCCAGCAAGGCGCAGACCCCGGCCACCACCAGCAGATAGATGAAAGTTAAAAACAGATAATGCCGCGGATTGGTCATGTTACCCCTCCTTGAAAATCGGATGCACGTTTGTGCCGGAACCCGGCGCCCGGGCATCCACAATATGAAAATCCGGTTTCACCGGTTGTACGCAAATGATATCCGATTGTCAAGAATCCACTTATTTGTCTTTTCCATACTGTTTAAGCTTTTTTAACAATGTTTTTCGGGTAATTCCCAGGCGCCGGGCCGTTTCGCTCTTGTTGCCGTCAGCTGCGGCATAGGTGGATAGAATCGCTTGTTTTTCAATCCGGGACAACGGCGTATTTTCCAGATGGCCGGCCCCATGAGCCCTGTCCGGCGTTTCTGATTCATCCGTTTGTCCAAAGGGCAGATCCATCCGGGTGATATAATCGGTCCGGGCCAGGACCACGGCCCGTTCCACGGCATTCATCAGTTCCCGGACATTTCCGGGCCAGGCATACCGGATCATGGCATCCATGGCATCCGGTGCCACCCCCTTGATCTCCCGCCGGTTTTTTTTGGAAAACCGGGCCAGAAAATGCAGCACCAGCTCCGGAATATCTTCGGGCCGTTCCCGCAAAGGCGGGATGGTCACGGTCACCACATTCAAGCGGAAAAACAGGTCCTGCCGGAACGTGCCCTGTTTTGCCATGGCTTTCAGATCCCGGTTGGTGGCCGCAATCACCCGCACATCCACGGAAATATTGTCATCACTGCCCACGGGGGTGATCTCTTTCTCCTGGAGCACCCGCAGCAGTTTGACCTGCATGGGCAGGGTCATCTCACCGATTTCATCCAGCAGGATACTGCCTTTGTGGGCCAGAAGGAACTTTCCTTTGCGTTTTTTGTCCGCACCCGTGAACGCGCCTTTGGCATGGCCGAACAGTTCCGACTCCAGCAGGGTCGGAGTAATGGCCGCACAGTTGATCCGCACAAAGGGCTGGTCTTTCCGGGGACTGTTGTCATGCAGGGCCGCAGCCGCCAGTTCCTTGCCCGTGCCCGATTCCCCGGTCACCAGCACATTGGCATCCGTGGGCGCCACCATGTTGAGCGTGTCCAGCAATGCGGCCATGGCCGGACTTTTTCCCAGAATATTGTGGTGAAGGGCTGTGGATTTGAGACGCTCCTTCAGGTGCTGATTTTCCGACTGCAGAAAAATCCGTTCCAGGATCCGCTCGAGGGTCAGTTTCAGCCTGTCAAAATCCAGCGGTTTGGTCAGATAATCATACGCCCCGATCTTCAGGGCTTCCACGGCCGTGTCCACGGACGAATACGCGGTCATCATCACCACGGGCAAAGACGGGTTGTATTCCAGGATCTGTTTCAGGGCCTCCATGCCGGACAGGCGCTTCATTTTCATATCCAGCAGCACAATATCAAAACTGCGGGATTTCACCTGTTCCACCCCCGTGTCCCCGTCATCGGCCAGCACCACCTCATACCCCCAGTCCGCTATCAGGGTCTTGAGCATCCGGGCATGGGCCGGGTCATCCTCCACCACCAGTATCTGATGTGTCATTTGCTGTTTTCCTTTTTCTGTGCAGACAGCCGGATAAAAAATGTGGTTCCCTGATCCTTGACGCTCTCCACCCGGATCTCTGCGCCCAGGGTTTCCACCAGCCGGTGCACAATGGACAGGCCTAAGCCCGTGCCGTCCGGCCGGGTGGTGAAATACGGATCAAAAATGTCGGACAATATGTGTTCATCCATGCCGCAGCCGTCATCTGTGACACGAATCTCCAGATCCCTGCCCGGAGACACATCAACCACCGTGACCGTGAGTGTGCCCCCGTCATCCATGGCTGCCAGGCTGTTCATGTAAAGGTTGAGCAGAATCTGGTTCATGCGGTCCGGGTCCGTGTAAAATGTTGACCGGGCCGATCGGATATCCGTGTGAACGGCAATGGATTTCTTTTCCAGGTCATGGGCCATCAGCTTCAATGAGTGGGATATCACTTGCCGGAGGCCCACCTGTTTTTTTTCCACGGCCATGGGCTTGGCAAACTCCAGCAGCTGGGTGACGGACCGGTTGATCCGTTCCACTTCCTGGACCATGATCCTTGCGGTGTCCTGATCTTCCGGATGATCGGCATACCGTTTTTCAAAATAGGTGGCAAACCCTTTGATGGAGCTCAACGGATTTCTGATCTCATGGGCCACGCCCCCTGCCAGTTTGCCGATGGCTGCCAGGTGCCGGGTGGTTTCCACCTCTTTTTTCAGTTTTTCCGACAATGCCCTGGCGCTGACCAGCCGGGCTTTGGTGGTGCGGTAGGCCTGGAACACCATCAGACTGATCACGCCCGCACACCCCAGAATAAAAAACATCACGCCCTGGCCCACGGCATCACGCAGCAACCGGGCCTGAGCCCGGCCCATCTGATCCATGGAAAGCCCTACCAGGATCCATGCACCCGCCTCCAGAACGTCATGTTTCTCCATGCCGCTTTCTTTGTCCTGAAATGGCCCCGCCCTTCTTGTCCGCTGCATGCCGTGCATCATGCGCATGGGATGGCCCCCAAACCGGCTTTCCATGGGGGTAAACCGCTTGTATACCTCAAACACTTTTTCTTTGCCTTTGAGCAGGGATCGATGAAACACGGGGCTTTTTGTTGCTTCTGAATCAGGCATATCCGGTATATCCGTCAAAACCTGCCCCACCTGGTCCGGATCACTGTGAGCCAGTATGGTGCCCCCGGCTGAAACAATCATGATATGCACCACTTCCGGCTGAAACGCGGTTTCCTGAAGCAGATCCTGAATCCGGCGCATGCCCCAGTGCATGGTCATCATGCCGGTCCGGGTCCCGGCCTCAAAGGTCCGGATCAGAGAAATTCCCTTGGCCAGCTGCTGATCCGTGATATGGGATTTAAGCTTTTGCATCCGGTCCAGGGTCATGACCGCAAAAATCGGTGTCAGCACCAGAATCACCCCTGCCAGCATGAGCGGGGAAATCAGGGACGACAGTGATCGGGGTGATAATTTTTTCATATCCGTTTACCGCAGCAAAGATTGTACCAGTTTCAACGTATCTACCCTATTTTGTATCAAATGTATACATTTACAGTCGTGGGGTTACCACCCCATGGATAATAATTACCCACCTGGATACCCAGTTCGGGTAAAAAGGATACAATCTATTTTCTGCCCCATGCCACGCAATGGGTTAAAAAAACAATTTATCCCTTTTATTTCAGACGGATATGATTATATTTTCAGCATGGCACGCCCTTTGCTGTAATCTATTGCCAGGGTAACCGGGTATCTGCAAAACAAAGACACCCATAAACAATAACAAAACTGAACGCTATTTTTTAATTTTTTTACAAAGGAGATTTCATCATGAAAAAAGCACTGATACTGATCACCGCACTCATCGCCGTTGGATTGTTATCCACTTACGCATTTTCCTGGGGACCGGGTAAAGGCATGGGCGGATACGGGGGCAGCACCAGCTGCCCGGGAATTGACCGGAACGCCTATACGGATCTGACCGAAGCCCAGAAAAACGAACTGGCAACCCTGCGCCAGCAATTCATCGACGACACCTATGAATTGCGGACATCCATGATGCAGACACACAATGAGATCCGCCTGCTCATGGAAACCTCCCAGCCGGACCGCGCTGAATTGAGCCGGCTGAACACGGAAGTGTCTGATCTCATGAAACAACTCCAGGAAAACCGGATCGACTTCATGCTGGCCGCCAAAAAAGTGGCCCCTGAACTTACGTTCGGCCCGGGCATGGGCCGCGGATATCACAACGGCTATGGCAAGGGCGACTGCCCGAAACTGGGCCAGGGATATGGTCAGAAAAACGGTGATGGCAGCGGCAGAGGTTCCCGTTGCAGCCGGTATTAATCCGATATGGAAACACTGAGGGGTCCGGCCGGTGACACAGGCATAATGATACCCGAAACCGGAACCCTTTTTTAAAATCAAGTCCCTTTATCTGACACGCCCCTGAAAAACCGGATGATCCGGAATTTCAGGGGCGTGTTTGTTTCAGTTTCCGCTTTTTTCTGCAATCACGGGATTTTCCAGCATCCCGATTCCCTGGATCCGGGTTTGTAGATGATCACCCGGCATCAGGTATACCGGGGGTTTCCGGGCAAACCCTACCCCTTCCGGGGTGCCCGTGAGAATCAGGGTTCCCGGCGCAAGCGTTGTGGATTCAGACAGAAACGCGATCAACCGGGCCACGGAAAAAATCATGTCCCGGGTGTTGCTTTGCTGCATGGTTGTGCCGTTGAGCACACTTTCCACCGCCAGGTTCTGGGGGTCTTGGATCTCATCGGCTGTCACCAGCACCGGCCCCAGAGGACAGAACGTGTCAAAACTTTTCCCCCGGACCCATTGCCCGCCCCCGGCATGTTTCTGCCACCGCCGGGCCGACACGTCATTGGCGCAGGTATACCCCAGCACATAATCCAGGGCCCTGGCTTCGGACACATTTTTGGCTTCCCGGCCGATCACCACCCCCAGCTCCGCTTCATAATCCACTTCCGGGGTTTCCAGGCAGGAGGCAGGGATCACGATGTCACTCTTATGGGGGGTCACGGCCCCGGGATTTTTCATGAACACCACGGGGTATCTGGGCAGATCCATGCCCGTTTCCTTTGCATGGCCCCGGTAGTTGAGCCCGATACAAAAAATTGCCCCGGGCACCACGGGCACCTCGAGTGTTGCCACATTTTTTCGCTGTCTGGTATCTGTCAGTTTGTCGAACAGATCTCCTTCCACCAATGACGCCGTGGTGCCGTCATAATCGCACCCCGTGTACAATTGGTTGTCCGCTGTCCTGAATCGTATGATCTGCATGCTTTTATTTCTCCTGAACTTGGGATAAACTGTGCATCATGTCTTTGCCTTTACCACAGAATCCGGATAAAATGAAACGTATTTTTACCGGAATGACTTCCCGGAATGCAGATCTGATCCTGTTGATACTGGCCTCCCAGAACATCCGGGCCAGAAAATCAACAGGATCTCGCGGCATCGATATTTCAACCTTCTCAGACCATGCAGACGAGGCAACATCCCAGGTGGCTGCCTATTTCCGGGAAAACCGGTCCGGTTTTGAACCGGTATCGTCTGCGGCAGCCATACCTGCCGGATTCGTATCCCCCGGGATTTTTATCATCATGGGGCTGCTGGCAGTCATCCATCTGGGCATCGAAATGACCGGCACCCGGTGGGACTGTATCCTGGCCTATGGATCATCGGGCATGTACATTTTCCAGGGAGACACCTACCGGGCCGTCACAGCCCTGTTTCTGCATTCGGACACGGCCCATCTGCTGGGAAACCTGGCAGGGATTTTGTTATTTGCCGGGCCGATCCTCCGCATTTCCGGATATGGGTCCGGGCCGCTGTTTGTACTGTTTGCCGGCACGGGGGGCAATTTGATCAATGCCGGATTCCGCGGCACGGCACTTTTGTCCATCGGCGCATCCACGGCGGTCATGGGAGCGGCCGGGGGTCTGGCCGCATTCCAGATGATGCGCAAAGGCCCGTTACGTCGGCGGGACCGGATCATGCCTCTCATTGCCGGGGCCACGCTGATGGCGTTTTTAAGCCATGGGGAAAACACGGATGTCTGGGCCCATGTGTTCGGATTTTTGTGCGGTTTTTTCGCCGGCATTTTCTTTTTTCCCCTGACAACGGTCTGCCGGTTCCGGTTCAGGGAACCCATGGCCCTGGTTATCACCCTGATCATCCTGGTGTCGGCTGTCTTTGCAGGCCTGATGAAATAAAAAAGGCGCGTAAAACTACTTTACACCTTCCCGCTTTATTGATACAGATGCGATATCTTTCGCCACTTTCTTGGAAAAGGAGCGTCGCATGGAAAACAAGCTGCATTACGGATGGATCGTCATTGTCATGGGCCTTTTCACCACGGTGGCTGCCCACGGATTCGGCCGGATGGCCTACACCCTGCTGCTGCCCGCCATGAAGGAAGGGCTGTCGTTTGACTACACCCAGCTGGGCCTTCTGGGCACGGGCAATTTTATCGGGTACCTGTCCATGGCCATCATCGGCGGTTTTCTGGCGGCCCGGTTCGGCACAAGGGCCGTGATCACTGCGGCGTTAGCCCTCATGGGCATCACCATGATCCTCACCGGTCTGGCCGAGTCCTTTGGATTTGCCTTTGCCATGCGGCTTTTCACAGGCCTTGGCAACGGGGCTGCCTATGTGCCGGCCATGGCCCTGGGATCGGCCTGGTTTGCCATCCACAAACGCGGATTTGCCACGGGAATCGTGTCCGGGGGCATCGGGCTGGGCACTTTTTTATCCGGCCTGATCGTCCCGTTTATTCTCAAATCCTACAATGCGGACGGGTGGCGCTATTCCTGGTATATCTTAGGCGTGCTGGTGCTTATCGTGGCTGTGCTGGTGGGCATTTTTCTGCGGAACCAGCCGGCGGAAAAAGGCCTGACGCCCGTGGGCCAGAAAGACGCGCCAGACAAGGCAGCGCCGGCACCCAAGGTCTCTTCCCTGGACTGGGGGGCCGTCTATCAAATGAAATCTTTGTGGTTTCTGGGGGTGGTGTATTTTTTTTACGGCATGTCTTATATCATCTACATGATATTTTTCGCGGCCTATCTGGTGAATGAAATGGGTTACAGCCAGGCCTGGGCCGGCGGACTATGGGCCATGGTGGGCGGATTGAGCATTTTCTGCGGCGTGATCTGGGGCAGCATTTCCGACCGAATCGGCCGGGGAAAAGGCGCGGCTCTGGCCTATCTGGTGCTGGGGACCTCGTATCTGGTCTATGCCCTGGTCAAGGTGGAGGCCGGGTTTTATATTTCCGCGGTCCTGTTCGGGCTCACGGCCTGGAGTATTCCCACCATCATGGCGGCAGCAGCCGGGGATTTTGTGGGACCAAAGTTTGCGCCGGCAGGATTGGGATTCATCACTTTGTTTTTCGGCATCGGCCAGTCCATCGGCCCGGCCCTGGGCGGATATCTGGCAGACACCACAAAGTCTTTGACCACCCCGTTTCTGGTGGCCGGAGCCATTTCTTTCACCGGCATGGTGTTTTCCCTTTACCTGAAAAAACCAGCCCAGAGCCAGTGACCGCTATTTAATTGAACCCCAACCTGCGAACAGGATTTACGATCATGCCTGACACTACCTTGTGCGACTCAAAACTTCTGGACCTAATTCAAAAAGATGCATTTGCCCGTCATCTGGGTGCCACGGTGGAGATTGTGGCCCCCGGTCACAGCCGCGTATTTCTGACCGTCACGGAAACGATGACCAATTTTCACGGCACCACCCACGGCGGGGTGATCTTTGCCATCAGTGACATGGCCTTTGCCGCGGCCTGCAATTCCCACGGCCGGGTGGCCGTGGCCCTGAACGTGAGTATCTGTTATCTGAAACCCAGCTTCCCCGGGGACCGCCTGAAGGCCGAAGCCACAGAAGTCCACTGTGGACATCGCACCTCTTTGTATGACATCACCGTGATCAATGAAGACACGGGCGCGCTGATTGCCAGAAGCCAGGACCAGGCATTCCGGAAAGAGGCATGGATCGTGCCTGAAAAATAACGCCGGCCCATCGGAAAAAATTCAGATCCGGTCTAAAAAATTTCGAACAAGCGTTAAAATATTCTATCAAGTGCTTGACCCACATGCTTTTTTGTGCTTTAAATATTTTCCATGAAAAAATACAAGATAAAAGAACATGAGCGCAGAAAAAAAGAGATCTACCGGATCGCCACCCAGACCCTGTGGCAGAAAGGGTATGACAAAACCACCATCCGGGATATTGCCAAAGCCACGGACATGACCACAGCCGGGCTGTATTATTATTTCAAAAGCAAGGAAGAACTGCTGTTCCAGATCCTGGACAGTCATATGGACGACATGCTCGCCGGCATTGAAAAAATTGCCGCCACCCAGGCCCCGCCGCTTGATCTGATCAAAAGATACATCCAGTATCAGGTGGATAATTATTGTAAAGACAAGTTCCGCAGCAAACTGATCCTCAATGATGACGACTGTCTTACCGGGGAATGGTATGAGCAGATCAAACAGAAACAAAGGTCATTTCTGGTGTTCTGGCGACACGCGCTGGACGAATTTTGCCGGGACCAGGGCCTTCCCGCAGATCATATTGCCGTGGATGCCCACTGCCTGGTCGGTATGTGCAACTGGATCTACCGCTGGTATGATCCCAAAGGAGATCTCAAGCCTGAAGCCCTGGGCGAAAAAATTTTCAACACCTTTGTTTTCGGCCTGACCCGCAAAGGCCAGGCACCTTTCAGCTGACATCCGGCCATAACCCAATTTTTAAAACACGCAGCCGATCTGACAATTATCGGAAACGCCATACATGGCATTTCCGATAATCTGCGTTGCCCCCCACTGCCTGAAACCCCTTCAAAATCGTCATCAGATGAATTCTATAAAAACTCTCTGAACCGGAATCATTATTTTGTTGACATACAGAAATTGTCCGTGCTATGGAATGACAAACAAACGTTAAAATAATCTAACGCTTGTTTGGTAAAAATACTTTTCTAACCTTTACGTCCGAATGGAGGGTACCACCATGATGTCAAAAACCGGAATCATTGCATCAATTCTTTCCATCACCCTGGCTGTGTCACTGACGGCAGCCACTGCAATGGCAAAGCCCATTGAAATCAGTTTCAGCAACATGTTTCCCCCATCCCACATCCATGGGCAACTGGGCCAGGAATACTGCGATGAAATTGAAAAACGCACGGATGGGCGGGTCAAAATGACCTATTACCCGGGCGGCTCCCTGATATCCCCGCCCCAGACTTACAGCGCCATTGTGGACGGTATCACGGACATGGGGTTTTCCGTGCTGGGTTACAGCCGGGGCGTATTTCCGGCTTTGGAAGCCATTGACCTGCCCATGGGATACAAAAGCGGCATCCAGGCCACCAAAATCATCAATGCATTTTACGAAAAATTTCAACCAAAGGAACTGAACAAGATCAAGGTGATGTTTTTTACGGCCCACGGCCCGGGTCTCATCCACAGCAAAGACCCCATCCGGACCCTGGAAGATATTAGAGGCATGAAAGTCCGGTGTTACGGATTCAGTGTCAAGGTGGTGGAAGCATTGGGTGCCGTCCCCGTGGCCATGGCCCAGAACCAGGCCTATGAAGCATTGCAAAAAGGGGTCTGCGACGCCACCCTGGTCCCCATTGAGGCACTCAAAGGCTGGAAACAGGGGGAAGTGATCAACTACACCACGGAAACCTACAGCATCGGTTACACATCAGGTCTGTATCTTTTCATGAACAAGGACAAATGGGCGGATCTGCCCGCAGACATCCAGGCGATTTTCGAGCAGGTGAACAAAGAATGGATGGTGAAATACGGCGAAGCCTGGGATACCAGTGACCAGGAAGGCCGGGAATTCACCCTGGAACTGGGCAATGAAATCATTTCTTTGTCCCCGGAAGAAAACAAACGCTGGGCGGACGTCGTGGCCCCCGTGATCGACACCTGGGTCAAAGAGGCCTCGAAAAAAGGGCTGCCGGCCCAGGAGTATGTGGATTTTCTCAGAGAAGCGGTAAAGACTTATTAACGGCCATGCCCGGATGGGCATAACACCCATTCATATCCATTCAGGGGTTCACTAAAACCATCTGACGGCAGGACCGGCAGGTCTACCGGCCCTGCCGTCAAGATAAAAGGAGCCATATGTATTATGAACCCGGCAGAACCCGCCATGGTCTGGCCCATGACCCGTTTAAATCCTGTGTGGTGCCCCGGCCCATCGGATGGATCTCCACCCTTTCTCTGGAAGGGATTTCCAACCTGGCCCCATACAGCCAGTTCCAGAATCTGACCTTTGACCCGCCTTATGTGATGTTCGCCGCCAATCAGACCACCTTCGGTAAAAGAAAAGACACCCCAATGAATGCGGAACAGACCGGAGAATTCGTGTATAACATGGCCACCTGGGATTTAAGGGATGCCATGAACCGGTCTGCACAGGAAACTGCGCCCGATGTGGATGAATTTGACCTGGCCGGGGTCACCAAAGCCCCGTCAAAGCAGGTCAAGCCCTTCCGGGTGGCGGAATCCCCCATCCACATGGAATGCCGGTACCACCAGACCCTGCGGCTGCCGGGCGCCGGCACCATGGGTACTGTGGACATCATCATCGGACAGGTGGTGGCCGTCCACATCAGGGACGAATTTATTGACGAACACGGCAAAATAGATATCCCCAGAATCAAACCCATCGGACGGCTGGGATATTATGATTACACCGTGGTCGACAACCGGTTTGAGATGATCATTCCGGGAGACAACAAAGATTTGAGTTCCGGATTGGAAGGAGCGGCTGCCCCATGCAGATAACACAGATTGAAAACACCATCCACGGGGTGGCCCGGTTGATGTATTTTCTTGCCGGCATGGCCATTGTGGCCATGATGATAATCACCACGCTGGACGTATTCATGCGGTTCTGCGTCACCATGTACAGCAAATTCGGGTGGGAATTCCTGGCAACCTGGCGCCCCGTACCCGGCACCTATGACCTGGTGGCCATGTGCGGTGCCATTGCCGCCGCCTTTGCCATGGCCCATACCACCCTGGAATCGGGACATGTGGCCGTGAGCCTGGTGGTGCGGCTGCTGTCGAAAAAAGGCCAGATGTGGATGAAACTGTTCACAGACACGGCCTCTTTGAGTCTGTTCGGCCTCCTGGCCTGGCGCAGTGTGGTCTATGCCGGCAAGCTCAGGGAAAGCGGAGAGGTGTCCATGACCATGCAGCTGCCATATCACCCCTTTGTTTACATGATGGCCGTCTCCTGCCTGGTCGTCGCCCTGGTATATCTGATCGCTATAATCAAAAACATGAAAAAGGTGGTTTCCTTATGAGTCTGACAGCCATTGGTGTGATCGGCATCATTGTCCTGCTGATCATGCTGTTTTCCAAAATGCCCGTGGGCTTTGTGATGGGCCTGATCGGGTTTCTGGGATTCAGCTATGTCAAAGGATGGGGACCGGGGTTGAACATCCTGGCCAAGGATTTTTTCGAGATGTTTTCCAGCCACAGCCTCACCGTGATCCCGCTGTTCATGTTCATGGGCCAGATCTCTTTTTATTCAGGGATCAGCCGGCGCCTGTACGATGCCGCCTATGTGCTCATCGGAGCCCGCCCGGGTGGACTGGCCATGGCCAGCGTGGCCGCCTGCGCCGGATTTGCCGCCATCTCCGGGTCCACCAATGCCACGGCCGCCACCATGGCCACCGTGAGCATCCCGGAAATGAAGCGGTTCAAGTATGACATGGGGCTGGCTGCCGGCACCGTGGCCGCCGCCGGCAGCCTGGGCATCCTGATTCCACCTTCCACCATTTTCATTGTGTACGGCATCCTCACGGAGCAGTCCATCGGCAGTCTATTTCTGGCCGGGATCCTGCCGGGCATCCTGCTGGCCCTGTTGTTCGTTGCCGCCATTCATTTGCAGGTCCGGCGCAACCCGGCCCTGGCACCGGCCGGTCCCAAAACCACCTGGATTCAGAAAATCAAATCCCTTACCGGTGTGTTCGAGGCTTTGTTGATTTTCGGATCCGTCATGGGCGGGCTTTTCTCCGGCGTGTTCACCCCCACGGAAGCCGCCGCCGTGGGCGCGTTTTTCACCCTGCTTTTGTCCGTGGTCCGGCGCCAGCTCTCTTTGAAACATTTTTTCAAAGCCATTGCCGACACCACACGGCTGAGCTGCATGGTCATGGTCATCGTGGCAGGGGCCACGGTGTTCGGTCATTTCATGGCCGTGACCCGGATCCCCTTTGACCTGTCCAACTGGGTGGCGGCCCTGCCGCTTCACCCCATGCTGATCATGATGGTGATCATCCTGATCTATCTTGTGGGCGGATGCTTCATGGATGGATTCGCCCTGATCATGCTCACGGTCCCCATCTTTTTCCCCGTGGCCCAGGCTTTGGGCTTTGATCCCATCTGGTTCGGGGTCATCATCGTGCTGATCGCGGAAATGGGGGTGATCACCCCGCCGGTGGGCATCAATGTGTATGTGGTGTACGGCGTGTCCAAGGACATTCCGCTGGAAGCCATCTTCCGGGGCGTGCTGCCTTTTCTGCTGGCCCTGATCATCTGCAACGGCCTGCTGATGATCTTTCCGCAGATCGCCCTGTTCCTGCCGGGACTGTTATGAAAAAATGAATTCACAGATACGCGATTGTTATTACCGGACATGGCGGAAATTTTTATCATTGCCGCTTGTTTGTCCATTTCAAGAACCCCGTCATAGCAGTTACGTGTAACTCGTTTTCAATTTTTCAATTCAGCATAATATAGACAAATCTAAACGTGGAGTTTCATTTTGTCTAAAAAATCATGAATTACACTGGAGTCAACAAAAAAACACCTGAGCCGAGGGCCGCCAGGCCCCTCGGGATCAGGTGAAGCGACAGGGTTCGGTGAATGCCTATGCAAAGGCAAGACGACGGCCTTTAGGTGCTGGGATAGGATCATTAAATTCCTTAGCCGTTTTAATCCATAAATCCATGGCTGATTTAATATTAGCTAATGCGGATTCATATGTATCACCATGCGCCATGCAGCCTGGAAGCTCGGGAATATCGGCCAAAAATGCCTGATCTTCATCACTCCAGTGGATTATAATTTCATATTTATTCATCGATCTTCACCCCCCAATTTATACTTGAGAATAATGTTTCGTACCTGTTTGACTTGATATGGTTTTGCCTTATTTCCTTCTTTTTGTAAATTTGGCTTCTCCTCAATGCCTTTTTTTCTGAAAATATGGTGACTGCCTTTGACACGCATTTCAAACCCAAAATGTTGGAAAAGAGTAATCAAATCAGAGAAAGAAATATTTGCATCGCTTGTGCCACGCAAGATCTGAAAAATTAATTTGTCGTATTTCCCCATTTTCCGTTGTCCCCCCTTTACATCCGGGTATCCGACCCAAAAAAGTACCATCATCCAATTTGTCATATTCGGCTTTGGGTAATGCGCTGTCAATATAACCGGTCAGAATTGATTTACTCTTTCAGCACTCCTACTTATTAAAAAAAGCACCCTTCCTTGGTCCATGAACTCTAAACTGACGGTCTGCATGAAAGCTGCAGCTCAAACTTATCCGTTTGCCAGAATCTGTTTTGTTCAGTAGTCCGTGCCCGGGATTCTTTAACCGCATCAAGAATATTTATTCATTGTTTTGATAATATCAGCCACTTGACTGGTTGTCAATTTGCCGGTGATCCATAATTCCAGGCATTACAACATTGAAATGAGGCCGGCAGCGGAACCATCGACCGAACCCGGCCTGTCCTCCGGTGATAATTGCAGCGGCGTGATCTCTATATGGACTTTCCAAAAATCCGCCTTATTTTTTCAAAACAAACAAACCTTTTCCTGCTGTTACATCCGCAATCCGGATTCACTGAAAATGAAATTCAATCAAGGAGGTCATCATGAAACGCTTTACCATCACCGGTTTTCTGGTACTCATTCTTTCCATCACCACCTGGACCCCGGCCTGGGGAAACAACTGGACCATTGATGCCAACCATTCCACTATTCAGTTCAGGATCAAACATATTTTTTCCACGGTGTTCGGATATTTTCCCGACTTTGACGGCACCATCCGTTTTGACCCGGAACACCTGGACCAAAGCAAATTTGACTTCACCGTTCAGGTCAAAACCATCAACACAGCCATTGCCAAGCGGGACACCCATCTGCGGTCCGATGATTTTTTTGCCGCAGACAAATACCCGGTCATGACCTTTACCTCTTCAAAAATCACCCATAAACAGGGCAATACCTATGAGGTTGCCGGCACCATGACAATCAAGGACACGGCCAAAAATATGAATATCCCGTTTGTTTTTCACGGCACGGCCCCGTCACCCGTTGACAAAAAACAGATGGTGGCCGGATTTGACACGGCATTTTCCCTTGACCGCCTGGCCTTTGGCGTGGGAGACGGCAAATTTTTCAAAATGGGGGTGGTGGGTGATGTGGTCGATGTCACCATTTCCGTGGAGGCACTGCGCACCCCGTAATGACCTGCTCCGGGGTCTGTTTCTCTTCGGTCAGGTCGATGATTTTCCAGCCAAGGCCGGAAAGCTGATCCTGGAGCGGCTTTTCCACGTGGTTGCGTTCATCGAGCCTGTGTTTTTCGGATGGTTTCATTTCAAAACCTCCCAATGACCGCCTTTGTCAGGTCCGACACGGCAAATAAGCCCTTCCCGTTTCATCTTGGCTAAATGATATTTCACTCCGCTTTCTGTGATGTCTCCCAATTGTTCTGCAATTTTGGCACGGCTTATCTCCGGATCATTCTTGAGGATATCCAATATTTTCTGGGCAGTTTTCTGGATAGTTTTCTGGGTAGCGCTTTTTTTGCTGTCAGTTTCACCCTGGATGGCGGCCATATACTGCGGAGAAAACACAAATTCCACCCAGAGATCATACCCGTCCACATGGATATTGGGAGGCGGAGAATCTGCTTTCCGACAGGCAGAAAATATTTTTTCAATCCCCCGGCCCCAGGATTCGATCTCCCCGGAACGGAAAAACGCATTGGCCACATCCGGATTATAGGGATGGGAGGCATGGGCACCCAGCAGTTTTTCAAGGTCCCAGCCGTCAGGCAGCACCGCAGGGTTCCAGATCCGCAGTTTATGCTCGTACACCCGAATCTGTATGGGCGCGGGCACGGCATAATCCCGGTGTACCAGCGCATTCACCACCGCCTCGCGCAAGGCCTCGTAAGGCACGGGAAATTGCTCGATCCGCTGAATTCCCTGGTAGCTGATGGCGGCTTTCATGTATTTGGTCCGCAGTAGATCAACAACGACATGGGCCTGGGAAAAAAGCGACCCATGGATCTCATCATGATAGGCCAGGTCTGATTCAGAAACAAAATAGCCAATTTTCACAAAAGCCCCGGTGATGAACCGATCCGGATCTTCATGAAACAAAAGTACTGCCGCACGTTTCAGGTATTTCCCTTCCACCAGTTTCAACTTTTCCAGCAACCCTGAATCTGATGCCGACAGATCCGCGGCACTCAGACGGCCGCTGGCAGCTGCCAGTTCACGGAATCTCTTCAGGCTGGTCAGGGACAGATCCGAGGGTTTAACCCCGGGCAGCGGCACGGAATCCCAGGTGCGGCCCTGCCGCTGCAGCAGAAATCGGTCCAGGGCCGCACCTTTCAGTTCCTGGAGCGTACTGCCGCTGCGGGTATAGTACCGCCCCCGAAAACTGATGGGATTGGCGTATTCGGGAACATGAATCTCCAGCAGCTCCACCCCGTTTTCCTCAACCAGGTTGACATCCGCCATGATTCCCAGCAGGTCACGAATTTTATTTGGCAGATCCTCCAGCAGCTTTGAGCCGTTTGCAGCGCCGACCGCTTGCCCCCGGTCATTTCTGCCGATCACCAGCACACCGCCCTGGCCATTGGCAAACCCGCTGACCCAGCGCAGGTACTCGTCCCGCCAGGTTTCTTTCCATTCGATGGTCTGGTTTTCCCGGGTCATAAGAAGGTCTCCATAAATTCTTTCTGCAATCCACCTTTCACGGAATTATATTTAAAATTTTCCAAGCGTCCATGGTTCCGACTCAATTTGTTACACGATGTGTAGCATTTTTCAAAAAAGACCCCCCCCCAGGAAGACCTCTCAATTCTCTACACTGTGTGTATGTTTTTTCATATTTTCCTTGGTCGCATATTTCCCAGTAAAGTCTTCAAACGCATTGGTGACGGCAAAATCCACATGGCTGCCCAACGATTTGAAGTGCGCTTTTCCACAATCAATTTTAGCCTTTTCCACAGGCCTGAGCGCATCGGTGAACAGGGTGCTTTTGGTTTCCACCACAAAATAGAGTTTTTCTCTGCCATCCGCCTCGATCAACACGGCCCAGTCCGGGTTGTAGGAGCCCAAAGGTGTATCGATCCTGAACCATTTTGGCAGTTTGGCATACAGTTTGACATCATCGCTTTTTTCAAAGGCAGCGGCAAATTCAAGCTCGATATCCGAATCATAGACCACATGGTCAAAAATGGATTTTCTGCTTTCCACCATGTTTTTATGCAAATATCCGAACAGCTCGTTTTCCTCGAACAGCTCCTGGGCATAATAGTGATCATCCCCGATCCGGTGGTATTTGATGCCATCCACCACAAACAGCCTCATCTGGTTTTTGATGATGGCGGACACCTGTTCAATGAACTTCTGGGGATTGTTCTTGAACGATGCCAGCCGGCCGCTGTCATTGATGATTTTAACGATCGTTCTTCGGGTCAGGTTGGTCTCATTCTGGAGATAGGTGATCAGGTCCGGCAGTTCAAAAGACCGGGCATCATAGACATGGGCGGTTTCCTGAATCTGTTCGGCGTGCACGCCGCCCCGGTCGATTTCCGTTCTGGCCTTGCGGTATATGAACCGGGCTTTTCCCACATGCAGACTGCCCCTGATTTCTTCGGCACATCTGGTTGCCAGAGCAGCCACATCAAAATCCACCCGGAAAGTGGTGCGGTACTTGATCTTATCCCAGAGATGCTTGAAATCCTCACTTAAAAACACCGCCTTGTTCAGGGATACGTTTTTCCGGTTGTCACGATTCTTGATGTTCAGTTTGCCGGCCACTTTTTTGAGGACGGCGGCAATCTGCCGGATCTGCGGTTCAAACGCTTCTGGCAGGTCCAGGTCCCCGGTTTTCAGCGCCTTTTTCAAAGGTTCCTGAACTTTTCCCCCGGCATCGATATACCCGGCCGTTTTCAGATGATCCCAGAGTGTTGTTGATGCCTCAACCCCCAGATACTTATTGGCGTGGCCATCCAAGGAAACCACCATGTTGGCGAACAGGTGTTTTTCCACCACACCGAATTTGATGCCCTCTTCCTGCTCGATCTCTTTTTGAAGCTGGGCTGCAAACACTTCATAGGATTCATTGGCCATGACGGTCAGGGTGTTCACATCAAACCCGTGCACCCGCTCCCCGTCCTGGTTGACAGCGATGCGAAGTCCCCGGCCGATTGTCTGCCGCCTCTCCTTCTCAGATCCCATTTCACGCAGGTTGCAGATCTGAAACACATTGGGGTTATCCCAACCCTCCTTGAGGGCGGAATGGGAAAAGATGAATTTCAGCCTGGAATCAAAGCTGAGCAGTTTTTCCTTGTCTTTCATGATCAGATTGTAGGCGCTTTCATCGGCAAGGGTTTTGCCGGAAGCATCTTTGATCATTTCCTTTCCAGATGTATCTTTTTTCTTATCCACGGCAAAATACCCGTCATGGACTTCAGCCGGCAGTGTATCCAGGTCCGCCCCGTCAAAAAGTGTCTGATATTTGGGCTTTTTAATGGCCCGGGCATATGCCTGTTCAAACATGGCGGCAAATTTGCCTTTTTGCCGATTGCCGTCTGCATCATACCACCGGTAATTGGCCACCTTGTCAATGAAAAACAGGCTGAGCACTTTTATGCCTTTAGGCCGCAGCTGCATCTCTTTTTCCAGGTGTTCATCAATGGTTTTGGCGATCTGCAACCGCTTGTATTCATCCGGATCCACCTCGTTGACCACCTGTCCCAGATTCAGGATCTCAGGCCTGCTGGTGAAATCAAGGTATTCACTGCCTTTTTTACAAAAGATTTCATCGATGATATACCCATCATAGATGTCCCGCCCGTTGCTTTTTTCCAAAAGATCATCCCCGCTTTTGACCGTCACGGTTTTTCGCTGGATTCCCCCGGTTTTTGTCCGGCAGTCCATCTCGATTTTTGCAGTGATGGGGCTTTTTTTATTGTCCACGCTGATCAGTTTGATATAGGCTTTGTTGTGACCGTCCACCACGTCCACGCCTGCCACCTCGATCTGTTTCACCAGTTTCTGTTCATAGGCATCCACGGAATCCAGTTTGTACAGCATATGGTGCTTTTCCACATGGGTGGCTGAATAGCGCAGTTTGCACAGCGGGTTCAGCGATGCAATGGCCTGTTTGCTCTTTGCTGTGGTATCCACGCTCTGGGGCTCATCGATGATGACAATGGGGTGGGTTTCCTGGATGTATTCAATGGGCTTTGCCCCGGTCATGCGGTCATGGGAACGATGAATGATATTGGCCTTGTTTTCCTTTTCCGGATCGGAAAAACTCTTTCTGAAGGCATCGATATTGATCACCATGATCTGGATATCCGGGCTGGTGGCAAAATTTCTGACATCCGACAGTTTGCCCGAATCATAGACAAAATAATCAAAGCTGACATTTTCATACAGTTCCCGGAAATGGTCCGCCGTGATCTGCAATGATTTATGCACCCCTTCCTTGATGGCAATGGAAGGCACCACGATAATGAATTTGGTAAACCCATACAGCCGGTTGAGTTCAAAAATCGTCCGCAGGTACACATAGGTCTTTCCCGTACCGGTCTCCATCTCCACGGTAAAATCCATGGAATCCAGATTTTCCGAAGGGGCCAGCCCGTTTTTCAGCTGAATGCTCCGGATATTTTCAAGAAGGACCTCATCCAGCAGTTTTAGCCGGTTGCCGATGCCCAGACCCTTTTCCTCCATCCCCGGCAGGGCCGGCTCTGAAGCAAACTGCAGCGGGGCCACCGTGAAATTGGTCCGGCAGATCTCCTGTCCTTCAAACACGCCGGTGATGGCGTCTATGGCCTGTTTCTGAAACGCCAGATTCGGATCAAATTTGATTTTCATGGTGCGCCTCCCATTCAGCCTGAGCTTCTCCGAGTAATTTTTTCAACGCCTCTTTGTCAGGCAGATAGAGCTGGTATTCCGATGCATAAATATTTGCGTTCTCCGGGAGGGTAAGTTCCACCAATTCATCATTCTTTGTCAGACACATCAATATCCCCACTGTCGGTTTTTCATCTTCCAGTTTCACATATCGGTCAAAGTAGTTGACATACATCTGCATTTGACCAAGATCCTGGTGCTTGAGATCGCCAATCTTCAGATCGATAATGACATAACACCGCAAAAGCCGATTGTAGAAAACCAGATCCACATAAAAATGACGATTGTCGAATGAAAAGCGTTTTTGCCGGGATTCAAAGAGGAACCCTTTGCCCAATTCCAAAAGGAAATCCTCAATTCTATCGATCAGCGCGGTTTCCAGATCATATTCGCTATATATTTTCCGTTCTTCCAGGCCGGTAAATTCCAGAATGTAGGGATTTTTGATGAGATCGGACGGTTTTTCGATTATTTGCCCTTTATCGGTCAGGCGTTTCACTTCCGCTTTATCACGGCTTAACGCCAGACGTTCATAGAGCGCCGAGTTGATTTGCCGCTCCAGTTCACGATATCCCCAGCCGTTTTCCGCTGCTTCAAGTTCATAAAAACGCCTCGCATCCGGAGTCTTCACTGTTAAAAGTGTTACATAATGGGTCCAGCCGAGGATAAAGCGTTCTGTCAATTTTGCAGCCAGCGTCTGCAAATTTTCGGGATTGATATGCGTGATACAAGGCAGGACAGTCAGCGAATCACCTATCCGGGCAGATTCGTCAGACAGTGCCTGTTGAATCTTTTCGTCATCATCAGCTTTGATGGAAGATTCAACAGGCAGTGCCTGTTGAATCTTATTATACGCCAGGTAAAATTCTCTGAACTTCCGCAGGTTGGTTCGGGACATGCCTTTGAGACCCGATTTTTTCAACTGCTCTGAAAGTCGCTTAATCAGCGCTTTTCCGTACAATTCTATCCGTTCCGCACCGCCATTTTCAAACTCCACGATATACCACCCAAACAACCAGTTGCGCACCACCAGCGCAATATCCACCGAACGGGCCGCCTGTGTCTGCAAGGCTGTCTGAGTCTGCTCAAACAGTCCAACCAGGCCATCAAAACCAAGTTCCGTGGTTTCAGTATATTCTGTGGCTACTTTCTTTTTTCGTGTCTTTTCGTGTTTTTCGGGGTTCATGATCACAGGCTCCTCACATCTTCAATACACGCCTGTTTCAAAATCTGCACCGCATTGGTCTTCACCACATCATCCTTGAAACCGGAATCTTTAAACACCACCCGCATGATCTCCGGTTTGAGTTCCTGCTTGAGTCCGGCAATCCCTTCCACCACATCCAGATCCACCGTATCCGACAGGCAGATGATCAAGGCCCCCATGCCGATATCAAACACCTTTTGACCGGCAATGGTATGTTCTTTGATGGGCAGCGTCAAATCCAGGCCGTATTTGAGCAAGATTTCATACAGAATATCTGATTCGGTCCGCCCCGGTTTGATGTTGGTGATATAATCTTCCAGCAGCTTTTCATCCAGGGTTTCAAAATCCGCCTCCCAGGGCTTGATGTTGGTGGAGTCAAGTTTGAACACCTTGAAGCCAAGATCGCCTTTAAATTCGGGGTATTCATTTTTGATTTTGGCGGCGGCTCTGCGGATGCGTTCTTTGCCGATATCAGCGATGGTTTTGTAACCAGCTTTGAATGCTTCTGATTGATGAGAGCAGGATTCGGGAAGTTGTACCATGATAAATTTGCATTTCCCATTTTCTTCTGTATTTCGTTGCATGACTGCGTGAGCTGTAGTTGCTGAACCTGCGAAAAAATCGAGGATAATATCGTTAGATTCTGTATTTGCTATGTGCAAAGCTCTGTTTATAAGACGGACAGGCTTAGGTCCATCAAAAAAACCCTTATTGTTGAATAGTTTTTTTACTTCTTGACGTCCTAATTGATTATGACCAACTTCTGAATGTTTCCAAATTGTCAATGGAACAACACCCGCTTTGACTTCTGATAAAAACCGTTTAATCGATGGAACATTATCGCCGGTCTCACCAAACCAAATGCGACCATCTTTACATAATTCTTCAAATTTTGTTTTAGAGACTACCCAACAACGGCCATTGGATGGGTTTACAATTCTACCAGACGGAATTTTTATTGGGTAATCATATGCTGCCGAGTATGATTTGACTGTCAAATCGCTTGATTTCCAGACACCGCGAGGATCATTATCTCTGTTTGTATAGCGCTGATTTTGATCTTCACTGCGCGGCAAAGGCTGTGGTCTCCAGGATTCCTTATTTTTTGAATAAATAAGTATGTGATCATGATTGTCGCTCAACCATTTTGCATCATTTGACGGTGCATATTTTTTTTCCCAAACCACATTTGCAACAAAATTCTCTTCCCCAAATATTTCATCACATATTTTTCTAAGATTAGCTGCCTCAGTATCATCGATGTTGATAAAAACCACACCGTCATCCTTCAACAGATTCCTCGCCAGCTTCAAACGAGGATACATCATATCCAGCCAATCAGTATGGTACCGGCCACTGGTTTCCGGATTGTTGGAAATATTTCGGCCTTCGCCATCTATCTGACCGGTGATCAATTTATAATTTTTGATATTATCCTTGAAATCATCTTTGTAAACAAAATCATGCCCGGTGTTATAGGGCGGATCAATACAAATCACCTTTACTTTTTTATGATAGCTTTTCTGCAGGAGCTTGAGAACTTCCAGATTATCGCCTTCAATGAAGATGTTTTTAGTGGTTTCCCAATTCACTGATTCTTCCGGGCAGGGTCGCAGCGTCCCAGTGCTGGGGGTCTGGGCGAGCATCCGGGCCTTACTTTTACCATTCCAGGTGAAACTGTAGCGTTCATCCCGATCCTCCACATATTCGCCAAGCAACTCTTTCAGGACATCGAAATCTATTTTTCCTTCGGTAACCGCTTCTGGAAAAAGTGCTTTGAGTTTGGAAATATTATCAGCTGCGATATCGATTGTTTTCCCGTCCATTTTTTCCATCTTCAAACTCCTGTTTTAACCAGCTGTTTCAGTTCACTCTCTTTCCGCTTAATTTCGGTATTCAGTTGCACCTGCCGGTTAAACGCCGCTTCCGGCTCTTTCAAATGCGCTATATCCATCCAGTCAGTGGTAAAAAACCGTTCAACCACAAAAGCACCCTGTTCCGCCTGACTGAACCGCTTGGGCGCAATGCTGATCGCCAAAGTGATTTGTGGTCCAGTATTCCTGAAAAGGGGTTTGTCATAGCGGTTGTTCGCCAACTGGTGGGCTGGCTGCCCGGCCCATCAATGTGCGTATTCCTGTTCGGGTGACATTGGTTTAATCGTTTTCAAAATACTGGCTTCAGATTGCTGTGCAAAATAAAGATCCCACCGCAATTGCACATTCAGCCAGAAATCAGGACTCACGCCGAAAAATTTTGAAAGTCGCAGCGCTGTGCTGGGTGTGACACCTCTGCGGCCGTTAATGATTTCATTGATTCTCTGATAGGGTACACAAATCGCATCTGCCAGCTCTTTTTGCTTGAGCCCCATGGGTTTTAAAAATTCTTCAAGCAGCATTTCCCCCGGGTGTGTGGGCGCTCTGTGTGTTGGAATTCGAATCATAAATAACTCCTTGGTTGATATCGTTTCAATGGTAATCTGTGATTCCAACATCTGATGGTCCATTTTCAGACCATTTGAAACAAATCCGATATTGATCATTTAACCGGATACTATCTTGACCTTTACGATCTCGTTGAAGAGCTTCAAGCTGATTACCTGGTGGGACACGCAGTTCATCGAGTAAAGATGCGGAATCAAGCTGATCAAGTTTGCGGGAAGCAATTTTCCAAATACTCCTTGGGCATATTTTTAAAGCTTGTTTGGTCACCTTGCCATTAAAAATATCTTCAGTCGCTTGATTTTTAAAATTGTATATCATAAAAATACAATATCACGGCTATCATGCTATTTCAAGCATTGGTATTATACCAACTATTTGTTCCCAAGCCCTTTTCCCTGATACACCAAATAAGTGCCTTGAACCGGTCAAAATCGTTTGCGTTTACCATCGACTGCTACCAAACCAGAAATTCAGGCCAGTCAAGCTTCTTCACCATCTGAAGAACCGTAAAATCCTTCAATAAATCCGTGTTTACCCATTTTGCCACTTTTAACATTTTGGGTAAACAGGTGAAATCACACCCAAGGCCCTAATATTATATTGACAGATGAATTCCTCCCGTGATACGACATAATAAACAAGCGTTAAAATAACCTAACGTTTGTTTGGTAAAACGTCTCATGCCTTTTATGGAGGGTATTACGATGAATCCCGAATTCGCCGCATTTATCCGATTCGCGTCAATGGCCCCGGTCCTGTCGCAAACTGCAACAATTACGACAAAGCCCATCGAAATCAGTTTCAACAACATGTTTTGAAAGCCATGGCCAGAGATGTCTTGCTTGATACCATTTTTGATCACACTTACAAAGGAACCTTGTCATGGAAAACAAAATGAATCTGTCTGTTTTCAATAAATTTGATTTTGAATATTCTCCCGTGGGGGTAAAATTCTTATTGCTGAAACCCAAAGACATCTCCAAACTTGAACGCAAACTGTCCTTTTGCGAAATGCTCAAAGAAGCACAGGATTCCAAGCCGTTTTATGCGGCAAAAGACAACCATGAATGCAAGGCAGGTCCCTTCCTGCTGGGGATGGTCGATTCCAATCCTGTTTTTGAAAGCGGCCAGATAGGACCCAAACTTGGCGTTTATGAAGATCCCCGGGCAAATCGCAAACTTTATATGCAAATGCACAAAATGGCCAGAGACAGCGTCAACTATACTGCTTTTTCTTCCCTGGATCAATTATCCTTTGACCCTGATCTATTAATTGTTACAGCCAAACCGCATCAGGCGGAAATACTGCTCAGAGCATATAGTTATCGATCCGGTGCGGCATGGAATGCCAAGGGCACCTCAGTGTTAGGGTGTGCCTATCTGTATATGTATCCATATGCCACGGGAGAATTGAACATGATGGTTACCGGACTTTACCATGGAATGAGAGCCAGAAACACGTTTCCGGAGGGTCTGCTGCTGATCACCATTCCATTTAATGTACTGCCTGAAATCATACAAAATCTGGAGACAATGACATGGGACCTGCCGCAATATTCATGGGGCAAGGAAGCCCATGTTAAGAAAATGGAAGAAATAGGAAGAGAAATTTCACTGGAACTTAAAAAATAAACTTACAGGGCCACCCATGGGAATCAGGCGGCCCTGTAATCTGTGTGGGTACTGGATCAGGATATCTTCAAAATCAAGGCGGCCCCGCAATCACCAGCCGCACACCCGGTCCACAGGAAATACCCGCCCCCGGCCATGACGGTTTCCTCGATGCCTTCGATGATCAGGCGGGTGGCCGTGGGGCCCTGGGGATGGCCGAAAATCAACGACGATCCGAAATTGTTGAACCCGAACGGGTCGATCTCCATCTGTTTGGCGAAATACAGGTCATTGACGATAAAAGGATTGTGGGTCTTGATGACCCGGATGTCCTTGATGGTGAGGTCCGCGTTTTTCAGGGCCATGCGGGTGGCGGGTACCGGGGCTGCAGGCATGAATCCTCTGCGCTCTCTGGAAAAGCCGTAGGCGATCACCTGGATAGTCACCTTGTCATCAGCGCTGAGCTGCCGGGCCTTTTCTTCTGTGGTAACGATCACCCCGGCATTGCCGTCCGCCGGATGGGTCTGGGCCCCGAAACTTAAAACTCCGCCCGGGATGGTGGGTTTAAGGCGGGCCAGCCCCTCTTTGGTGGAGGGGATGATGCCTTCATCTTCTTCCACCATAATGGTCTTCTTTTTGGAGATGGCGATCTCCACCGGCTGCATGTACCGGCGCTGAAACGCCCGGTTGTCGGCCTGACCTGCCAGGTACTGCTCATACCGCCGCACCACAAGATCGTCGCACACCTCTTTGGTGAATCCGTTTTCCTTTGCCACGTTTTCAGCGGTTTCCACCATTTTTTTGCCCGTGTTGGGATCGGCATTGAAATTGTCCATGTTCCAGTTTTCCGAAATCACCTCTCCGCCAGGGCCTTTGGGATTGGGCCAGATGGTGTGTGGACCGTTGGAGGTGCGGTCCACGGTGAGCACATAAGGCAGTTCAAACAGCCCGGTCTCAATGCCCATGGCCGCCTGGTTGATGCAGGTGGCGCCGGTGGTGCAGGCCTGGCTGATGGCAATGGCGGGCAGGGCATCTGCCCCCAGCAAAGCCGCCGACCAGGGGGACGCGTAAAACTGGCGGTGCTGACCGATGGTGTTGCCGAAGATGCAGTAGTCCAGATCATTGGCATCCAGATCTTTTTGTTCAAAAAACTGTCTGGACATTGCCGCTCCCAGGGTGATGGCGTTTTCATTGGCCAGGCTGCCCTGCCATTTGCAAAAAGGGGTGGAATAATAGCCTTTGTAGGGGATATATGACTTGGTATACATGGGGTGGGGTTCCTTAATTTTATATGAAAGTGTTAAGTGTTAAGTTTTAAGTCCATAAGTGACTGTTTGTGCTTTCATCATTTGTTGTGGTCATTCAGGGCATGATTGGTATAAAAATGGGTTATTTTCCTGTGAACGTAGGTTTTCTGTGAGATGCGGCTGCGGACAGGCCTTCAAAGGCATCGGCTGTGGAGAACAGATCTTTGAGGCAGTCCAGTTCACAGGCCACGGCCGCATCCATGGACAATCCCTCCTGGGCCGTCATGATCTCATTGGCCATGGCCAGGGCTTTGGGAGATTTGCGGTCCAGCATCTTTTTCACCCGTGCCGGTGCATGGTCCCACCCGTCCAGTTGTGTGTCGGCAAACAGGTCTGCCATGGGCGCAAACCGGTCCGGTATTTCTTTGGGTGCATATTTGTCCGTATTGTCCGTCATGTCGGTGATCTTCCGGATGGCCGTATCGATCTCACCGGGGTCCACGATGCAGTGGACAATGCCTAAGTCAAATGCATCCTGGGCGGAAAGGGTCTGGCCGGTGAACACAAAATACCGGGCCAGGGCCGGTCCCACCCGGCGGGCCATGCGCAGCATCCCTCCCAGGCCCGGAACAATGCCGATGCCGGTTTCCGGCAGGCCCATGGACCCGGCCGGCGTGGCCACGATATATTGGCAGGCCAGGGCCATTTCACTGCCCCCGCCCAGAGACAGGCCGTCCAGCAGGACAATGGTTTTTTTGGTGCTGTTTTCAATTTTCCAGAGCAGGTCATGGCCTTTTTTGGTAAAGGTTTCAATGTGGTCGATACGGCCGGCCTTGATGCGATCCACGAAAAACTGGATGTCTGCTCCGGCCACAAAGGTTTTGCCTGCCCCCTGGAACACGATGGCTTCCACATCCGGATCTTTTTCAGCTGTGTCAAAGGCCTGGGCCAGCTGCTGGAACACGGCCTCGTTCAGGGCGTTCATGGCATCAGGCCTGCGGATGGTGATCCAGGCGATATCGGATCTTTTCTCCAGGTCCACCAGTTTGAATTCAAAGGGCTGCCCCTTTTTTTTCTGGTCCACAAGGATCTGGGGCATCTTGAAACCGGGGTATCTTTTGACTGCTTCTTCCACCACCTGGCAGGTTTTATCGATGCCGATGCGGTTCATGATCTCAAACGGGCCCTGGCGCCATCTCAGCCCTATTTTGGCGCCCAGGTTGACATCTTCCATGGTGGCCACGCCTTCATCCACCAGAGAGGCGGCCGCGCCCAAGCACACGCTGTAGAACCGGTCCACAATGGCATCGATCCTGTCCTCTTCCACCGGTCCGTCGGTAAGGTCCCAGTCTTGGTTTTTCTCCATCTGCTCTGTCAGCCGGTCCGGGGTGCCGTAAAACAGTCCCAGCTCGCTTCCCAGGCTCTGGGAGGCGTGCACGGCCAGGGGGATACCGGTGATGTTCAAAATTTCAAAAGATCCCATGCCGATACCAAAGGCCTGCTTGCTGGCTTCTTCGATGGTGGCCACATTGCCCAGGCCCTCTCCGAGCATCCGTGCCGCTTCATTGGAGGAGGGTACAAAAAACCGGTTCACGGCAAATCCGGGGGAATCTTTCACCTGGATGGCCACTTTGCCGTGGAGCGCGGCAAAGGTTTTGGCCGCATCCAGGGTCTGCTGACTGGTGGTATCATGGGGGATGATCTCCAGCAGCTTGTTTTTGGCGGGATGAAAAAAATAGTGAAGCCCGATGAACCGGTCCGGCCGGCTGGTCTGATTGGCGAATTCATGCACAAAAAAACTGGAGGTGTTGGTGGCAAAAATGGTGGCATCTTTGCACACGGAATCCAGGTTCTTGAACAGGGTTGTTTTGACAGCCTTGTCCTCGAACACCGCCTCGATGATGATATCCGCATCTGCCACATCAGCCATGTCCGTGGTGCCGGTGATGCGGGACAGGATCTTTTCCACTTTTTCCGGGGTGAACAAGCCCCGCTTTACCCCGCCTTCCAGCAGGCCCCGGATCCCGGCAATGCCGTTGTCCACGGCGGTCTGTTTTATATCCACCAGCACGACCTGCATGCCCTCCTGGGCGATCTTCTGGGCAATGCCGCTGCCCATGTGCCCGGCACCGATAACCCCTATTTTAGAAATCTGAGACATCTTTTCCTCCTGAAACTATGATGGTTATGATCTGTTATCTTATTTTCCACTGAATGATGTGTTGCGGATCTGGACGGCGGCCGGGCACATGGCGCGGATGGATGCCATTTTCCCCAAAGTCACCGGCACCTGGCATGCCATAAAGAACCGGGCGCTGTGCATCTGGCCGTCATAAAAATCACTGTTTTTGGCACTGGCGCCTGTGGCTGTTTTTTCTTTGGCTGCGGCAGCCCGCCACAAGAGCATCCAGGCCATGACCAGGTCTCCGGTTACCTCCAGGAACGTGCCGGCAAAGGCAAACCCGGTCAGGGCACGGTCGTCTCCCAAAGCTGCCAGAAGGGTGTCTGCCGTGTCTGAAAGGGTTACGACCGCCTGATCCAGGGTTTGGGCCAGATCTGCCAGGTCCGGGATCTTTTGCGCCCGGGCAATGGTGGTGCGGATCTGTGCCAGCAGCGCATCAAACAGGCGTTTGTTTTTCATGCCCAGTTTTCTGGCGGCCAGGTCCATGGCCTGGATCCCGTTGGTGCCTTCATAGATGGTGGTGATCCGGACATCCCGGAATATCTGTTCCACCGGATATTCACAGGTGTACCCATATCCGCCGAACACCTGGATGGCCAGGTTGCACACATCCACGGCCCGGTCTGTCACATATCCTTTTCCCACCGGAATCAGAATATCGATAAGATCCTGATATCGCTGCTTTTCCGTATCATTGCCACAGATCTGTTTTTCGTCTTCCAGCAGGCCGATGTAGCACAACAGGCTGCGCATGCCTTCGGTGTGTGATTTCATGGTCAGCAGCATGCGCCGGACATCCGGGTGGTTAATGATGGCCACGGAAGTTTTGTCACCACCTGCAGGCAAAGGCCCCTGGATCCTTGTTTTTGCATATTCCAGGGCGTGCAGATAGGCGGATGAGGCGCAGGCCAGGCCCTGGGCCCCCACCATGAGCCGTGCCATGTTCATCATCACGAACATCATGGCAAGGCCTTTGTTTTCTTCTCCCACGAGCGTGCCCGTGCAGAGGCCGCTGCTGCCCAGGGCCAGGGTGCAGGTGGGGCTGCCGTGCAGGCCCATTTTTTCCTCGATGCCGGTGCACGCGATGTCATTGGGCGCACCCAGACTGCCGTCGTCGTTCACATGGATTTTGGGCACCACGAACAAGGAGATCCCCTTTGAGCCGGGCGGGGCGTTTTCACATCGGGCCAGCACCAGGTGAATGATGTTAGCGGTGATGTCCTGGTCCCCGCCGCTGATGAAAATCTTGGTGCCGGTCAGATTGTAGGTCCCGTCCGGATTCTTTACAGCCCGGGTCTGGAGGTCTCCCAGGTTGGACCCGGATTCCGGTTCGGTCAATGCCATGGTACCGCCCCATTGACCGGTGTAGAGTTTTTCAAGATACAGACGCTTCTGGGTGTCATTTCCGAACCGCTCCAGGATCTCACCGGCCCCGTGGTTAAGGCCCGCCACCATCATCAGGGCCATGTTGGCGCCGAACAGATAGTTCTGTGCCATGACATTGAGGCTGTGGGGCATGCCCTGCCCGCCCCACGCAGGGTTCTGGCACGGGGCAAACCACCCGCCTTTTTCCAGCAGATACCAGGCCCGCTTGAACGCGCCAGGCATTTTGACCCGGCCGTTTTCATACCGGCACCCCTCGGTGTCACCGGTCTTCATGACGGGAAGCAGCTCTTTGACCGCCAGGGTGCGGGCCTCGGACACGATCATGTCCATCACTTTTTTGTTGAACTCGGCATATGATTTATGGGTGCTCAGGCGGGAGACATCAAACTGCTCATGGAGCACAAAATCCACATCCCGCCGATCTGCGATGATCTGGGCCATGGGATTATCCTTCCAAAACCTGGCGTTTGAGTTCTCTTTTCAGCAGTTTGCCGGTGCTGGATTTGGGCAGTTCTGTGACGCTGATGAAATCTTTGGGTACTTTGAACGAAGACAACTGGGTTTTGAGATACGCCTTGAGATCAGCAGGGTCCAGAGTCTGCCCGGGCCGGAACACGATATAGGCGGTGACCCGTTCCCCGTATTCCCTGTCCGGCAGCCCTATCACTGCACACTCCTCAATCTCGTGGCGGGTATACAATATCTCTTCGATCTCCCTGGGGGATACGTTTTCTCCGCCGGTGATGATCAGCTCCTTGATCCGGTCCACGATGAACAGGTAATTATCATCATCCAGGTACCCGATATCCCCGGACCGGAACCACCGGCCCCAGAACGCGGTTTCCGTGTCCTCTGGCCGGTTGAGATATCCTTTCATGATATTGGGACCGGCAATGCAGATTTCGCCTTCCTGGTTGGATTTCAGGACCCGGCCGGTTTCGTCCCGGATCTGGATCTCCACATTGGGGGCCGGGGTGCCCACGGAACCGATCACATGGTGGTGATAGTGGTTGAACGACACCATGGAGGCGCTTTCCGTCATGCCGTATGCTTCATTGATGTCCAGGCCGGTCCTTGCCTTCCATTCCCGCACCACCTCTTTGGCCATGCTGGCGGCGGCGGAAAAACAATACCGCACCGTGCCCAGTTTTTCTTTGATATCAGGCAGAGACAGCAGCCGGATGTATACTGTGGGCACGGCATACAGCTTGGTGACACTGAATTTTTCCACTGCCGCAAGCAGTGCATCCATGTTGAACGCGGGCTGGATCACCAGGCCCCCTGCACTGAACACGGTGGCGTTCATGATATGCATCTGGGCAAACACGTGATTGAGGGGCAGAAAACACAACGCCCGGTCGGTTTCACAAGAGCGCTCGTTATGGGATACATTAAAGGCCGAGGTCATGATGTTCTTGTGGGTGAGCATCACCCCTTTGGGCACGCCTGTGGTGCCGCCCGTGTAAAGGATAGCGGCGACATCATCCGGATGCCGGTCCAGGCTGACGACCTCTTCTTTGCCGGGAACGGCCGGCACGGGTTCAAACATGATATCGGTTTCAAGAATCATTTCCCCGGGACAGGAAAGCGCCGACAGCACCTCTTTTTTTGCCTTGTCAGTAAAAATAATGTCCGGTTCACAGTCTGCCAGCACGGGTTCCAGCTCGGCTCCGGTCATGGCATGGGGCAGGGTAACGGCCACGGCCCCGATTTTGAGCACCCCGAAATAAAAACACAGCCAGGCCGGAGAATTGGGAGCACACAGGCCGATATGGTCCCCGGGCCTGACCCCTTTTTTTTGCAGCGCTTTGGCAATGCGGTTGGCTGCCGTATTGAACTGCCGGTATGTCAAAGATCTGCTGTCCGCCATCAGGGCCATGTTGTCCGGAAATTGACGCGCTGCATTTTCCAGGTTCTTTGAGATGTTCATGGGTCCTGCCCCCTTTTCAATTTTCTAACAAGCGTTAGATTTTTATATCATATGGTAATTCGATATCACGACCATCCCGGGTTGTCAACAAAGTATTTTGAAAATCCGTCATAAAAAAACACCTCGCGTGTACGGACTTCAGCCATAAAAAAAGCCCCCTTGGGAAGGTGCTTTTATGGAACACTCCCAAGGGGGCCAGGTGCTGCTGCCAGGAGGTCATCTGGGAACCCACAGCACCATACGCGGTTTTTCCTTTATTTTTTCGGCCAGTTCATCAATGGGGCCAAAAGTCATGCACCCGGCCATGCAATGCTTCACACAGGCAGGGTCCAGCCCTTTTTTCGTGCGGGGCCGGCACAGGATGCACAATTCCGTGGGAAACGGCAGATAGGTCAGATAATGTTTGTCATTGGGAAGGGCCTGGACGATCTCCTGGACCCGGATGCCGCCCATGCCGGCAGGCCAGTTGTTTTCCTGGGCGCACGCCACCTGGCAGGTGTGGCACCCGGTGCAGTATTCATAGTCGATGAGAAGACCAAATTGCGGTTTTGGGCTCATGATCTGCCTCCTTCACATTTGTAGATCCGGCACATGGAGTGCTTGATGGGGGCGCCCTGGCCGTCTTTGCCCTGGTGGCCCATGGGGATGAGCTGGTTGATATTGGCGTCCCACATGCCGTACAGATCCGGCTCGGCCGCCTTTTTTTCCGGGAACCACCAGCCGTGGGGGGCCATGATCATCCATTCGGGCACCACCGGCGTGACCTTGGCCTTGTAACGGGCCCGGCCCATCCAGTTTTCAATCCACATCCATTCGCCGTGGCTGATATTATTTTTAGCGGCCGTGGTTGGGTGAATCTCCACCACGGGATCCGGGTCGATCTCCCGAAGCCAGGGAATCTGGCGGTGTTCCGTGTGGAAAAACGCCGGGGACCGGCGACCTGTGGACAGGATCAATGGATATTCTTTGGCCAGGTCCGGCCGGGAGACCGGGGTAAAGGGGGGCTCTTCATGATGGGGCATGGGCTCCAGGTCCCATTCTTCCCTCAGGGTGGCGTACAGTTCGAACAGCCCGGTCTGGGTCCGGAATCCGGGCCTGCCATCCTGCCGCAGCAGCCCTTTTTCATGGCGCAAGTAGGGGCAGGAGGCACTGCCTTCCGGGGGATAAGCCCATCCTTTTGCCTGGAGTTCTTTAAATGTCATGCCCGCAGGCTTGAGGATATCGTCATACAGTTCATGGATGGTGTCAAACTTAAACTCCGGGTCAAACCGCCTGGCCAGCTCGAAATTGATGGCCACATCCGGCCGGCACCCTTCCACCTCCACCACCTTGTTGATGGTCTGCAGCGGCACCCACCAGCTTCTGAAACTGTCTTTTTCCAGAAACGAGCCTGCCGGCAGCACCACATCCGCATACTGGGTGGTGGGGGTATGGAACAGATCCACGGCCACGATGAAATCCAGCTTTTCCAGGGCAGCCCGCCATTTTTTGGGATCCATGCCAAGGCCCTGCATGATGCCTGCGGTCTGGATCCACATCCCTTTGATGGGATACGGATCTTCCGTGAAAATCTGGTCCAGGGTCATGTCGGTCTGGCACCGCCAGTAAAACTTGTTCAACGGCATGTACCGGTTCGCTCCGATGCGGGGCTTGTCCTGTTCTTCGGTCTTCAGGCGGATGGCCCCTTTGGTGCCGGGCAAAGCATAGGGCACCACATCAAAGGCAAATCTGGCAAACACGTTGCCGCCGGGCACATCCAGGTTGCCGGTGATGGCCCACAAAGCAGAAATGCCCGTGACCAGCGGCGTCAACGCCGGGGTCATGTCCACGGCCACGCCCCAGTGGATGGCGCCGGGCTTGCTTTTGGCATAGAGCACGGCCGCATCATGAATATCTTTTGCCGGCACGCCTGTGATATTTTCCACTTTGTCCAGGGGATATTCATTGGCCCGGGCGCAAAACGCATCCCAGACCGTGTGACAGGCCACGATACCTCCGTCTGCCGTCTTGATTTCCCATTCTCCGGACACGGCCGGGTCCGCATCCGGGGTATCTTTGAATCCCACCAGCGTGGTATCCCAGATCACGGGTTTGTTGTCTTTGGTATCCCATACTGCAAAATTCTTTTCTGAGCCACCGGAAAAAAGATCCGATTCCCTGACCAGCTTTCCCGTGTCCTTGCGGATCAGATGCACGGCATTGGACCATTTTTTCACAAACGCTTCATCATACAGACCCTGGTTGATCACCACGTGCAAAAATCCCATGACCAGGGCGGAATCAGTGCCTGGTCGCAGCCGCAGATGGTATTTGGAACGGGATCCGAACCAGGACAGCCGGGGATCGATGCAGATGATCTTGGTGCCTTTTTTCATCAAATCGATGATCCAGTGGCCGAACAGGTTGTCCGGGCAGGTGGCATGGATGTTGTAGCCCCAGATGATCATGGTTTCCGGCACTTTATATCCGGGATGGTCATACCGGTCCTCAAACCACTGGGCCGCATCAAACACGGCAAAATCCCCCTGGACAGTAATGGCGGCCGCCAGTCTCGGACCATAACAGGCCTGGCCCGTGAGGCCGAACATCACGTTGGGGCTGCCATAGGCATAGGCCAGCATGCAGATCCAGGCATAGATATCTCTGCCGGTTCCCACGTTGAACACCATGCTCTCCGGGCCGTACTCCTCCCGGATTTTATTCATTTTTTCTTCAATCAGGTCAAATGCCGCATCCCAGGTGATGGGCTCCCATTTGCCCTCCCCTCTGTTGCCGGTCCGCCGCATGGGGGATCTCAGCCGGTCCGGATGATCGATGTACTGGGTCATGGCCAGGGCTCTTGCGCACAAACGGCCCTGGTTCATGGGGTGATCCGGGTCCCCTTCGATCTTCACCAGTTTGCCGTTCTTTACATGGGCCAGCACACCGCACCCCCCATGGCACCCCGGTCCGGGCGACCAGGTGGTGGTTTTAAAAATTTGGGTTTCAGATGATGTCATTGCGTTTTCCTCCTTAATCTTTCCTTGACACGGCCACGGTTTTCATTCATGAATAAATCCATAACAGGCAAACAGTTGATAGTCAATGAATAAATTATCAATAAGTTGACTATTTAGTCTGTATTATATACAACCAATTGAAATTTTTGAAATACCGGATAAAATTATCCCTTATAACCCAAAAAATGGAGCATGCTTATTGTGGCCCCACCCAATTACCGCAACGACCTGACCCTGGATGAAAAAGTACTGATGGCGATTGTCCGGGCAGCGGAAAATTTTAAAAGAACGCATTCCGCTGTGTTCAAGCCCTTTGGCCTGTCCTTTCCCCAGTACAATATTCTGCGGGTCCTTGAATCCTCCCATAAGGGACAGAACAAAATCAGTGTCGTGGGAAAAATCATGCTGGTGCCCAATGCAAATATGACGGGTCTGGCCAAACGCCTGGAACAAAAAGGATTCATCACCCGGCAGCCGGACCCGGGTGATGAGCGGGTGACCCTGCTGACCATCACTGAAAAAGGCCGGGTCACCCTCAGGCAGATAAAAAAGGAAAAAGATTCTGCCATTTCTGCCATACTCAAGGATTTTAACAGCGCGGATAAAACCAAACTGCTGGAACAGATCAAAAAGATCATCACGGCCACATCCGAGATGAACCCGCTGCCTGATAAACCTCAGACAACTTGAACAGGAGATCCCGCATGATTCAATATGCCAGTTTGTTTGAGCCGGTCCGAATCGGCCGGTTGGAGATCAAAAACCGCTTTGCCATGGCTCCCATGGGACCTTTAGGGCTTTCCGACACAGAAGGTGCGTTTAACCAGAAGGGGATTGATTATTATACGGCAAGGGCAAAAGGCGGCACCGGCCTTTTGATCACCGGGGTCACGTTTGTGGACAATGAGATTGAAAAGCATGCCATGCCCCATGTGCCCTGCGCCACGCACAACCCGGTTCATTTTATCCGTACCGCCAAAGAGATGACCGAGCGGATACATGCATATGATGCAAAGATTTTTCTGCAGATGTCCGGTGGATTCGGCCGGGTCACGGTCCCCACCAACATGGGGGAATACCCGCCCGTGGCGCCGTCCGCCATCCCCCATCGCTGGATGGACAAGATCTGCCGGCCCCTTAAAATAGATGAAATCCGCCATATCGTGAACATGTTTGGACAGGGGGCTTTCAATGCCAGGCGCGCGGGATTTGACGGGGTTCAGATCCATGCCGTGCATGAAGGATATCTCATCGATCAGTTTGCCATCTCATTTTTCAATCACAGGACGGATGAATATGGCGGTTCTCTTGAAAACCGGCTGCGGTTTGCCAGACAGATTGTAAAAAAAATAAAACAAACCTGTGGAGAGGATTTTCCGGTCACCCTCCGGTACAGCCCCAAAAGCTTTATCAAGGACTATAAATCAGGGGCACTCCCCGGGGAAACATTTGAAGAAAAAGGACGGGATATCGAAGAAGGGATTGAAGCGGCAAAGCTGCTGGTGGCATATGGGTATGACTGCCTGGATGTTGATGTGGGCTCCTATGATTCCTGGTGGTGGAGCCACCCGCCCATGTACCAGAAAAAAGGGTTGTTCATGCCCTATGCCAGATTGATGAAGGAGGCCGTGGATGTTCCCATCATCTGTGCCGGTCGGATGGACAACCCGGCTACCGCCGTTGAAGCCGTTGAAAAAGGGGTCTGTGACATTGTCGGGTTGGGCCGGCCATTGCTGGCGGATCCGGACTATGTGAACAAAGTGATGGGCAACGATATCCAGTCTATCCGCCCCTGCATTTCCTGCCATGAAGGCTGCATGGGAAGGGTGCAGACCTATTCGGCTCTCAATTGTGCGGTCAACCCGCAGACCTGCCGTGAGCGAACCGCCGCTTATAATCCCATCCTCAGACCCAAAAAAGTAATGATCGCCGGCGGTGGGGTGGCCGGGTGTGAAGCGGCCCGCGTTCTTGCCACCAGAGGACATTCTCCGGTTCTTTTTGAAAAATCGGACCGTCTCGGCGGCAACCTGATTCCCGGCGGTGTCCCGGATTTCAAGGAAGATGACATCGCCCTGGTCAACTGGTATGCAAATCAGCTGGAAACCCTGGAAGTGGACGTCAGGTTGAATACCCGGGTTGATGCGGCCCATATCCTGTCCGGTTCCTATGATGCGGTTATTATTGCCACCGGTTCTTATCCCAGAATCCTTTCCCTGGGAGATGATGACCATGTACATACTGCTGAAGAGGTCCTTCTCGGCAAAAAAAATCCCGGTTCAAGGGTTTTGGTGGCCGGCGGCGGCCTGATCGGATGTGAACTGGCCCTGTGGCTGGCACAGCAGGGAAAACAGGTCACCATCGTCGAGCAGATGGAAAAACTGCTGGCAGTCAACGGCCCCCTGTGCCACGCCAACAGTGATATGCTTGAGGCCCTGATTTCTTATAATGGGATAAAGGTTCACACCGGAACCCGGATTCAGTCGTTCAGAGGCGGCAACGCCGTCTGCACAACGCCTGACAATGAGGTCATCATCCACTGTGACAGCGTGGTTCTGGCAGTCGGGTATGCCCCGGACCGGTCCCTTTATGAAGAGATCCGGTTTCAGATGCCCAACACCTATGTTCTGGGGGATGCCCGGCGGGTGGCCAATATCATGTATGCCATCTGGGACGCATTTGAAGTGGCCAATGGCATCTAACCGCAAAAAATGAGACCGGGCAATTAATTTGTTTCAGTCAAACAAACCCCATCCATCTTTTCTTTACAAATTTTTATTCCGGCGGTGCCTCAAAACCGGTCACGGTGTAGCCGGCATCCGTGATGGTCCGGGTCACCAGGTCCTTGTCCACGGGTTGTTTGGATTCCACCACAGCCTGTTTCTGCTCCAGATTGACCTTCGTGGATGTGATGCCTTCAAGGGCGTTCAAACGGTCCGTGACACTTTTGGCGCAGTGCATGCAGCTCATACCGTCAATTTTAATAAGGGTTTTCATGGGTGTCTCCTTTGTTGCAGGTTCAATCGATTGCGCTGGAACGCCGGGTTCCAGGGTGGGTTTGAAATTTTTCAATCGCAGGGCATTGGTCACCACGGACACGGAACTCAACGCCATGGCACCGGCGGCAAACATGGGATTCAATGTAGGACCGCCGAACAGGTGGAACAGTCCGGCCGCCAGGGGAATGCCGGCACAATTGTAGAAAAACGCCCAGAACAGGTTCTGTTTGATATTTCTCAAGGTGGCCCGGCTCAGGTCAATGGCCGTGACCACGCCGGCCAGGCTGTTCTGCATCAACACAATGCCGGCGGATTCCATGGCCACATCCGTGCCCGAACCGATGGCAAAGCCCAGATCTGCCTGGGCCAGGGCAGGGGCGTCATTGATCCCGTCCCCCACCATGGCCACCCGGGTGCCATCCGCCTGGAGCTGTTTTACCTGATCAGCTTTATCGCCCGGCATGACCTGGGACACCACCTGATCAATATTCACCTGTTTTGCAATGGCCTGGGCGGTCAACTCATTGTCTCCGGTCAGCATCACGGTTTTCAACCCCATTTTCTGGAGCCGGGCAATGGCTGCTGCCGAATCCGGCTTGACCACATCGGCCACGGCAATGATACCGGCCAGCTTTTGGTCCATGGCCAGATACATGACGGTTTTTCCCTGGCCGGACAAAACATCGGCTTCCGGCAGATCCGCGTCCATCACCTGGTTTTCCTTCATAAATGCCAGATTGCCGAACATCAGGTCTTTTTGGTCCACGGTCACGGTGATGCCCCTGCCGGGAACGGCGGAAAATCCTGTTGCCGGCAGAAAAGCCAGTTTTAGTTTTTCACTTTCCGCCACCACGGCTGCGCCCAGGGAATGTTCCGACCCTTTTTCAGCCGAAGCTGCCAGCTGGAGAATGTCGGATTCTTCAAATCCGTTGAGGGCCTTTATGTCGGTGACCCTGGGTTTGCCCTCCGTGATGGTGCCGGTCTTGTCCAGCACAATGGTGTGGATGCGGCCGGCCGTCTCAAGGGGCTGTCCCCCTTTGATCAGCACCCCTAAGGATGCACCCCGGCCGGTCCCCACCATGATGGCCGTGGGCGTGGCCAGCCCCAGCGCACAGGGGCAGGCGATCACCAGAACGGCGATGAATATTTTCAAAGAAAACGTCACCCCGGCACCCCCGATGAGCCAGGCCCCGGCCGATACCAGGGCGATACCGATGACCACAGGCACAAAATAGCTGGAAATGATATCCGCCATCCGGGCGATGGGGGCTTTGCTGCCCTGGGCCTCTTCCACCAGCTGAATGATCCGGGCCAGGGCCGTGTCTTTGCCCACTTTGTCGGCCCGGTACCGGATGGTGCCGTTCTGGTTGATGCTGGCACCGGTCACTGTATCCCCTTGATTTTTTTCCACAGGAATGCTTTCGCCGGTGAGCATGGATTCATCCACGGAAGTGTGTCCGTCCGTGACTGTCCCGTCCACGGCAATTTTTTCCCCGGGTCTGACAATCAGTTCATCCCCGACCGCCACATCTTCGATGGGGATCACCGCTTCTTTGCCGTTCCGAACGACAATGGCGGTCTTGGGCGCCAATCCCATGAGTTCCTTGATGGCACCGGATGTCCGCCCCTTGCTCACGGTCTCCATGTATTTGCCCACCTTGATCAGGGCAATGATCACGCCGGCCGTTTCATAATACAGGTTCATCACATATTCGGTCCGGCCGGTAAAAATCAGCACCGTGTTGACGGCACTGTAGGTGATGGCGGCTGTCGTTCCGATGGCGATCAGAGAATCCATGTTGGGATGGCCCTTGAACAGGGCGGGAAATCCCCGGGTGTAAAAATGGAACCCGGCCAGAACAATGGGCAGGGTCAGCATCAGCTGGACCAGGGCAAACGTGCCGGGACTTTGCCCGGGGTTGATGAATGCCGGAAGGGAAATCCCCACCATTTCAGCCATGGCCACAAACACCAAAGGAATGGCAAATCCGATGGAAATAATCAGGCGAAGATACTCCTGTTTGCGTTCTTTTTCTTTTTTTGCCGCATCCAGGTCCGGGTCACTGTTTTCATCCACAGGGGCCAGGCCGTATCCGGCCGCTGCCACGGCATGGATGATCGCCGCCTCTTTTGTCTGGCCCGGTTCATATGCCACCTGGGCTTTTTCCGTTGCCAGGTTGACGGAGGCCGACGAAACACCGGACACATCCTTGATGGCATTTTCCACCCGCCTGACACAGGCCGCACAGGTCATGCCGTCTATTTTAAACTGTCTGGTTTCCATATCCATGACGATTTCACTCCTTTCTACGGGTGCCGCAACCCTTTTGGCTCAATGCTGCGTGCAGCCGGGTCATATCCGTTTGCTCAAAAGTTGCATCAGTTCATCGATCTTTTCCTGAATATCTGCCTGATCCTTTGAGGTCACCGCATGCATCAGGCAATGCTGCATATGGGTTTTCAACACATTCTGTTCCACCTTGTGCAACGCCGCCTTGACCGCCTTGAGCTGGGTCAGAATATCCACACAGTAGCGGCGGTTTTCAATCATTTTTTTGATGCCCTTGATCTGTCCCTCAATGCGGTTGAGACCGGGCAGCTGATCATTGTACTCGGGATGCATGGCAGCTCCTTGATGTGATTCTGTATGATCTAATACTATACCCTGGTAGGGTATTTGTCAAGATTCAAACACGGCCCCCCGCTGTGATCATCCACTGGGATTGCCAAATGTAGCCGCCCGGGGCCGGCAATCTTTCCTTGACACCACCGCGGTTTTCATTCATGAATCAATCCATAACTGTCAGACACAAGGATATGCCATGGCAACCGATCACTATACCCGACCCCATCTCCTCCAGGCGTTGCCGGTCCGGATCGTCATTCCGGTGGCCCTGACCCTAATTTTGTTTATCCTGACCATTTTTCTGTTCATCCTTCCCCAAATGGAATCGTTCATGATGGACGGAAAAAGAGAAACCACCCGGCACCTGACGGAAACCGCCTGGTCCGTGCTTGATTATTATCACGGCCGGGAAACGGCGGGAAATCTGTCCGCCTCCCAGGCCCAGCAGGCAGCCGTGGCTTTGCTGGCACAGCTGCGGTTCGGGGATGACGGCAAGGATTATTTCTGGATCAATGACACGACTCCAACCATGATCATGCACCCCTACCGCCCGGACCTTGAGGGCCAAAATGTGGCCGCATTCACGGATCCGGCCGGCAATCCTTTGTTTGCCGATATGGTGGCGATCACACAAACGTCCGGATCCGGATTTGTGGATTACCTGTGGCAGTGGAAGGAAGACCCCACCCACATCGTGCCCAAAATTTCCCATGTCATGGCGTTTGAACCCTGGGGATGGATTGTCGGCACGGGCATCTATGTGGCGGATGTCAAAGCGGAAATTTCGGCTGTCACGAGAAAAATCACCCTGGCCTGTGCCGGCATTGTGGGCGTGGTGCTGGTGCTGTCCGGCTATATTGTGTGGGCCGCGGCCGCTTCCAGAAAAGAAAGGCTGGCGGCCATGGCCCGGTCCGAATTGCAGGAAAAACAGCTGGTCCAGGCGGACAAAATGGCTTCTTTAGGTATTCTGGTGGCCGGAGTGGCCCATGAAGTGAACAACCCGGCCACCATGTTAATGCTCAACGCGCCGAATCTGAAAAAAGCGTTTGAATCTTTTCTGCCGGTTTTAGACGACCATTTTGCCAGGCATCCGGACGTCCGTGTCTGCCACATGACTTACCCGGACCTGCGCACCCGGATCCAGCGGATGCTGGCCGCCATCCTGGAGGCATCCACCCGCATCAAAACCCTGATTTCCGATCTCAAGGATTTTTCCCGGCCCGCAGACACCCGCACCCCGTTTCCCGACCCGGCAATCGATGTCAACCAGGTGGTGGAAAAAGCCCTGGCCCTGACCCACAACACCCTGAAAAAAATCACCCCCCATGTGTCGGCACATTACGGCACACACCTGCCAAAAGTATCCGGAGATTTTCAGAAACTGCTGCAGGTGGTGATCAACCTGCTGACAAATGCCGGCCAGGCCCTGGAAAACAAGGACCAGGCCATCACGGTCATGACATCGGCCAATCAGCATAAAAATATCGTCACCATTGAAGTCACTGACACGGGTCCCGGGGTAGCTGGGGCCATGCTGGAAAAAATCATGGATCCCTTTTACACCACCCGCAGGGATGAAGGGGGCACGGGCTTAGGCCTGTTTATTTCCGAAAAAATCGTGTCCGACATGCAGGGGGTGCTGGAACTGGTTTCCGAGCCCGGCCGGGGATTTACCGCCAGGATCGTCTTGCCCTGCGCGAAAAAATAAATTATATAAAAAAACATGGAACCCCTGACAATGGATAAACCGATCCTGGTGGTGGATGATGAGCCGGAAATTCTGATGGCCGTGGATACGACCCTGCGTATGGCCGGATTTGCCAACATTGTCACCATCAATGATGCCAGAGACGTGATCCGGCACATGGAGCGGGAGATCCCGGGACTGATCCTGCTGGATCTGAATATGCCGCATATCAACGGGGGCCGGCTGCTCAAGATCATCCGCAAAACCTGGCCGAAGATTCCCGTGATCGTGCTCACGGGCACCATTGAGGTGGACACGGCCGTGAAATGCATGAAAATCGGCGCCATGGATTATGTGATCAAACCCGTGGAGGAAGACCGGTTGGTGGCTGCGGTGAAACAGGCCCTGGCCCTGGAGGAATCCGGAAGCATCGTCAAAAAACCCCTGCATCAGGACCTGTTCGCCCAGATCAAAAATCCGGCTGCGTTCCGCCAGATCATCACCCAGGATAAAAAAATGCACTCCATTTTCCATTATGTGGAAGCCATTGCCCCGTCACTCCAGCCCGTGCTTATCTGCGGCGAAACCGGGGTGGGCAAGGAACTCATCGGCCAGTGCATCCACACTTTGAGCGGGCGTAAAGGCAAACTGGTGGTGGTGAATGTGGCCGGCTTAGATGACAATGTGTTTTCCGACACCTTGTTCGGACATGTAACGGGTGCGTTTACCGGGGCGGACAAGGCGAGGCCCGGGTTGATCGAACAGGCGGCCGGCGGCACCCTGCTGCTGGATGAAATCGGGGATTTGGCCCTGACCTCCCAGGTCAAGCTGCTGCGCCTGCTCCAGGAAGGAGATTACCTGGCCCTGGGATCGGACAAAACCCGGCATTCCGATGCCCGGATCATCGCCTCCACCAACCAGGATCTTTGGGCCCTGGAAACACAGGGAAAATTCCGCCGGGACCTGATCTACCGGTTGTCCACCCACACCCTGACCCTGCCGCCGCTACGGGAACGGCTTTTGGATCTGCCCCTGCTGCTGGACCGGTTCGTGTGCCAGGCCGCATCGGAACTGGACAAGCCCATCCCGGACATTCCCAAAACTCTGATCGAACAGATGGAAACCTATCCATTTAAAGGCAATATCCGGGAACTGAAATCCATGGTTCATGATGCCATATCCCGGTATGAAAAAGGCCCGATTACTGCGGATCTGTTCAAAGGACTGGATGCCGCCGTCCAGCAATCGCCTTTGGACACCCCGTCGCCCGGTCTGGAAACAGACAAGGGACTTCCAACGCTTAAAGAAGCTTCCAATATTCTGGTGGAAAAAGCCATGGAACAGGCCGGCGGGAACCAGTCCGCCGCTGCCAGAATCCTGGGTATTTCCCAGCAGGCTTTAAGCAAACGCCTCCAGAAAATCCGAAAATAAAGCTACAACCTGGGTTGTAGTCACAATTTTTGTTGTAGCACCGGCCCCATGCGTTGGTTTTATCCCTTTTTTCCACGATTTTTTAAAATTTTCACAACTTTAATTGTAAAATACCCCACCCTGCCGACCCAGCAAATATCTTAGAATTTATAATGAAATCAATTAATTATATAAATAGTTTTCCCTGGCACATGGATTGCAATTCTATCTTTTGACAAAAAATGAACCGCTTGCCGGCAAAAATTGAAGCAGGTTCCCCAACATCTGCATAAAAAGGAGAACAACATGGATCAGGTCAAAAACATTGGATGGCGTGTCACATTCGCCGGGCTGGGCATCAACCTGGCTTTAGGCATTCTATACACCTGGAGTATTTTCAAGGAATCCATCAAAGAATCCATTGTGGCCGGGGACGGCCGGTTCGACTGGAACCTGGCCGCGTTGAACGATCCCTATGCCGTGTGCTGTCTGGTGTTTGCTTTTGCCATGATCCTGGCCGGCCGGGTCCAGGACAAAACCGGCCCGAAAATGACAGCCATCCTGGGCGGGGTCCTCACGGGTTCGGGCCTGATTCTCATTGCATTCTCCACTTCCTGGATCGTCTGGATACTGGGGTTCGGCATTCTTACAGGCGCAGGCCTTGGATTCGGGTATGCCTCTGCCACCCCCCCGGCCATCAAATGGTTTCCTCCGGCCAAAACAGGTATGATCGCCGGCATGGTGGTGGCGGGATTCGGCCTGGCATCCGTGTATATCGCCCCTCTGGGCACCTGGCTGATCAACCGGTTCGGTCTGAGCCAGTCCATGCTGATTTTCGGGGTGGCGTTTCTGGTGGTGGTGTGTGTGCTGGCCCAGTTTCTGATCAATCCCCCGGCCGGATATGTGCATCCGGATGCCCGGGCCACGGCCACACGAGCGGCTGCACCCGCAGGCATTGATTTTTCCCCGTCCGAGATGATGAAAACCGGCACGTTTTACAAGCTGTGGCTCATGTTCTGCGTGGGCTCCGGGGCCGGGCTGATGATCATCGGCAGCGTGGCCGGCATGGCCAAGTCCGGTATGGGATCCATGGCCTGGATCGTGGTGGCGCTCATGGCCGTGGGCAATGCCTCGGGCCGGATCATCGCCGGCATCGTATCCGACCGAATCGGCCGGGCCAATACCCTGTTCATCATGCTCAGCTTTCAGGCGGTCATCATTTTTTCCCTGATGTTCATTGCACCGGGTCAAGTGATTTTGCTGGTGATGGCGGCCACGTTTATCGGGTTCAACTACGGTACCAACCTGTCTTTGTTTCCGTCCGTGACCAAGGATTTTTTCGGGCTGAAAAACTTCGGGGTCAACTATGGTCTGGTGTTTTCCGCCTGGGGCGTGGGCGGGTTTATCTTCCCCCGGGTATCCCAGATGATCGTGGCCTATACTGGCACGGCGAAGATGGCTTATATCCTGGCAGCCGCCCTGCTGATGACCGGCGCCGTGCTGGCCTTGATGACCCGGGCGCCTGAGACCGAAACCCAACCCCCGGCCATGGGTATTCCGGTGCCCGTTCCCGGAAAAAACTGATTCCCAGTATCCGTCAAGGCTGATGCCCTTCAGCCTGGCTGAATTTCAAAATTGAATATAATGCAGAACTATTTTTCTTGACCTTCATCTGAAAAGGAGACTCTCATGACGGAAACCCTGTTTCACGCCCCTGACGAATTTCGAAACAACGCCTGGATCAAAAACATGGATGAATATCAGACCCTGTACCAGGAGTCCGTTGAAGATCCGGACACCTTCTGGGCCCGTATGGCGGACAATTTTTACTGGGACAAAAAATGGGACAAAGTCCGGGAATACAACTATCATCTGTCCAAAGGCCCGATCTCCATTCAATGGTTCATCAACGGCAAAACCAATATCTGTTACAACTGCCTGGACCGGCACCTGCCGGAAAGAAAAGATCAGACCGCGTTGATCTGGGAAGGCAACAGTGAGGGAGAAGACCTGACCATCACCTATGGCCAGCTCCATGAAAAAGTATGCCGGTTCGCCAATGCCCTCAAAGAAAAAGGCGTGGTCAAAGGGGACCGGGTGGCCATTTACATGCCCATGATCCCGGAACTGGCCGCCACCATGCTGGCCTGTGCCCGGATCGGGGCCATTCATTCCATCGTGTTCGGCGGGTTTTCCGCCGAAGCCCTGGCCGACCGGATCGAGGACAGTCTGTGCAAAGTATTGGTGACCACGGACGGGGTGATGCGGGGCGCCAAGGCAGTACCCTTGAAAACGGCGGCCGACCGGGCTCTGACCCTGTGCGAAGAACGGGGCCACCAGGTGCAGACCTGTTTTGTGGTCAAACGCACCGGCTCCGACATCCCCATGAAAGCCGACCGGGATGTGTGGTGGCATGAAGCCGCCGATGCCCAGTCCCCTGAATGTCCCGTGGAATGGATGGATGCGGAAGACCCGCTGTTCATTCTTTATACCTCGGGCTCCACGGGCAAACCCAAGGGGGTCCAGCACAATGTGGGCGGATACATGGTATACGCCGGCACCACGTTCAAGTATGTTTTTGACTATCATGACGGGGATATTTACTGGTGCACGGCAGATATCGGCTGGGTCACGGGCCATTCCTACATCGTTTATGGGCCGTTGTCCCAGGGCGCCACCTCTGTGATGTTCGAAGGCGTGCCCACCTATCCGGACCCGGGCCGGTTCTGGGCCACGGTGGACAAATGGAAAGTGAACCAGTTCTACACCGCGCCCACGGCCATAAGGGCTTTGATGGCCCAGGGAGAAAAATGGGTGGAAAAATATGATCTGTCTTCCCTGCGCCTGCTGGGATCCGTGGGAGAACCCATCAACCCGGAAGCCTGGCGCTGGTATCACACCCATGTGGGCAAAGGACGCTGCCCCATTGTGGATACCTGGTGGCAGACCGAAACCGGCGGCATCATGATCTCGCCTCTGCCCTATGCCATCGACCAGAAGCCCGGGTCCGCCACCCTGCCGTTTTTCGGGATTCAACCCGTCCTTCTCAACGAACAGGGAGAGGAATTGGCAGGGGCCTGTGACGGCATACTGGCCATCAAGGAGCCCTGGCCGGGCCAGATGCGCACCGTGTATAACGATCACGACCGGTTCGGCAAAGTGTATTTTCAAATGTTTGACGGCTATTATTTTGCCGGAGACGGATGCCGGAGAGATGAAGACGGATATTTCTGGATCACCGGACGGGTGGATGATGTCATCAATGTGTCCGGCCACCGCATGGGCACGGCTGAAGTGGAATCCGCCCTGGTAAGCCACCCCCAGGTGGCGGAAGCCGCCGTCATCGGATATCCCCACGACATCAAGGGCCAGGGCATCTACGCCTTTGTCACCCTGAATGTCAGTGCCACACCGTCGCCGGAGCTGCTCAAGGAGCTGAAAGCCCATGTCAGGGAAGAGATCGGCCCCATCGCCACCCCGGACATCATCAACTTTGCACCCGGGCTTCCCAAAACCCGGTCCGGCAAGATCATGCGCCGGATCCTGCGTAAAATCGCCACCAATGAATATGACCAGCTCGGAGACATCTCCACGCTGGCGGATTCCGATGTGGTGGGCAACCTGATCACCAGTCACAAGGCTTTGCTGAAATAGTCACGGCTCCAGGCCGGCGCATCGGTTTCGGCCTGGATTTTCCCGGGAGCGGTTTAAAAGCCGCTCCCGGCAGATCTTCTCCCTTTTTTTCCTTAAAAAAAACCGGCGGCTGAATTGACATTTCCGGTCTTTTAGGCAATGATTTCTTATGAACAACCGCCCAGACATGGCGTACCGCCAAATCATCGACCTTCCGGGTCATCAAAAACAGCCGATCATTTTACAGATCCTGACCCTGTCAGATATTCAAAACCGGGTATTTTCTCCGGGAATGCCGCCGGAAGGACCGTCCATGAAGCACCGGGAATTTGACCACGCAATGTTCAAGACAGCGTTTCTGTCAGATGATGAACGGATGCGTGTCAACCGGTTCAAGGCGTTGAAAAAGCAGATGGAGTGGATCTGCGGGCGGTTTGCCATGAAAATTCTTGCCAGAGACATCCTGGAGCCGGATATGCCTCTGGATGAAATCCGGATTGACTACCGGGAAAAAGGGGCCCCCTATCTGGTGCAATTTCCAAAAATCCCCATTTCTTTATCCCACAGCGGGAATTACACGGCCGCCGCCATCACGTCAGACCCAGGCATGGCCCTGGGGGTTGATATTGAAAAAATCGGGAATATGCCGGATGACGGATTCATGAGAACTGCATTCACAACCGATGAGATAGCGCATATGGCACCGGATGCACCCACTGTTTTTACCCACTGGACCATCAAGGAAGCATTTTTGAAATTTCTGGGGCTCGGGTTCAATGAAAGCCTGCACCATGTGGCCGTCATCCACAATCAGATCTATCATTGCGGCCAAAAACAGGCCATTCATTCCTGGTCATGCTTTCCGGATGATCAGTATGTGCTGAGCCTGGTTTATGGCAGAAAAAAATAAACCGGGAAGCCACCCGGAGAAGGCTTCCCGGTCCGGTTCAAGGGTATGTCAAAAAAGGATTCTCCGGGGTTTGTTTTGACAAATACACCTTATGCGGTCTTGATCTCAATCTGCCGGGGTTTGGCTTCCTCGGATTTGGGCATGTGAAGGGTGAGGACCCCGTTTTTCAATTCTGCTTCCACCTTTTCCACATCAATGGTCTGGGGCACGGAGAAATTGCGCACAAACTCCACATTGCCGAACTCTTCCCAGGAAGCGGCCCCGCTGGTTTCCAGTTTTCTCACCCCGGACAGGGAAAGCCGGCCGTTGTCTATGTTCACGGAAAGTTCATCTTTTGCCACACCGGGCATGTCTGCATACAAAAGGATTTCATCTTCATTTTCATAGATATCCACAGCCGGAGCGACTTCGTACAATTCCCTTGTTTTTTCGATATTCTGATCGTCTCTTTTTGCGATTTCAGTCTTTTTATCCATGATGTGCCTCCATATTATATACGATGGTCTTAAGTTCCATGGGCAATGAATCGTTTTTACATCAGTTGATAGTGATCTGCCTGGGTTTTGCCGCCTCGGACTTGGGCAGGGTCAGATAAAGCACGCCGTTTTTCAAGGTGGCTTCCACCCGGTTGCCGTCCACATCATCGGGCAGGGTAAAGCTGCGGGAAAAAGTGCCGTTTCCTCTTTCCGTCTTGTGCACTTTGTATCCATCGGGCAGTTTTTGATCCCGGGAACCGGAAATTTCCAGATAATTTCCCTGAATCTTGATACCCAGAGATTCCTTTTCCATGCCGGGAACTTCCAGCCGCATTTCAAAGCCATCGCCGGTCTGGTACAGATTGGCCCGGAGAAACCCTTCATCCATCAGCCATCGGGTCCCATAGGGACGGCCATAGTCGGTGTATAAATTGTCCAGCCGCTGCCGGAGCAGATCCATGGTTCCGAACAATCTGTCGATATCGCTGAATCTTGTAAACATGACACATCCTCCTTTATTCCATTTTTTTGTTTGTTGTTTGTGAAAGCCGGTATTTGACTGTACTGTATACGGCACTGTCATGAAACCTGTCTGTATGTACTGAATGCGTTAGACCTGCCGCTGCTTTCACCTTCCTGATTCTTTGAGCAAAATTTAGTGATCAAAAAATCCATGTCAATACCTGGCTATTATTTTTTTCAAAAAAATATAATTAGTAATAAAAACAATCATTATTAATAATTATATTATTGACAAAGTAATGACCTGTTTGTATCGTTAAAAACAACGTATCCAATCATTCAAGACATATTTGTCCCAGGAGGTGATATCATGCCGCAGGATCATTACTTTGTTTTAGGCATTACGGCGGATGCCAGCCAGAGGATTTCAGCAATATCAGCCCTTTTCAGGGCCTCGGATCATCATCGGGTTCAAAATGGATTCATAACAATCAGGCGGGATCAAAGAGATAACCCACGGATCGGCGGCTTTTGAAAAATCGGGGGTTTTTCGGGTCTTTTTCAAAATATTTCCTGAACCGGACCATGAAATTATCCACCGTGCGGGTGGACGTATCCCGGGAATACCCCCATCCGGCATTCAGCAATTCTTCCCGGGACAAAGGCTTTCCTCTGTTTTCAATAAAAATTTTGAGCAGGGTGATCTCCTGTTCCGTCAATGTGATCTCGCCGGCCACACACCGGGCTTTGAAAGTGACAAAATCCACATGGTTGTCCCCGAACCGGAAATGGTTCCCGTTAAACAGTCTTACATCCGGTTTTTTTCCCGGCACTGCGGGTTCATACCACGCGCTTTTTTGAATCAGACGCTCCACCCGCAGCAGGAATTCCTCCAGATCAAAGGGCTTGGCCAGATAATCATCCACGCCGTAGCGCAGGCCTTTGACCTTGTCTGTGGTATCTCCCCTGGCCGACAGAATCAGCACGGGAATTTTTTCATCTTCCTGGCGGATGGTTTTTAAGATTGAAAACCCGTCGATCATGGGCAGCATGATATCCAGAACAATGAGATCCGGATGCCAGGCCCGCCATTTTTCAAGCCCGTCAATCCCGTCCGGCGCCACTGCCACAACATATCCGGCAAGGGACAGGTTGAGTCGAAGCCCCTCAGCGATGCGGGCTTCATCTTCTATGACCAGAACACGTTTTTTTTCAGCCGCTTCCATATATTTTTCTCCCTGACATTGGCAATGGCGTTTCTGGGAATGGTAATGGTGAATTTCGCACCACACCCTTTGCCCTCACTGAACACGGACACCCGCCACCCATGGATCTTGGCAATGCTGGAAACCAGATACAATCCCAGTCCGGATCCGGATACGCGCTGCCTGTTTTCCCGGTCGGATTGATAGAACTTGCGGAAAATCTTTTTGGTCTCATGCCGGTCCACCCCAATGCCGTTGTCGATAAAATCAATGGTCACCTTCTGAAGATGGGGTTTGAACACAATGGTTAATTGCGGCCGATCCGATAAATTGTATTTAATGGCATTGGACACAATATTCATGAGCAGCATTTCAAACAAAAACAGATTCACGGGATATTCGAACCGCCCCTGTGTTGGATTCAATATCCGGATATCACACTGCCTGAACAAAGAATCATTTTTCTGACAAAAGGTATCCACCACTTCCACCAGGCTTTTCCGTGTCACTTCGGAATCAAAATTCTGGCTTTCAATGCGGGCCATGTTCAATATCCGGTTGATGTTGTCTGTCAGCCGGTTGATGTCTTCCAGCATACTTTTGCTGTACCGCTTGATATCTTCGGGTTTCAACGGATGGCGGACAAAAGTTTCCAGGTAAAGCCGTAAAGAGGTGACCGGAGTTTTAAGTTCATGGGTGAAATTATAAATAAAATTGTGCTGGAGCCGGAACAGATTCACGGTCTTCTGATAATAGATAAACGCCAGCAGAATCCCGGCCAGGACCACGGTGATCAACAGACTGAGCACCAGGATGGTCATCCCGGTCTTGGAGGGAAAAATCAGTTCCGGGTCGATATGAAACCGGACGGTCACCGTTTCCAGGGCGGACCGGATTTCCATATACAAACTGACGGTCAGTACCAGAAATGTGGCCAGAGCGATAATGGAGCAGGCAAAGATAAATACGGGATGAAGGTACCATCGGGATGGGTTTAAAATCTGCATGGGTCAAACCTGTTTTCAAGTATCATGGCCCTCCGCCGGTGCCGTTTAATTTTTTTAAACCTGGTTGACATTTTTCCCTGGAACGTTACATTATAATTTTAATTGAAACAGAAAACCGGCACAAACACAATACCTGACAGACAAAGGAGATGGATAATGGCCGAAGACAAACAGAAAAAAGATTATTGTGACGCGGAAGACCAGAAAAAAGTGGTGGAAAAAATGAGTGACTGCGACAACACGTCCGATAATGACAAAGACCGTGATGAATGTTACACCAAAGTGACCAAAGAGGATGATGGGTGCATGTCTTAATACGGCGCCATCTTTTTTGAAATCAGACCTTTTTATCGGCCCGCCGGATTATCCCCTCTCCGGCGGGCTTTTTTTTTAAAACACCAGATCATCAAACACCACGGGCAGTTTTTCTTTCAACGCCGCCAGCAGCGGAATCATGAGTGCCCGGATCTGGGGATGGGCTTTTTTGGTGCACCGCAGCGCAAAGATATGGCGCCATTCCCGGATATTGCCTTTGACCACGATTTCGGTTTTCAATGAATTGGGCAGTACCTCTCTTGCCTGCTCCGGTCGCCAGCCGCTCTCCAGCAGGGCCAGGTACCTGTTTTCCGCATCTGCCATGGCCTGCTGCCACAGGGTCTGCTGGGCCGGTGTACACGCATCCCACCAGCAGGGCCGGATGAACTCCATTTTTCCGTCATACCGCACATACCGGGTGGATTCCTGGGCAAAGGAACACAGCCGGTGCCGGACCAGTTCATGGGTCACGCCCCGGTTGGTGACAAACCGGACGATGATGTCCCCGAACTCGATCATGGCATGGTGGCCCCGGTCCCGCATGCGCTGCACAAATCCGGCGGCTGAATCCGTCGTGATGCTGTCTTCGGATTTGTAGCAGGTACGGCCAGCCGCTTCAATGACCTGGAGCAGGTTGTCCGGCAGACTGATGATGTCATGACTTTGGTCAATGATTATCATGGTGTCCCTCCTTATTCGCATTTCTTTTCATTCACCCCAGAATACCATACCCGCTGCAATAAACCTATCTGAAATCGACGGGAAAATTGACAATTTTTACAGGCATGCAAACATTTTTTGCATGAAAATCCAGGGCCAGATACATGTTTCCCCTTATTGAAGACCTCCCTGTAAAAGAGGACACTTTTTGATCAGAGTGCAGGAAATTCTGCCGTGTTACCCCCTTGATACAATCCGTGCCAGGCCGGACCTGACGGGATTGCATCGGGAACATCAACCCCTTTCCAATAATTCAGGAGGACAAAGATGAAAAAAAATCTGAAAAACCCCGTCTCAACATCCGCCAGCATGCTGTGCATGTTGCTGCTGTCCGCTTGCCTGGTCTGCGCGGTCCAAGCACAGGTGCCTGCGGAAGTGGATCCCGATCCCCAAACCTACATGCCCGTGGTCATTGAAAAAGATTTCAAAACGATCATGCAGCAGGATATGAAAGACAAACCAGAGGTTATGGATCGGCAGGAAGACCTTTTGAAGCGCCGGTATGACCTGAGTGACCGTCCCTCGGATGTGATGATGTCCGGGAAACGAAAACCTGTCCAGAAAGGGGTGCGGGTAAAACTCCCCCAGGAAATGACCTGGGACAAGCTGGCTGACATGAAGCCGGCGGAAATAAAAAAATCGGACCTGTTCCCGGAAGGATTTCTGCCGCTTCCCCATGCCAAACATCCCACCGGGGGTCAGGTATTCCCGGAAAACCAGATCGATGAAATCCAGAAACTGGAAGATCGCTCCCTGGAACGGTTCGACGTGGATTTTGATCTCCCGGACCATTTCACACCGGAATTTCCCCCGCCCATCTTCCTGACCACCCGGCCGGATCTGGGAGATGTTTCCCAGGGAAAATTGCTGAGTATCGATAATTACTATGCCATGATGAAAGGAATTCTCACACCCGTCCAGATGGAAGGATTAAGGCTTTTGCTCACGCCTTTTCCCCAGCAGCAGTTCAACCAGACCGAGGATCGGAAGGTCAAAGATCCCAGCCTGGGGGTTTCCTGCCTGGACTGCCATGCCAACGGCCACACCAATGCCGCGTTTCACCTGAATCCGGACACCCGGCCCCAGGCGGCCCGGTTCCGGCTGGACACGGTCAGCCTGCGGGGCATGTTCAACCAGCAGATCCACGGCTCAAAACGTTCCCTTCGGTCCGTAGAAGACTTCACGGAATTTGAACAGCGCACAGCCTATTTTGACGGCGACCATGTCATTGCAGCAAAAAAAGGGGTCAATCTGCCGGACCGGGCCAGCCAGGTGGCCATGATGGCCCAGATGCAGAATCTGTTTGACTTTCCCCCGGCACCCAAGCTGAACGTGTTCGGCAAACTGGACCCGGATATGGCCACAAAGCAGGAAATGCTGGGACAGGAGGTTTTCTTTGGAAAAGGCCAGTGCAGTGCATGCCATCCCGCACCGTTTTATACGGATGACAAGATGCATGACCTGAAGGTGGGGCGGTTTTATGAGCCCAGGGAAAGCAATGGAAAATGGATCACCCCGGTGGGTCCCATCAAATCCTTCACCCTGCGGGGAATCAAGGGCTCACCACCCTATATGCATGACGGGCGGCTGTTGACCCTGGAAGACACTGTGGAGTTCTTTAATCTGGTCACGGAACTGAAACTGACAGATGAAGAAAAAAAAGCACTGGTGGCGTTCATGCGGTGTCTGTAAACCAGGCATATTGACGACATGATAACAAGAACACAGGGAATGCCGGTCCGGTCCGAAAGGGGGCCGGGCCGGCCTATTTTTGCGGCTGTCCACCCCCGGGATACACACAGGCGGTGGTCCAGGAAAAAAGGTTTGTTTTGACTGGAAAGCATCATTTGGCTATAGTCAGAACCAGGCATGGTGGCCAGTGATGTTTTTTGGGCGTGGCAACTGCAAAATCACAGAATCCGGGAATGAATGATTCCGTCCGCTGACCACGGAGCCAATACCGGCCATGCCCTGCCGGGCACAATTAACCATGAAAGAATTTAGTGGGTTGGTCTGTTCTTTCATTTAAACCTGAAAGCATAAGGATGGCCTTTTGATGAACCCGCTGGACCATATTCCCGAAGAAATCCGCCGCACGGCTTCCCAGTGCCGGCATTACGCCATGTGCAAAATCGATTACCTGGATACCGGGCTCTGCCCGCCGGCAAAAAAAACCCCGTTTGTTTCCTTTTTTCCCCAGGGCCGGATGGATCTGTGTGCCGCCCTGGCCAAAGACCGGATTCCCGTCACCCAGGCAGCAGCGGATATCATTTCGTCATGCACCCTGTGCGGATCCTGCGACAGGCAGTGCCATTTCGTGACCGGCATGCGGCCCATGAAGGTCATGCAGGCGTTAAAAGCCTTTCTTGAGACGTTTCTGGAAAAAGGAGGGGTGCCTGTCCTCATTCCGGAAGACGACACACTCAAGGCATTGAAACAGATGGTGGGAGAACAATGGGCCACCAATGACCCGGCCCACCTAATGGCCTATGCCGATGACCCGTTTCCCCTGGCCGGCCCCCAGATGCCCGGGTATGTGGTACTGCCCGGCAGTGCCGAAGAACTGGTGGAAATCGTGAGATTTGCGGACAAGGCCGGGATCCCGGCAGTGGTCCGGGGCAACGGGGGCAGTGTGTTCGGCTTTGTCTTCACCCCAGGCATCGTCATCGACGTGAACCGGATGAAAAAAATCCTTCTGGATCCGGACAACTGGACGGCGGTCATCGAGCCCGGCGTGACCTCTTTTGAACTCCAGAAAGCAGCATCGGAAAAAGGATTTCGGGTAAATACGGCGGAACCGGCGGCCACGGTCTGCGGCAACATCGTGTGCACGGGACTGTTTTCCACCTGGGCCAACGTCTACGGCGTCGGGGCTGACCATATCGTGGACATGACCTTTGTGGACCGGCACGGCCGGGTGTTCAATGCCAATGACAAAACCGCCCCCAATGTGTTCGGTTTTCAAAAAGCCGTGCGCCCGTCTCCCGGCATCTGCCTTGAGGCCCGGGTCCGGATGCATCCGGTCACGGATGACGAGGAAGGCCTTCTGGTGCCGTTTACCACCTTTGCCGATGCGGTTTCCTTTGCCAGAGACATCAGCCGCCGGCGCATCGGTCTGGCAGTGGGAATCCTGGGCGGGCATTACCTGTCCACGTTCATGTCCCCCACCCAGTCCCTGGCTGAGCAGACCCGGGAGGTGTTCAGCGGCATTCTCGAGATGACCTGCGTGGTATCGGTCATCGGCGACAAATATGCCCGCAGCAGCATCCGGCAGATGGTTCCCTGTGTCATAGACAGCCGCACCTTCAGGATGTTCATGCTCGGGCTGCCGCAACTGGTCAGATCCGACCTGGCAGACATCGTCCAGGGACTGGAAAGTGACCGGCCGGCCTATGAAACCGTTTTGAGCAAAGAAATGCTGCCCGTACTGGAAGCAGTTCTTTCCCCGTCTCCCGAAACCCTGGCCGCTGCTATCGAGGACGATCTGAGGGGATTCTACCAGGATCTCTACCGCCGTCCCCACATGACCGACATGGTCTGGCTGACCATGTTCAGGATCGTCAGCGCCCGGATGTCCCGGCACAGGCACATGTTCGCCTTTCTCATCTATGTTCCCCTGGCACCTGTGGCAGTCATCCAGGAACTGATGGCCTCTTTTGCAGACATTGCCGAAAAATACGGCATCGAACATGACTTAGGCTTTATCACCCCCCTGGATCTGGGAAAGCGCGGCATTTTGGAATATGACTATTATATTGATCACACCGACAGCACAGACGCTGAAAAAATCCGTCTGGCCATGCCCGAGATCGAAACCATGGTGGACCAAGTGAGCAGATCCTATAAAGGAGTGACCTTTCTCAAATACATTTTTTCACAAGGGTGCGCCAGAAAAGAAAATTTTCTTTATACCTGAAGCAGTCTCGAAACCGGCACCCCAAGGGTCTGCACGACCTTTTTTTAAAAATAAGGAGGAGCGATCAGAACTGCAGCGCATGACATACTGGACAGACGACGGTCGAAAAACACCTGCTTTCTGCTGACAGGGGCCACGGGGTTTCTGGGGATCCACTTGGCGGACATGCTGGCAGACAAAGGGCATACCGTCATTGTCCCGGCCCGGTCCCGGAACAACATGGCCCCGGAAGAACGCATCAACGCATTGTTCCGGTGGCTGGGCAGGGACAGGGTCCCCTCTTGTGTTCAGATTGTCCCGGCGGATCTGAACCGGTCCGACCTCGGCCTGTCCCCGGCTGACTACCAAAGGCTGGGTTCCAGGGTCGATGAAATCATTCACTGCGCATCCGACACCTCCTTTTCAGAACGAAAACGCCCGCAGATTGAAAAAGCCAATGTGGAAAACCTCCACCACCTGCTGGACTTTGCCGCCAAAAGCCGGTGCTGTTTTTTTCACTTTATCAGTACGGCTTACGCCGCCGGAAAAAACCAGGGGATCTGCCCGGAAACACTGGTGGACACCCGGTCGTTTTTCAATGTGTATGAAGAAACCAAACACCGGGCGGAAATGGCGGCGGCAGACCGCTGCAACCGTGAAGGCATCCGCCTGAACATCTTCCGGCCGTCCATCGTGTACGGCCATTCCCGCACCGGCAGGACCCTGAGGTTTAATGCCCTGTACTACCCCGTGAAAATACTGGTGTTTTTAAAAAACCTCTACCTGAAAAAACACCGGGAACAGGATCTGGAAAGCGCAGAAAAAATGGGCATATCATTCACCGCCGGCGGAACCGCCCATATGCCCCTCAGGATTGAGGCGTCTCCGTCCGGGGGCATCAATCTGATCCCCGTGGATTTTTTTACCAGCGCCTTTTACGCCATCATGGAAAACGCCGTGGACGGGGGCATATTCCACATCACCAATGACAAAACCAAACCGGTTTCCGATATCATTGACTACATCCGGAAATATTTTCACATCACCGGCGTTCAGGCTGTGGAGACGCAGAACTATCCGGCCGGCCCCCAGAACCACCTGGAAATCCTGTTCAACCGGTACACGGAAATCTACCGGCAGTACATGCAGGACGAGCGCATTTTCGACAATGCCAGAGCTGTCGCTATCCTGAAACCACAAGGCATCTTGTGCCCGGATTTTGATTACTCCATTTTTTCCACCTGCATGGGGTATGCCGAGTCCGTGAACTGGGAAAACCCTTTATAAATGACAATGTCGCCCAAAATCCCCCCAAAACAGATCCCGGCTTCAGACAAAAAAAAAGTGGTGGTCCAATACTTTGATGCCATCGGCCAAAGGTATGACCTGGCAGACACCCTCATGAGTTTCGGTCTTCATTTTTTCTGGCGCAGGGCCGTCCTGAAACATCTGGCCCCGGCCAAAGGATCCCGGATCCTGGATCTGTGCGGCGGGGCCGGAGAATTTGCCCGCCGGATAGCCGGCACCGGGGCCCCGGGGATGACCGCGGTGAGTGATCTCAGCCGGTCCATGCTGGCCGCGGGAAAACGCAGAACCCGTGAGAAAACACCTGAAAATCCCATCCAGTGGGTAAGATCAGATGCGGAACAGCTGGGGTTTGCAGAAAACTCATTTGACGGGGTTATCGTGGGATACGGCATCCGGAACCTGTCGGATCTTTCCCGGGGGCTGCACGAGATCCAACGGGTCCTGGTCCCCGGCGGAAAACTGGTGATCATGGAATTTTCCATCCCCCAAAGCCGCTGGCTCAGGGTGTTGTACCACTGGTATTCTTTTTGGGTCATGCCGGGTTTTGGCAGGCTGATCACGGGGGAAGAAGCCCCGTTTGTCTACCTTGCCAAATCCATCCGGACATTTCCTCCCCCCAAAAAAGTCCGGGAGATGATCGCATCCGCCGGATTTGTCCGGGTGACAAACCAGCCCCTTTCCAACGGCCTTGTGACGGTGTATTCCGCCATCAAACAGGAACGTTCTTGTCACACCCCCTCCTGGGGTCCCGACATCCCATAATGCCGGAACGCCGCAGCCCCATCCGGCAAATCGGTCAATCAGCTATTGTTGCAGGGGCAGGGGTGTTTTGGTGGCAAGCACATAGGCTTTGATGCCTGAAAGATCCGGATCAGAGGCTTTTTCCAGTCCTTTCTGGGCCCATGCCAGGGCCTGGTCCGGATTTCCTGCCGCGAGCCAGGCCCGGGAGATGGTGGTGATCTTGTCCAGGAGCTGTTTTTCCGACAGGGTGTCTCCGTACTGTGCCAGCCAGATTTCATACTGCCGGGCTGCAGACTCCGGAATATGGCAGGACAGATACAGGTCTGCCAGAAGCCTTGATTCTTCCCGGGTCAAAGGGGTCAGATACGAGTAACTCAGCATGGCGGCCAGGGCCTGTTCAAACCGGTTGTCCGCCAGGTGGACATGGGCCAGGGCCTTCCACCAGCCGGGATCTTCCGGATGAATGCGGGTGAGGTGCCGGGCACAGGCCAGGGCCTTTGGTTTCATTTCCAGAGAAAGGTACTGGTACAGCAGCATCTCCTGCCACTGCCGCCGGCCCTCCCCCTGGGTCTTTTCAGCCAATTCCTCCAGCCACGGCAGGGCCTCCCGGAATTTTTCCAGGTCAAACAGGATATGGACCAGTGTCTGTTTCCATTCCAGGGAAATCGCCTGGGGATGGGCCGCCATCAGGCGCTTGAACACGGACAGGGCATCATCCGCCTGCCCGGCCTGAAAAAGGCAGGAGGCCGCATAAAACAGGTGAACGGCCTGCTTTTTTTCACTGGTCTCATACCCGTTTTCAAAGGCCCGGGCAGCCTCGGCCATCTGTCCCTGTTCATACCGGCACCGGGCCAGGTTCAACCAGGCTGGGGACAGATCCGGTTTTTTATCCACGGCCCTTTGAAATGCCGCTGCCGCCGACCCGGTCTGCCCCAGTTCCGTGTGGCAGATGCCGGTCATAAAATCGATATAAAAATGGACCGGTGCCGCCTGTTTTTCCGAATACCGGATCAACACGGCCAGGGCCTGATCCGGCTTGTCTTCCGCCATCAGGGACTGGGCACTGTTCACGGCCATGCCCGCACCCAGGGGCATGGAGTCATTTTTCTCTCCGGCGGCCCGGGTCACCCCCGGCCCTGAGAAAACCGTCATCAGCGCCACCAGCAGCACCAGCAGCAGCTTTCCCCAGACCTGCCGGCGGCCCCGGATATTTCCATCTGCCTGCAAGGTGTCTTGAACCATTTCTACTCCAGTTGAAACTTGATGGTGGTCTGTGCCAGGGCCGCCACGGGGATGCCCTGGACCCGGCCGGGCCGGAACCGCCACCGGGACACACAGTCCATGACACTTTTGTCAAACACTTTTTCCGGCTCAGCCGCCAGAATTTCAATATCTGTCACCCTTCCTTCGGCTGTGACCAGAAACTGCACCTGGACCTTTCCTTCAATGCCCCGTCGGGCCGCATGCAGGGGATACACGGGCGCCACCTTGGCCAAAGGGATCAGGCCGGTATCCAGTTCATGGGCCAGGTACCGGTCCTTGAGCTGGGGCGCATCCATGGCAAAGGATTCCAGGGGCGGCATTTCCAGGGAATGGGCCACAGGGGGCAGCTTCGGGTTCAGGGCAAAGGGCAGAGACGGTTTCGGGACCGGCGGCCTGGGCATCTTTTTCTGCACCGCTTTGGGGGCCGCCGTTTCCTTTGGTTTCGGCGGCTCCGGTTCCGGGGGCTTCTGTTTCTGCGGCGGGGGTTCGGGCCGCTTGACCCGCACCACCTGGATGGCCTGGACCGGCGCGTGTCTTTCCAGGTTTTCCGGCACTGCCCGGATCATTTCCGGCATTATGGCAAACAAAAACAGGTTCAGGGCCGCAGCCAGGACCACGGCCAGTATCCAGCCGAACCAGTTTCCGGATCCGGACCGGACCGGTATGGATACATTCCGGGCCACAGGCCTATTCCCCTCCGGGCAGGCCGGCGGCTATGGCCACGTTTTCAGCCCCGGCCTGTTTGCAGGCATCCATGACGTCGATTACCAGACCCGTGGTGCTGTCCTTGTCCGCCACAATCACCACGGCAGCCTCGGGATTCTCGGCCATGGCCCGTTCCACATTGGCCCGCACAGCCCGCACATCGATCTCCCGCCGGTCCAGGTGCACTGTCCCCTCTCTGGTCACACCGATGAGAATGGTGTTGGGTGCAGTGGTCACGGCCGTGGTTGCCGTGGGCCGGGTGATGTCCACCCCGGTTTCTCTGACAAACGAGGTGGTCACCAGGAAAAAAATCAGCAGAATGAACACCATGTCGATGAGCGGGGCAATATTCAGTTCCAGGGTCTGTTTCTGGGCCCGCCTGGCGGCTGTTATATTGAGCATTGTTGTTTTCCTGTCACGCCCGGCTGAAACCGGTGCGGTGCGTGTTACATGAAAGAACCGGACAATACACGGCACTCTTTCATGGGTTGGTATCTTTTCCCGGGCTCGGCGGTCAAATGAACCGCCGCAGGTACATGCCTGTGGCGGCGATCCGGTTTTTCAGGTTCCGGGACCGGCGGGTGAGCCAACCCGCCATGTAAAGGCCTGGAATGGCCACCATCAGCCCGGTCTGGGTGGTGATCAGGGCCACGGAAATACCAGCGGCCATGGCACGGGCATTGCCCGTGCCGAACACCGTGATCACCTCAAAGGTATGCATCATGCCCACCACCGTGCCCAGCAGTCCCAGCAGCGGCGCCACGGCGGACAGCACCCGGATGGCGGCCAGGTACCGGTCCAAGGAGGCGCACAACCCCATCACGGTCTCATCCAGGATATAGCCGTCCAGGTCCCGGTCCCGGGTGCGCCGGGCCAGAAACTGCCGGACCAGAAGGCTGTTGGCCCCTTTGTACCGGTCTGCCGGCTGTTGGTTCAGCCGCACCAGTTCCCCGGACCGGGACCGGGAAATATTTTTCACATACAGGGTGCGCATGAACCAGACCCGGTTGAAAATCAGCACCCACATCACCAGGGACACCGCCAGGATAGGCACCATGACCATCCCCCCGGACCGGATATAGGCGGCCAGGTTGTCAAACAGCGGCAGCATCCCTGCCATAATCTCATGGGCCGTCATGGGTTAATGCCTGCAGCACTCGTTTCTGGCCTTGAAAACCATGTTCACGAACGCCACCGCCTTTTCCTCCATCTGGCTGATCTGGGTTTCCACCCGCCGGGACAACAGCGTGTGAAACAGCATGATCGGGATGGCCACGGTCAGCCCCAGCATGGTGGTGACCAGGGCCTCAGAAATGCCGCCGGACATCATCTTGGGATCACCGGCCCCGTAATAGGTGATCACGTGAAAGGTGTTGATCATCCCTGTGACCGTGCCCAGCAGCCCGAGCAGCGGTGCGATGGCCGCCAGCATCCCCAGAGTGGAGACAAACCGCTCGATGGCCGGTATTTTTCCCAGGATCGCTTCCTGAAGGGCATTTTCCATATCCTGGCGGGTGTGGTCCCGGAACGTCAGGGCCGTAAGCAGGATGCCGGGGATCCATTTGTTTTTCCGGGACCGGCACAGGGCGTCACACCCTTCCCAGTCGCCAACGGCCACCAGGCCCCGGAGTTTGTCCATAAACGGTTCCGGTTTCATCTGTCTGCGGAAGAAAAACACCAGCCGCTCCAGCAGGATGAGCAGGGCCAGGCCCAGGATGCCCAGGATCGGCCACACAATGGGCCCGCCCTTTGGGACCTGCTCCGCCAGGTCCAGTTCCAGGGTGTACTGGCGCAGGGCTGTTCCCCGGGAGATGTCCACCGGGACATCCGCCCGCTCCCCGGCCAGATACGCCTGGATCTGCCGCACGGTGCCGGCGTCCGGCAGCCGGGACAGGGCAAAAAACCGCTGGCTGTTGTCGGAATACAGCAAAAACCCCATCTCCGGTTCACCGGTATCGGCGGATTCCAGCACATAAATCCCGGTAAAATTGCCCAGCATCAGGATCCGGGCCTCCCGGTCCAGGCCCTGGCGGTCGATGATGGTGCCGGTAACGGTCCTGACCTGCCCTGCGGCTGTGATTTCATGAAACCAGGCATCGGCCATGGCACGGATATCTGCCATGGCGGGAAACCGCTCCTCATGGATCACCGGGGCCAAAAAGCCGTGACGCTTGTCGGACAAGGCGCTCTGGGGGCTTTGTATCAACAGCGCTTCCAGGTCTTTGGCCGCACTGCGGATAAATCCGGACAACTCCCTGTTTTCCGCCCGGGACAAGGCCAGTTCCTCCAGCAGGGACTCTCTGAGCGCCTGCCGGTCCTGGATCAGCTGTGCCAGTTCTCCGTTATCTTTTTCCAGGGCTTTGTTGCGGTTTTTGAGGTTTTGGATGGCTGCGGTCAGGGCATCTTTGTCCTGTTTGATCTGCCTGGTCCGCTCCTGTGCCTCGGCTTTTGCTCCGGCCAGTTCCTGCCGGGCTTTTTCTTCCATCCGGGCGCGCTTTTCCGCCTGAACGGCAAAAGACTGGCGCATGTCCCGGGCCGCCACCCCGGACGGGCAGAAGCAAATCAGAAGAATCAGGCAGGCCAGGAAGATCAACACACTGTCCTGGAAAGCATTTTCCTTTTTGATCAATGATTTCATAAGACGGGCAGGATTCATAAGATTCATTTCCGCCTCCTTCACGGGACTGCCAGCCGGCCCAGGGGCAGGTCCAGAATACCGGCGGTCCGCCGTTTCAAAGCAATCTCCACCGCTGCGGATACCGCCGGAACAAACCGGTCATCCAGACGGCGCCACTGCTGCTCCCCCACATCGAACACAGCCGCCTCCTGTCCATCCAGGGACATATAGTACAGGCTGATGCGGCCCAGCCGGAAAATCTGCCCGGACACCTGCTGGTCCCCCAGCAGAATCCGGTCGTGATACACCTCGATGGTATTGCCGTATTCCGCTTCGATACCTAAGGCCTCCATGGTCCTGCGGAATTTTTCCGCCACCGGGACCTCGGGATCATCCATAAGGGCGGCCAGTTTTTGCAGGCGCGTACTGCGCTCCTCCCGCAGAAACGGAATGTCTTCGGCCTTCAGCCGGATCAGATCCGCCTGCACCTCTGCCAGAAACGGCAGCAATTCCTCCCGGACCTGCCGGGTCTGCGTTTTTTCCTGTTCCAGCAGGGCGACCTCCTGCCCGAGTGAGGCGGACCTGTCTGACCTGCGTTTGTTTTCTGCTTCCAGGATCTCATTTTCCGCTATGAGCCGGTCATACTCAGCCGCCAGTTCCGCCCGTTGAACATCCCATTTTTCCTGTTCTTTCTGGGATGCCTGGCGGACATCGATGGCCGTTGACACATTCTTTTCCACAACAGCGGCCGTCTCCGCTGCCGTTGCTGTAAAAACCGGCCACAACAGTACCACCATCAGAGGCAGCAACTTCTTTCGTATGACCGTCCCTTTTTTTCTACCCATCCTCATACCTGCCTCTCCAGCTCAGTCTGCCAGATCATGGTCCCTATCCGGATATTGCAAGGCCGCATATATTTACCGTCTCTGGTGTGTTTATCGATGTAGTCTTCTATGGTTACTTTGGCACCGGGGGTGATTTCCATGTAATTTTCAAAAAAACTGGTAAACATCCGGACCGCCTCCTCTCGACCAATGGCCTCCTCTTCTTCCCAGTCGGAAAAAGTCAGACTGGGCCGGTACCCCATCGTATAGATCAGGTTAAAGGGGTAAATGATGTCATAGATCGTATGCCCCAGGGGCTCATTGAAAAATATCTCCCAGAGCGGTGCGTACTGGCTTTGCATTCCCGGCGCAGCAAAAGTGGAAAGATAACAGTATCCCCGGGAGGCAGCCATCATTTTTTTCAAAGTGGGGGGGCCATCCACACCCGGGGTCATGGAAGCAAACACCAGATCATATGCCTTGTGCCAACCTAAGTCGTCAAGATCTGCGGAATGCCAGGTATTCCGGTGGATAGTGATGTTTGTCACCTTTTGTTCACGGCTCCGGGATGCCAGAATGTCTGCCATGGCATCGGCCGGCTCCAGGGCAGTCACATGACGGCAATGTTCTGACAGGGGGAAAGCCCATGACCCGGGGCCAGCCCCAATATCTAAGACGATTGAGTCCTTGTTAAGCATGCCCTGGGCACACAGATTCAACACGGTTTCCCTGTGCCGGGCGATTGATCTGTTCCCGGAAACACGCCTATCAAAATCCGCAGCCATCTTGTTCCAACGGTCAATTTTTTCGCCCTCCGGAGTCAATTCCCGCTTTTGGGCAGGTGATTCAGCAATTGCCTCATGCCATTGTCTTTCCCAAAATTCTGGTTCAATCACCGACATGATATTTCCTTTCTTTTATACTGATTGGATAATGTTACACTCTTTCGAAACAAAAAGAGGACCAATAGCTGGTCCAATCCATATCCCTTTCATCCTCACAGGCAAAAAGGTGGACAAGGCGAATCAGCCACATGCCGGATTTCGGGTTGTCAAACACAGCCTCTCCATTTTCGCCGGTCACCGCAGTTAAAGAAACCATGGCATCCTGATTCTTTATGAATGCTGTAACGGTTTTATTGGGCAACGGCTCATGATCAAACAGGACTTTGATTCGAACAGGTTCCGTTGATAAAGGGCGAGAAAGCAAAAGTATCTCTAATCTCTGCCCGGTTTCCAGGGAAACGAGTTCATGGGTGAAGGAAGCATCACCCACATGAACAAGGGTTTTCATGCATCGTGCATATTCCTCTTTTTGCTTTTCTCTGGGATTGGCTTCGACCTGATCAAGCAAATGAGAATGATACTCGCCGGCAATGTATGAAGAAAATTTGTCGTTTTCCAGAAAAATTTCTGTAAACCCCCTGTCCATTACCACCATTCCCGTCCCACTAAACTGTGGATGAATCTTTAGTGCCGGGAGGCTTTCATCGTCCAGTACGGGAAGCAGATTCACCTCCTTGTCCCGGGTCAGTATAGAAAAGCGAGGGGTCATTTTCTTTTCCAGTGGCAACTCTTTATCGACTTTGAGTTTATGCCCCACAAGAAGTCGAATCATTAGAAGTGCATCAAGACCCATTTTGAAACGATCCGGTTGAAGCCAGCAGTCATGAGCCCATGCCGGCGCCGCTGAGACCAAAACCAACGCCAATGCTGTCCAAAAAATTTTCATAATGTTACTCCTTTCATAGATTCAACCGCCTGTTTTAACCTTGTGCAAAGGGATTATATAAGGTTTTTCCTGCTCTATTTTCACCTGGGCCACTACCCCATATATAGACAAAATATTTTCAGGCGTTATAATGTCACCCGGCACTCCGGAACAGGCAACCTTGCATTCTTTGAGCATTATTATCTGGTCCGCATACCAGGCCGCAAGATTTAAATCATGGACACTCATGACCACCAAAATATTTTTTTCAGCCACCAAAGACTGTATCAATTCCATAACCTCCAGTTGATGACCCAAATCAAGACTGGAAGTGGGTTCATCCAGCAGGAGAACATCCGGCTCCTGTGCCAGGGCCCTGGCAATAATGACTTTTTGCTGCTGACCGCCGCTCAACTGATTGAAATCCCTGAATCCCAGGTGTGACAAGCCCAGGAGTTCCAGTATTTCCAACACTTTCTCGCGATCTTTCTCCCGGCTTCTCCATCCAATATATGGCCGACGGCCCATCATCACCATGTCAAATACAGAGATTGAAAAAACCTGCGCATTGTCCTGTGGGACATAGCCCACCTGTTGTGAAATCTGAGTCATTTTGAGTGTGTTGATATCTTTTTCTGATATCAAAATGGTTCCTTTGAAAGAAAGGATTCGATTGATGCATTTGATAAGAGTAGATTTACCAGCACCGTTCGGACCACAGACTGCCACAATATTGCCGGGTTCCAGGCGAATGGAAATGCCGTCCAGAACCATCGACTTTCCATAACTGAACGCCACTTTTTCAAGACGGACTTCCATATCTGTTACCAATATTGTTTTTTCTTTGTCATGATTAAATACAGAAACAAAGGCCCCCCGACACAGGAGGTGATGATACCGACCGGGATAATGACCGGAGAGATAATGGTTCGGGAAACCAGATCCGAAGCAATCAGAAATGCAGCCCCGAATACTCCGGACACCGGCACAAGCATCCGGTTATCAGCCCCTATAAACATTCTGCAGATATGGGGGGAAACCAATCCGATAAAACCGATCATTCCGGTAAAACAAATGACCGTTGCGGTAATCAGAGAGGCGATGGCCATCAGAATCAGCCGGCTCCTGTCAGGATTGGTGCCAAGGGATTTGGCGGCATCATCTCCCAAGCTCATCAGGTTCAAGTCCCATGAACGCCAGATCACCAGAGGGGTACTGATTCCTAAGACGATTGCGGTTATCATGATCTCTCCCCATTTGGCCCGGCCCAGGCTCCCCATCAACCAGACCACCATTGCCTTGAGCGCATCCTGGGCCGCCAGAAACTCAAGAATGGAGGTCACTGCTCCAAAAATATAGAACATGCCGATTCCGGAAAGAATCATCATTTCAGGAGTGGCCTGCCGAAACCTGGCAATGCTGAAAATAACCATGGCAGGAATCATTGAAAAAACAAAGGCGTTCCCCACCACCAAAAAATTCTTCCCGGCAAAACCGATATTGAAAATCAGGGCCAGGGCCGCCCCCAAACCGGCCGCTGCGCTGACACCCAAGGTAGTAGGACTGGCCAGGGGGTTACGCAGCACCCCCTGGAAGACAGCACCGGCAACACCCAGCCCAAACCCGGCCAAAGCACCCATCACCACCCGTGGCAAACGCAATACCATGATAATGGTTTGGCGGGGATCTTCATCCGTATACCCTTCTGTACAGATTTGCCATAACATTGACCATACCGCTCGAAATCCGATCTCCATTGATCCATGAGATAAGGATATCCCTGCAGTAAGGCAGATCAATATCAGCATCGCAGTGATCATCATCATTTTTTGGCGATAATTTTTGAAATAGGCATTTCTCAAGACATTTTTTTGCTTCATTTTAAAAAAAGCTCTCCCTGTACCGGTCGGGTATGCCGGCCAGTCCGGTGTCATTTTTCAGCGGCGGAAAGAAAAAAACACCCTGTTGATCCAGGTCGTATTCAAGGCGTTGCATTTTCAAATATTCCTGATGAAACACCTCAGGGTCGATGTCTTTGAAAAGATCCGGATGAAACAGTGCGGCCAGGTAAGCGGCAGCCAAAGCCCCGCCGCTTGCATCATTCCTGAAATGACCGTCAAGAACATAAATGTGTCTGTTTTTTACGGCCGTAACACTTGCAAGTTCAGGTGCTTCGGCAAATTGGGCCACACCCGATTCAAGATAAGAGATATCGTCTGTTTCATACCCGGAAGCCTTGATATCATCAACAGCATGAAGCAGAATGAAATCCGGATTTTCACGGATCAGCCATTCAGGATCAAGGGGGAGCGATACCCCTTGTTCATACGGCAGTGAATCAACCAGATTACGTCCCCCGGCAATCCGGCTGGCCTGGCTCAAGGTATCATTCTGCGAATAGGCGCAATACCGGGTTCCAGCCGAATTGCACCGGGGATAGGAGGAAATCAGCACTGTTGGTTTTTCCTCCGGTTGGAGTTTTTCCGTCCGCTCCAATATGGTTGCCAGAATATCCTTGTACCATGAAATATACGTCTCTGCCTGTTCCCGGGCATCCAAAAGCCGGCCCAGATTTCGAACTCCCCTGACAAAACTCGAGTTGTCAGGCTGGATAAGATCAGGATGGTAAAGACCTAAAAACAGAATATCAACTCCCGGAAGATTCATCCGTTTTTCCCGGTTTTGGGATGCAAAGGTGAGCAGAAGGTCCGGCCGCATTCCCAATGCGGTTTCATAGTCAAGCCCCCATGGATGGCCCACGGAAGGCAGCCGTCTGAACTTGGGAAACTGGCGCAGGCAATCCTGAAAAACGTAGTCGTATCCAGCGACTGCCACCACTTTGTCTTCACGCTGTAATATTCGGATCAATTCGGCATTATCCATATATTCAACAATGATCCTCTGGATGGGCAGATGAACGGTCACGGATTGGCCGGTACCGTCCGTGACCGTTATCTGTTTTTCTTTTTGGCCTTGCCCGGCAAATGAGGCATCGGGCAGGCAGATCCACTCAATGAAAAAACAGATCATGCCCGCCAGCAGAAAAAGCGATGGTGCAACTTGAATTCTCATAATTTTTAAAATGAATACGTATATCCAACGATGATGTTTCTGGGAAGCCCGTGCTGGTAATATAAAAACTCACTGGGGTTGGCCACCCGGTTATAACGGGTGGCATAATCCTGATCAAAAATATTTTCGACCCGGAAGGTTACCTTATGCTGGTTTTTGCTGCCGAATTTATAAAATATCGACGCATCAGCCACGAAAAACCCCCCGTAATTGACATCGTCGAAGGAACCCAGCCCTCTTTCATAGACATCACCTGTGTATCGGGTCATCAAATCACCACCAAAACGACCGTCTGTATACCGGTAGGAAAGGTTGGCAGTGGTATAGAATTCCGGAATCCGTTCCAGTTGTTCACCGGTTTCCTTGTCTTCCGCATTCACCCAGTTCGCACTCAAATTTAAGCTGAACCCATTGAAAGGACCGATTCCGACCAGAACTTCAACTCCGTCAATGTCAGTGGTTCCATTGGCATTGATATAGGAGGATGCACCGGCGTTTGGTCCACTGGTTAAGGTGGTGGTCGTAATCATATCTTCAACATCCTGATAAAAATATCCGACCTCAGCCTTGAAAAAATTCCACTGGCCGCCCAACCCCAGATCGATGTTCTGACTTTTTTCAGGTGTCAGATCAGGGTTGCCGACAGTGCCGCCGGACTTGTAGGTCCCATACAGCTGCATCAAGGTAGGCAGGGTGAATGACGTTCCCATTGTTCCTCTTAAGTAATACGAATCCCACAGTGGGGTTCTGAAACTCAAATCCCAGATCGTGGAATCCATATCTTCATTGGTGGCTGTATAACGAATTCCGGCCGCCAGTCTGGCTTCAGGGAAAAAAGAAAGATAGGGCCTGAAACTGGCGAATCCGGCATAGGCATGGGTGCTGTCGGTTTTGGGGACATCCATGACCTCTTCTTCTCCCCAGTAGGTCTGATAGTCAACCCCGGTAATCAGTTCATGACCTGCCCCGAATGTGGTGCTGGTGCTTAAATTGACGCCGATGTCCTCATATCCCCATACGGCATCGTTACTGGCGCTTCCCCAGGCATAGCCACCATTCAGATCTAAAAACGTCACCTCTCCCCACCAGGTGTGGACATAACTTTTCAGATAATAAGAAAAATTGTCATTCACTGTATGGTCCCAGTTCAATACGACCAAATCCTCTTTCCAGTCATTGTCGGCATACCGATATTGGGGATATGGGTATTCAAACAATCCCTGCTGGGTCTGGGCCTGCATCGTCAAGACCGCTTCACCGGTCAGATCAAACAGTTTACGGTATTTTCCGCCGATGACCGTCCGGTCATACCCCACCTCTCGATCTTTTACGGCATTGCCCGCATTGGCAAAGGACTGATCATCACATACCTGGTACCCATCAGAGGCTTCATAACTTCCAAAAATCATGAATCCATGGCCATTTACCGTATCGGTGACGTATCCGTATCCTTCCCTGTAATTCATTTCTCCGTATGAAACGCCTGCTTCTCCGGTTATTTCATTCTCTACTTCTTTTGTAATAATGTTGATCACTCCGGCCCTTGCGCCAGACCCATAAAAAACACTTTCTCCGCCCTTAAGGACTTCAATACGTTCAACCTGGTGAATACTGAGGGTTGCGGACCAGTCTGACGCATAAAGCGGGTTGGTAATCCGGACCCCGTCCAGAAGCCAGAGAATGTCATCGCTTCCATGCAGGTAAGTATAGGTCCACCCACCCCTTCCCTGACGTGCCGAGGTAAAAATACCCGGAACCATTGCCTGAATTGCTTTGGTCAGGTCAACAAAACCAGCCTCCCGGATCTGTTCACCGGTTATCACTTCCACCGAGTGTCCGTACAAATCAAGATCCTGTGAGTATCTTAAAACAGACCTTTTTCCAATAACAGTAACATCTTCAATGGCCACTGATTCATCTGGCGTTGCTATATCGGAAACTCCATCCGCCCAGGTTGGGCTTGAAATAATTCCAAACAATCCGAACGAAATGATAATAAAAAACCGCTTCATAAAAACTGATTTCAACTTTTCCTCCTTTTCATCCGATTGAACAATAATCAAAAAAAAACCACGGAAGTTAGAAAAGGATACTAATCCTTTTTCAACCTTCGTGGTTTGGTTTTGAAACTATGTGCTTTTTTTTATTCCCCAAATAAGGGGAACCATTTTCTATCGGCTTCAGCCAGATAATTTTCGTGATTCATATCGGTTGGCAAGCCAATTGTCAAGAAATAATTTCATTGCAACACCATATCAAATATAATGTTTCCCATCTCCCTCTACAACCGGTATTCCACCCCCAGGTAAAATGACCGGCCCGGCATCCAGTCATCCTCGTCAGTGGAATAGAATTCGTCAAACAGGTTGTGAATAGACGCCCTTAATCGGACTTCCCTCGATTTTTCAAGCTTGAAAAGGCGCTGGCTGCAGGAGAAATCGATCACCCATGCATCTCCCACATTTTCCAGTTTTTCCTGAGCGTTAACAACACTGCTCCCGGATTCCCGGTCAACCGCATACTGGGTGCCGTAATAGGTGGCATCCAGGCTGGCGGTCAGACCGGTTTCTCGGGCCCCGAACACCAGACCGGCGGAAAGGCTGTCCCGGGAACGATCCGGAAGTTTATACCCATTGCCGTCTTCAAATACCAGGAGATGGGTCCAGTTGACATAGGGTTCCAGTTGAAAAGACCATCCCAGGGATTGGGCCAGATCCAGTTTCATCCCCAGTTCAATTCCCTGAATTTCGGCGGTATCCACATTATAGTACCAGTAGTGCTTGCCGCTGTAATGTTCGTCTGCGCTGTTGTGGGTCTCGTATCCGATCATGTCCTGGTAATCGCTGTAAAACCAGGTGGCCGATACAAACAAAGACTCCCAGTCCAGGTCAAATCCCAGATCATAGTTGTCACTTTTTTCCGGTTCCAGATCCGGGTTCCCGATAAAGGGCGTGGACATCATGACGGTATATCCCGTCAGTTGCCGGGGCAGCGGCATTTTAAACGCCGTGGCATAATTGGCCCGCACTTTGAGAAAATCTGTTGGGCTGTAAGCAACCCCAAAGGACGGATTCCAGCTGTGTTTGTCGACCTCCCTGGATACGGTCACATCCTCCTTGATCTTCCTGGCATTCACCGACACATCAAACACATCGTACCGTATTCCGGCAGACAAGGTCAGATTCCGGTTTTCCAGCAGATGGATATCACCCATCAGAAAACCGCTGATATTGTCAAAATCGCTTTGGGCAGTATTCCGGGTCGATGCACCGGCAGCGTCGCCGTCCTGGCGCTGGTCAAATTCATAGGACATCCAGTCCATGCCGGCCACGGTATTGAACCGGCCAAAGTCATGGCTGACCTGGGCCTGGGATCCCCGGAAATGGTTGGAATTCTCTGATAGCGGCAGCCGGGTGGTGCTGGATTTGGTAAACCGCTTCAGGTCGTAGTTGACCTCTCCCTGAAAATACCGGGTGAGCCAGGTGGTGGCACCGGCTTCGTTACGTCCCTTGTAAGAAAGGTCAATCGTGTGGTTGTCCCGGTCCTGGCGGGTATAGTAATAATAGGTTCTGGCCGCGTCTTCACCCTTGCCGGCATCGTTGGTGTCTGATCCCTGAATAATCAGGCCCAGGCGGTGGTTGTCATTGAAATTCCAGCCGGTATTGAAGTTGTAACGCACCCGGTCTTCCACATCACTGTTTTCATATGTATCCCCATTCCCCAGCTCATAGTCGTCCCGGGAAAAGTAGGCCATAGACCCGGCAAAATCCAGGTTCCCCGCTTTCCCGGATATACCGGCTTTATAACGCTGTTCCCCCCAGCTGCCGGCACCGGCTTCGACAAAACCTTCCGGCTTTTCTCTTCCCCGTTTGGTAATGATATTGATGACGCCGCCCATGGCTGCCGCCCCGTACTGAACCGCGCCCGGCCCCCGGATCACCTCAATCCGCTCCGTATTTTCCAAGCCGATATTTCCCAGAAAATCTGAGCCTGTGCGATGACCGTCCACCAGAACCAGGATATCGCCGGCAATATCAAACCCGTGCATGGAACTGCGGCCGCCCCGGATGACCACGCCCTCGTTGCCGTAGCCGGCTCCGCCGTCACTGTACACCTGGATTCCGGCTTTTTTCAGCAGGTCCGTCACAGAAACCGCCCCGGACTGCTCGATATCCTTTTGTGTGAAAACAGTAATGTTCTGACTGACATCTCTCAGTCTTTCCTCGGTTCTTTTGGCAGTCACGATCACGGTGTCCAGTTTATAGGACGTTTCAGCCTGTATATCCTTTGCAAAACCCTTTGTGGAAAGCAACAGCATGATCAACACCGCCATCCATTTCAGCATGATCTTCTTCATCTATCTCTCCTGTGTTTTGCGGTAATGGTCAAAAAAAAAGATCCCGGGGCCAGTCCCCGAGATCTTCCGTTTTCAAAATCTCTGTCATGCCTCTGTACAGTACCGCGCTGTGCAGAACCACCTGTTTGCAAGCAGGTCTTCCGGCTCAGGGTCATCCCCCCTCTGCGCCTTCCCATGATATCACAGTGGCTTTGAGCAGAGCGGGTCACCATTCACGGCGGCGGGACCGCAACAGAGTTTCACTGTTTTCCCTTTTCAGGTTCCAGGACCAGTCCATGGAACCACTTGCAAATTTACACTCTTCTTTATACTTGATTATCATCCATGTCAAGCGCCGCAATCAGAACTGTGGGACCGAGGTTCAAAGACAGGATCGAAAAACTCGGCTTTTTTCTGGCGTTCGTTTTTCATTCCGAAATCAAAATGAAGTATACTATACCCCATGACTTTACGGTTCTATCTCTCACCGTCACGTAGTGACCTCCTGACATAAATCACTTGACAGAAAGATGGATTTTCCATAGATTGAATCTAAATAATGTGATATCGAAATCACATTTTGCTGAACCTGTTAGAGCCTGACAAATTCATTACGGCCAAGAAGGTCGGACAGGCAAAGGTTCAGTATGAATTCTGCAAAATGCTTAGACAGCCGTAAGTTTCACTGCTCTCGGCATCCATAACAAAAAGGACCACGAAGGTTCTGGCGATTACCGCATGCCACCCTTCGTGGTTTTTTTATGGCATGCCCTAAAGTACAGTTGAGACAGGAGGAATAATCCATGGCTGCCTGTGACAGCGACAGACTGAAAAGCAGAGTCGAAAAATACTGGAACTGGCGAAGTGCCAGTTACGAACTGGATCTGGCCAAATCCATCGAGACAGCAAATAACTGGGAATCCACCATCAATGGCCTGGTGTCCCATTTCCGGGGGAAAGGCCTTCGGGCACTTGACGTAGGGACAGGTCCGGGACAGTTGGCCTTCTACCTGGCACAGGCAGGATTTGATGTGACAGGGATCGATATTTCCCCGGGCATGATCGAACGGGCCGCCCTGAAAGCCAAAGAATTAGGACTGTGTGTGGACTTCAGGACCGGTGATGCGGAAAAACTTCCCTTTGAAGACAATGCTTTTGACGTAGTTGTCACCCGGAATCTTGTCTGGACCCTTCCAAATCCCGAGGCCGCCGTTACGGAATGGCACAGGGTTTTGAAGCCAGGGGGCCGTATCATTATTTCCGACGGCTACTGGCGCAATACCACATGGCCCGGAATCCACCATCTGGTAATAAAAACTGTAACAAGTTTTTTTAAAACCCGCAGTCTGATTTCATGCCGTTTCTTTTCCCACTATGCCTCGCTGATCGGTTCTCTTCCCCTGTATGAAGGAGTGACCCTGAAAGATGTCGGTCAATTGATGAAAAAGGCAGGATTCCAGCAGGTTCTTTCCTGTGACATCCCCAGGCATTTCGGGGTGAACCCTTATGGGGCCGGCACAAAGTCATCGCCCCTGTTTTTTATTGTTTACGGGAATAAATAAACCTTCCTGATATATGAACCTATTCTTTCGAACAGATCAACCAAAGGAAAAAATGATGAAACATGTAAACATGTTCTTTTATTTAGTTGTGACTTCCATTTTATTGAGTTTCTCGTCATGGGCCTCAGATGAAACAACAAAGGCCCAAGGTCAGGAATATACCACATCCGGGAAAAGTGTGGAACTTGAAACCGTTACGGTCATTGCCACAAAAACCCCCAAAGCCCCCCTGGATTCACCGGCTTCCGTTTCCGTTATTCCGGAAGATGACATTTCTGCATTCAACTCGGAACACCCTTTCAAACCCCTGTTCCGGACCGAAGGGATATACCCCCGTCAATACAGGGGTCTTGCCGATTACTGGTCCCGTCCAATGATCCGTGGAAACAAGGCACTGGTCATGGTTGACGGGCTCAACTGGTATGATTTCGGCCACTATTACCACACCGGGGCCATCCCCATGGAAGATGTTGAAAGGATCGAGGTGGTCCGGGGGCCCTATTCCGCTCTTTACGGCACCCTTGCCCAGACCGGTGTCATCAATTATGTCACGAAGATCCCTTATGACATGGATGCCAAAGCATCTTTTAGTTATGGCAGCGATGACACCCAGTATTACAGTGCACGCCTTGCAGACCGCCCTTTTGGTGCTTCGAAAGATTCTGAAAATATTTCCTGGGCAGATAAAACCCTTGGGGACAAATTCTTCTATTCCATGAGTTTCAAATACCGGACCACGGATGGTTATGAAACTAATCCTTATTATGTGACCCCATCCACCAGCAAACTTGTGACCGGCACCCTGGATCCGTCCATTCCGTTTGCAGCCGGCGTGGCTAAGGATATCGACCCGAAAACCGGTGCTACCCGGTATATGGTCGGCACCAATGGAGAAAACTGGTATGAGGATTACGGAGCGTTTTTAAAAACCGGATACGAATTCTCAGATTATTCCAAGATCTGGTACAGCTTTAACACCAGCCAGTTTGAGTATGGATGGCGGGGCGGTAAAAGCTTTCTTGTCGATACCGATGGAAACCCCATCACAGCCGGGGATTATTATCTTCAGGGCGGTTCAGACACCTACCTGTATGCACTGGGCGACACCACTTTCTCTGTAAGCACCTATCAGAAAGAATCCAATGCACATACCCTTCATTACGATCACTCTGTGCCGGATAAAGTGGATGTGACCGCATTATTGGGCTTTAACGACAAGGAAACACAGATCCATTCATTTTCCGGAGCCACCACCCAGGTACAGGACAATGATCTTTTGCAGGCAGACCTTTCCGCCACATTTCACTTGATAGACAACCGGTTTCTTTTGACCATGGGCACTCAAGGGGTGAAAGAAACGGCCACTGACACCACGTACAACCTGTCCGGAGCCAATGATCTGGATAGTTGGACCTCCGTTAAGACTCGAGGTTCAGGGGAAAGCCTGACCTGGGGGACCTACATCCAGGCCGAATATACCCCCATTGAATCAACGACTCTTTATCTCGGGGGGCGGTATGATCATTGGTGGGCTACGGATACAGAGTATTCTGATATTCAGGGAAATCCTTCGGTTAACGATGATGTGGATGACGGCGAGTTCAGCCCCAAAGCTTCCGTGGTTTACCGCTTGACGGACAATGGCGTTCTGCGGGCTTCCTATGGACAATCATTCACTGCGCCTTCACTGGCTTATCGGATTTCTCCCTATTCATTCACCATGGGCGGAGAAACAACATATGGCACAGGAAACCCGGACCTGAAACCCTTTACAAACACATCCTGGGAACTGGGTACGGAGTGGGAACTGCTCGAAAAACGGCTACGCGTCAAAGCCACCTATTTCCAGAATGAGTATGATGACGTCATAGCAAGAATCTGGAAAAACGAGATTATCGACGGCATATCGCAAAATGTCAGAAAATACCATAACGTGGGAAAAGCGGAAGTCAACGGCATCGAGGCGGCTTTGGAAGCGATCCTGCCCTGGAACCTGAGAGGCGGAATTCATTATACCCATAACTGGTCTGAATATTACGATACTGATCCTGCGTACGGCAGAGAAGGCTGGGAAGTGGAAGAGGTGCCATCGGATATTGTCAATCTTTGGTTGGGATATTTTACCGATTTCCTGGATGCCTCTGTCAACCTCAGGTACTCTGACAATGTCTGGGATGACCGGCGCGACCCATACGCAAGCGATGCGTTCAATGACTACACAGACTCCTTTGTCGTGGACACCCAGGTAACGGTCAGGCCCGGTAAAAAATTGGCTTTGACTCTGTCTGTGGACAACCTGCTGGATGAAGAATACTATGAATACTACCAGATGCCCGGCAGGACCATACTCGCTACGGTATCACTTTCCCTTTAGGCCATATTTTTGAAATTTTACATAATACCCCCATTTGGTGAAAGGCCGGGCAGAACCTGTTTCTGTCCGGCCCTCAATTCGTCTGATTCTGATCTGGTGTGGAAAAAATTTCTAAACTCATTGGCTCCACTTCTGATCGCAACAATCCTGGCCTCATTGTTCAGCCCGGCAATGGCGGAAACAGATCGGATCACCATAGCCAAACCCTTTGGTCCGTCCGTCAAACATCCGGATCCGGCCCAGGGGTCCAATGGCTGGTATCTGACTGAAGCGGGTGTGATTGAAACACTGTTCGCCCTGAACATGGATCAGCAACTGATGCCAGTGCTGGCACACTCCGCCGATCAACTGAGCCCATTAATGTGGGAAATCACCCTCAAAAAGAACGTCCTTTTTCATGACATGACCCCCATGGATGCACAGTCCGTCAAATCTTCCTTTGACAGACTTCTCAAACCTTCCAGCCCCGTGTTCAACAAACAGCTTACAACCCTTCTGAATCTTGCTTCAATTGAAAAAAATGAGGCGGCACAGACTTTGATCTTTAAAACCCGTACACCGGATGCCGGATTTCTTTTCAAACTGACCGCCCCTGGTACCGGTATATCCCGGCCGGCCGGGATATACGGCCATATTTCAGGAACCGGTCCCTTTGTTCTTGAACAGGTCGACCCGGGAGAGGGAATGGCAGTGTCTCGATTTGAGGCATACTGGGGAAAAAGACCCGGTCTTTCCGGTGCAGATTTGAAAATCATCAAAAATCCGTCTACCCGAATGCTGGCATTTGAATCCGGTCAGGTGGATATTGCCATGAATTTTCCTGAAATCGATGCCCTTCGAAACATGAATCATCCCCAACATGCGATTATTCAGACGCATCCCACCAACCGGATTTGTTTTCTTTTGGTCCGTATCAAAGACGGCCCGCTGAAAGACCTTCGTATTCGAAAAGCTGTCAATCTGGCCATAAACCGGCAGGCGCTTGTAGATGCCGTTCTTTTTGGTGTCGGCGGTCAACCCGGTGCATCGATTTTCCCGGCCGTCCTTCCCTGGCACCATCCTGATTTGATACCCCAGGAATATAATCCAGAAAAAGCGGTTATTCTTCTGAAGGAGGCTGGTGCCCGGGACACGGATCAGGATGGTATCTTCGAGTTAAACGGATCCCCACTGATTCTGAAAATATGGACGTATGAGGGACGGGCCGCCCTCAAACCCACCCTCGAGCTGATTGCGGCCCAGCTCAAGGCAGTCGGTATCGGTACCCGCCTCAAAATCACCCGAAACGCTTCCCCCATCAACCAGTCGATGGACAAAGGGCAGGTCCACCTGAATCTGCAAATGTGGAATGCTGCACCCCAAGGAGAACCCGACGATTTCATTTCAAAGGTGTTGACATCTAACGGAAGATCGAATCACATGGGGTTTGTCAACCCGGAACTGGACCGTCTTGCGGCAATCGGAAGGGCCACTTTTGATATGGATCAAAGAAAACAGATTTATAACCGGATACAGGAAATTGTTCACGAAGATCTCCCACTGATCGTGCTTTTCCACAAATCCATTGTGGTAGCCAGGGGCAGCCATGTAAAAGGATTTCGGCTCCATCCAGCGGAAAAAATGCTGCTTACTCCGGACCTGTACATCAAGGCTGAACCATGAGTATAACAAAGGAAAATTTCACAACCAGAAACAAACCAAAGCATTCGTTCCTGCCGCATCTTCAGGTGAAAGAACTCAGCCTTTATCAACCTGACAACTCGGGCTGGAACAAGGTGCTGGACCGGATCAGTATAAACGTAACGCAGGGTCAGAAACTCGGCTTGATCGGAAGATCCGGATCAGGAAAAACCATGCTGGCTAGAACGATTATCCGATTGGAGACACCGGGAATCATCCGTTCCGGCCAGATCCTTTTCAAAAACAGTGATCTGGTAAAATTGGGTGAAAAAGAAATGAACAACATACGGGGACACCGTATTGCCATGGCTTTTCAGGATCCACTGGCAGCCATGGATCCGGTTTTTACCATGGAGTCTCAGTTTCAGGAAGTGCTTTCATCTGTCCGCCGTTTAACCCGGTCATCCAGCAACAACCATCTCCAGCAGCTGAACATGGCAGCTGTTTGGGACATGCTTGCTTCAGTGGGGGTGACCTCTCCCGAAATCCAGTGTAGAAAATACCCCCACCAATGGAGCCTTGGGATGCTCCAGCGTGCACAAGTCATCATGGTCTTTTTGCCGGCACCGGAAATCGTAATCCTGGATGAGGTCACATCGTCACTGGATCCCACCATCCGCCTTCAAATCCTGGAACTGATCCGTTTTCTGGCCTGGAAAAATCAAACCAGTCTCATTTTCATCTCCCACGACCTGCATACCGTTGCACATATTTGCGACACCCTGGCGGTCATGGACCAGGGATGTGTCATAGAGTCCGGAACCGTTAAGGAGATGGCAGAACGTCCGTCCCATTCCCTGACCCGAAAAATTTTCCAGGCTGCCTTTGGAGGAAACCGGTGACCCGGCCCCTTCTCAGCGTTCAGCGTCTTGGCAATTCATTTACCCAAAAGCACGGGTGGCTGTTAAAAAAGAGAGTGGAAATCCTCAAAAATATCTGTTTTGACATGACCGCCGGAGATATTTTCTGCCTGATCGGAGAAAGTGGTTCCGGCAAGTCCACTCTCATCAACTGTATTATGGGCCTCAATCGAATTCAAACAGGTGCGATCTATTTTAAAGGTGCTTTGGCATGTAATCCAAATGGACCCGATGCCCCTGGATTCAAACAACTCAGAGATCTGACTCAACTGGTTTTTCAGAGTCCTGCCGCTGCCTTGAGCCCCCATATGACGTTGAAACAGTCCATAGAAGAAGCCCTGCTTACATTTCCTGCTGAACAGCGGAGATCAATTGCTATGGAAAAAGCCGCCATGGCGGATCTTGACACCAATATGTTGGCCCGGTATCCCTTTCAGGTATCAGGGGGCCAAAAGCAAAGGATCTGCATTGCCAGAGCCCTTTGCAGCAATCCGGAGCTGATTGTTCTAGACGAACCTTTGGCTTCCCTGGATTTACTGTCAAAGCATCGGATTGCCGATCTTCTTATCAACCTCAATCAAAAAGAGAAAATCTCACTTTTTATGGTCAGTCACGACCTTGCCATTGTCAAGCGGATGGCCACAAAAATTACGGTCATTTATATGGGCTGCATCATGGAAAGCGCCCCGGCTGAAATTTTTTTTGCCGGTCCCTGTCATCCCTATTCCAGGGTGCTTCTATCCAGCGCCCTGGAACCCTGGTTGTGGCCGGCTTCTCGAGTAAAGCCTGTGGGCGAGATTCCTTTTTTTAATGCACGTCCCAATGGCTGCCCCTTTCATCCGAGATGTCCGGAAAAAAAAAGAAGGTGCACGGTAGAATTCCCGGAACCGGTTGAGCCCGGCCGGAATCATCTGGTATTCTGCCACGGAGTGTCACCATGAGACCCTCTATCTTGAAAAGAACCGCTTCTTCACTGGCTGTAGTTCTCGGAGTGACCTTCATTACCTTTGCCCTGATGCAACTGGCCCCCGGAGATGCGGCCCTTGAAATCGCCATTGCCCGCCATGGCAGCCAGTCAGAGGTGGATCAGGCTACGATCGACTGGATCATTGAATCGGAGGGGTTGGACAAACCGCTTTGGCAGCAGTACCGGATATGGCTGGGTAATGTGATGCAACTGGATCTTGGACGGTCTCTGGTGGATGAAACGCCTGTCATGGAACTGATCTGGCTCAGGTTCACAAGAACCCTGGAACTGACCATAGCAGCCATGACAGTTGCAATGGCCGCGGCTTTTCCTCTTGGATTTTTATCAGGCATCCGTGCAGGCACCTGGGTTGACACACTGTGCACTTCCATTGCGGTCATGGGTATTTCCATTCCCAATTACTGGCTGGGGCTGCTGCTGATCAATTTTTTCTGCATCACGTTTCAGTTGCTGCCCAGCTTTGGCAGGGGAGATTTTCTCCACCTGATATTACCATCTCTGACGTTGGGAACGGCTATTACCGCATATACAGCAAAAGTGCTTCGGGCGGCGGTCATCCGGGAAAAATCCAGCCTGTACCTGATGGCCCTCAAAGCCCGGGGGATTTCAGCAAAACGAACCCATGCCCGGCATATTTTGAAAAATTCCATGATACCCGTAATCACCGTGGTGGGACTTGAATTTGCAATGATTCTGGAAGGGGCTGTGATCACTGAGACCATTTTTGGATGGCCCGGTCTGGGAGATCTCCTGGTCACAGCAGTAAGCAATCGGGATTACCCTTTGATTCAAGGTATTGTGATATTTACAGCACTCCTTTTTGTGGCGGTCAACACGGTGGTGGATATCATTTACGCGCAACTGGATCCAAGAATCAGACAACCTTGACATTTATCAAAGATACTTTTTTATGACACTTCCAGTGAAATCATCCAGACCAGATATTAAACGGTGGGCATCATCTCTTCTGGTTGTTCTTTTTTTGCTCATACCCGCTATAGGATCCTGGATACCCCCCCACGACCCTCTTCATACCGACATGACCAAAAGACTGGCCAAACCCAGCCTTAGCCATCCATTCGGCAATGACAGCCTTGGCCGCTGCCTTTTTTCCAGGGTCATTGCCGGCGCCCGTTATTCACTGGGATCAGGACTCATTGTGGTGGTAGTTTCATCGGTTGTCGGTGTGTGCATCGGCCTGTTTTCCGGCTATTTCGGTGGTCTTATCGATGAATTGTTCATGCGGGTCACCGATGTTTTCTTTGCTTTTCCCGATATCGTGCTGGCCATGGCACTTGCCGGCATCATGGGGCCTGGAACGACGACCATGATCTTCGCACTGAGCACAACTACCTGGATGCGATATGCACGGGTTGTTCGGGCAATTGCTTTGAAAACCAAACAACGAGACTATGTGAAGGCGGCAAAACTTTTCCAGGTATCAGGCATTCGCATCATTTTCCACCATATCCTTCCGCCTGCCATACCAGCTGTCTGGGCAATGATTACCCTTGGCATGGCCAAGGCTATTCTGGCAGTTTCTGCTTTAGGTTTTCTCGGATTCGGTGTTTCTCCGCCCTCCCCGGAATGGGGAACTCTTCTTTTGGACGGGAAAGACTATATTCTCAGCGCTCCCCATATGGCTTTTTTCCCTGGTATGGTGATCTTTGTCACTGTTTTTACACTGAACATTCTCGGGGACCGTCTGGCGCAATCCCGATTATTCATGACCGAACGATATGATTCTTGAACAATTGGGCAATAGGGTTGATAATCAGGAACTATTTACATGACAACCGGCATTGGAAATCAGCAGATGAATGAAGCTCCCCAAAAAACCATATGTATCATTGACGGCCACGGCGGGGGGATCGGTGCCGCCATCATCAAGTATATCCGCCAGTTCCATGAAAATCGTTTCAAACTGGTGGCGCTGGGAACCAATGCCATTGCCACTGCCGGTATGCTCAAGGCCGGCGCCCACAACGGTGCTTCCGGAGAAAACGCCCTGATACGCAACGTTGAAACCGCAGATCTCATCATCGGTCCCATATCCATTACCTGGCCCAATGCCAGCCTCGGAGAGATCACCCCCCGGATGGCCGGGGCCATCATGGAAAGTCCGGCACCCAAAATTCTGATGCCCCTTCACCGGGAAAATGTGCACCTGATGCATTTTTCCGATAAAGAACCCCTGCCTCACCAGGCCATGGCCCTTGCAGAAACAAAAATAATGGAGGTACTGCACCATGTGTGAAGCAAGCGCATATCTGATCAAGGATGGAAAAGAAACCCTGGTCCTGGAATCGGTGGATATCGTTGCACCTTTAGATGAGGGCGGCGAGGAGCATTCCGCCCCAGTATACGCGGCCTTATGCGGCTTGAATTCATCAACAAAACTTGATATACAAAAGATGAATAGAATGAATGCGATAAAAGGTGGATGGTGATAGGATTTAAAATTATAGGAAACATAAGCAACATAGAAACAATTGCCACTGGCAGAGGAGTTTACATTCGAAATTACCTTGAGCGTACATATGGTAAGGGGCATTGGCGAAAAATGAAGGGTTTGGCAATTGTTCGACTCGTAGACGAAACAAAATGCAATGCCGAAATACATTGGTATGAAGCACACGGTATTGGACGAAAGGATTTCAAAATAAAGAGGTACCTATAATGAATGATTTTGTAATATGTATTGATAATAAAAACAATCCAGCAAGCTTGATTTTAGGCAAAGTATACAGAAAGTTACCCGATAAAGATGCAGCGTCACACAACATGCTTCGAATTATTGATGAAGACAAATCAGAATCTGATGGATACCTCTATGCGGCATCAATGTTTGCACCTGTCAAACTGCCTAAAATAGCTGAGCAGGTCTTGATAGCTGCGAATCAATAATAAGAAAACCGAAATACCAGGCTGTCCAGATATTCTTGGTCTTTTTTTGTTATATAAATACGTACAGTCTGTGAACGCAGCACATAACCTAAAAATAACCCATCAGGCTCTGGAAGCCGAAAACCCTGAAGCGGGTTGCAGGCATCTTTAACCATCTGAAGGAGGAATACCATGAAACGGTGTTACATCCGCTTCACCAGGAACTGGCCGCATGACAACAAACGGCGGAATCCAGCAGATGATTGAAGAACCCAGAAAAACAATATGTATCATTGACGGCCACGGCGGGGGGATCGGTGCCGCCATCATCAAGTATATCCGCCAGTTCCATGAAAATCGTTTCAAACTGGTGGCGCTGGGAACCAATGCCATTGCCACTGCCGGTATGCTCAAGGCCGGTGCCCACAACGGTGCATCCGGAGAAAACGCCCTGATACGGAACGTTGAAACCGCGGATCTCATCATCGGACCCATTTCCATTACCTGGCCCAATGCCAGCCTGGGAGAGATCACCCCCCGGATGGCCGGGGCCGTTATGGAGAGTCCGGCACCCAAGATTCTGCTGCCCCTTCACCGGGAAAACGTGCACCTGATGCATTTTTCCGACAAGGAACCCCTGCCCCACCAGGCCATGGCCATTGCAGAAACAAAAATTATGGAGGTATTGCATCATGTGTGAAGCAAGCGCATATCTGATCCAGGATGGAAAAGAAACCCTGGTCCTGGAATCGGTGGATATCGTCGAACCCCTGGATGAGGGCGGTTTTATGCTCAGAAACATTTTCGGAGATCAGGCCATCATCAATGCCCGGATTCACAAAATGGAACTGGTGAATCACCGGATTCTTTTTTCTGAAACGGAAACTGACATCACGGATATGGTCAACCGATCATCAACATGATAATATTTTTTTTATTCATATTGATAAAACAAAGGACTTTCACTGTTCATGATATCCAAGGCACCGGTTTTTGAAAAAATCTACCAGGACTATCTGGCCCGGGTGGCCGGCCTGGACCTGACGGGAAAACAGGATCTGCTGGGAATCGAGGTGGATGGTCAAACCATCAACATTCCTTTTTTCAATACCACCTGTTCAGTCTCTCCCGAAAATATTGTGGATCACAGGGGGATCCGCCCCCCGCATTCCGTGTGTGTCATTCTGTGCCAGTACCTGCTGCTGAGCCCGGACAGGGCCGAGGATGACACACATCTGGTGACATACCGGGATTTCAGGGATGCGGCCCCTTATGTGCAGGGCTTTGACAATACGGCCCAAAAACCGGTGTCAAAGGCTTTTTCCGGCCGGATCGCTGAACTGGAGGCCGGGTGCCGCCACCTGGGGGGAACCCCCTGTGACATCGGGATCTCCTGTGATCTGTCTTATATGTTCGAAGCCCTTCCCAGGGTAAGGATCTACCTGGTGTTCAACGATGCGGACGAGGATTTCCCGGCGGACTGCTCCCTGCTGTTTGAAAAACAGGCGGCCCGGTACCTTGACATGGAATGCCTGGCCATGATCGGCATGGTGCTGGCACAAAGGCTGGCCGGAAAAGACAATCCGGATATGGCCAGGCTGGCCTGATCCTGATCGATCCTGATTGCTGCAGCATAGCTGCTTCAAACAGCAAAATTTCAGGCGAATGATACCTGTGTCTGTCCTTTCGAAAAATCCTGATGGGTTTTGCTGACAACAATATCCACATCGCTGCCAAGAGAATTCAGGCATGCAATCATTTTTGCCTCACTTATCCCCCGGAAACTGCCGCGTAACAGCTGAGATAATTTAGGCTGCGGCATTCCAAGAATTTCCGCAGCCTGTTGTTGCGTCAGATTACGCTGCTTAATGATTTCACCTATTTTTGATGCCAGACAAGCTTTCACATACATGGTCTGCGCATCAGCCATCTGAAGATCCATGTAAACGTTTCCACTGCCTTTTTTAACAGTATTCATTATAACCCTCCACAACTTGCTTCTACAAATCTCAACCGGGATTCTATCACTTCAATGTCACGTTTAGGCGTTGATATGCCTTGATGTGATTTCTTTTGAAAACAATGAATTACATAAACTGCATTACTGTAGCGAATTGTATAGACTGCCCGATACGTATTTCCCTTATAGTTTTCCACCACTTCCAATACACTGGTGCCTCCAAATCCTTTCAGAGGCCTGGCATCAGGATGCTTGGCCCCTGATTGGGCGAGATGTAACGCAAATCCAAAAATATCCTGCACATCCCCCGGCATTTTCATCAGGTCTTTTTTGCTGGAACCAACCCAATGAATTTCTTTCATTGTTTCAGCCATGACATGATTATATCCATATGGATATAAAAGTCAAATACATAACCGAAATCTGACATGGAGTGCCTGCCCATGATCGCCATGGTGCTGGCGGAAGGGCTGGGCGGAAAAACCAACCCGGAGATGGCCATGCTTGGCTGATATTACATTTCCACTAAAGAGCAAGAACTTCTTTAAACAAGGCAAAATAGAAGGCGGAACAATCGCTTGGCCAAATGGTGCCGATATTTCACCTGAAACATTATACGAAAAATTAAGTCGCTAACAACTATAAGGACGGGATATCTGTATCGACAATAATCATATTAACTGACAATCCACTCCGTATCCCTGGCATTACGAACCCATTGGATGCTGTCCTTCATTTCCTTTCGGCCTTCCCAGATTCCAATAAATTGATCACTCGCAATTTTATTTCTGACTGCCTTTTTCACCGGTCGGTCTATTTTATATATGCAAGGAATCCCATGGCATCAAAGATAGACCCTGGTGACTTCTTCTGTATTCACACGGTTCATGAAAATCAAAAATTTTTTCAATAATATAATTGACATATTGATTATTATATTTTACAAGACCCGTCCATGAAGCAAAAACAGAATTTTGATTTTTCCTTTGTTAAAAACCTCCGCATGAAGCGGGGAATGACGGCTGAAACACTGGCACATGAAGCCGGTGTCACCCGGGCAACCATTGCCAAGCTGGAATCGGGCAAGGGCAACCCCACCATTGAAACGCTGAGCGCTTTGGGAAAGGTGTTTCAGATGGGGGCAAGCCAACTGGTCGAAATGGCTGAAACCGGAAAATCTGAAACCGGGCAGAAAGCCACTTACAATAAAGACGGCTTTCATGGTATCCGGATGAATTTCTCGGGTTTTGAACTGTTTCACCTTGAAGCACCCCGGGGAAGCCGGGCAGTGTCTGTTCCGGATCTCCATGACAATACGGCAGAAATCTGCATGGTCATTTCAGGCCGGGTAAAGATAACCGTCCTGGAAGACACGCGGATTCTCAAACCCGGAGAGGCGATCCGGTTCAAAGCCATCCACGATCATGAACTGGAAGCTTTGGAAGATACAACCCTGCTGTTGATCCATCATTTGCTCATATGATACGGATCTGATTTCTCAAAACGGATCCGGTCCTCAAAACTGCGGCCACGAAGGCCTTGACCCTGAAGCGGTAAAGGTTTTTTGCGGCCTTTTTTTGTAGTGGCCTGGATTGTTGAAAATTGTTGAAAATAATCATGGTGCGAAAGGAGAAAGATGATGAACATGGTAAAGAAAATATTGATTCTGGCCTGTCTGTTTCTTGCCTGGACAGGCAGCATAAGAGCTGAAGGAGAAAATACGAAAAATACTGATATAACGGAGCTAGAACCTTTGGTTGTATTTGGCCGGAAAACCAATGAGGTCCGGGAAATGGCAATAATTGGTGTCAAAGAACTTCAAACCCCTCTGTCCAGTGGAAATCTCCTTGACCTTTTAAAGAATCAGGCAGGCCTCCAGGTCCGACGTCAGAGTCAGTCGGGAACCGGGTCTGATGCGTTGAGAATTCGAGGATTTAACGAAACCCGTCTGAGTATCCGCCGGGACGGAATTCCTCTGAACCGGGACGGCTCCTATGGAAACGGACCCGTAGATTGGGGATCACTATCCGCCCAATCCCTGGAATCCATAGAAATTTTCAAGGGGGCCTGCCCGGCCAAATACGGCAACACCCTGGGAGGTGTGGTCAATCTGGTCACCCGGCAGCCCGTGACAGACCCTTTTACCCAGGTTAATTTTTCCATGGGCAGCCTTTCCTCGCTGGATACCGGTTTCTCCCATTCATGGAAAAAAGGGATCTGGGGATGGAGCCTGTCCGCAGGACATTATGAAACCGATGGGTATTTGAGAAACAACCATATGGACAGGGACAGGGGATCTGGAAAGCTTTCCGTGGATTTGCCAGGAAACTGGGAAATCGGCGCGGGATTTGATTATTCCGCTTCAGAGAACGGCAACCCTGTATACAATAGAACCGACAGCCCGTATTATGATCCCTCATACCCTCTGGCAGATGAAAGGGAACTTCGGGGTCCCGGCATCAGCGCCCGGCTTCTCAACGGGGTTCTTGCCTGGGGAGATGAATCCTACACCGAGGATGAAAACACCAGCCTGACCGCCCGCATCGCGCACAAGACCCGGACCGGCAATTTCAGGTTGGAAGGCCGTCTTTGGAACCAGACCGCCACGGAAACCTATTATGATGCAGCAGACAAGAATAAAATAATTTATAAAAGGGAAACCGATGCAGAGGACAACAACTGGCTGTTGAACACCTCATACTCCAGGATCATGGGAGATCATCTGATTGAACTGGGCGGAGAAACCCGCCGTTACGGCTGGGGGAATCAGCGGGTTTCCTACATTGATGAATCCAGGTTTAATGGATCCATCAACTTCATGACCTTTATCAAAGAAGGGTTCAAGGGCCAGGATGATATCATGGAGTACCATGCTGTTTATGCTCAGGACACCTGGCAGATCAGGCCGGATATAAGTCTGGAGTTTGGGATACGTCAGAATTGGTTCAAGGCAGGTTCCGTTGATCCGGAGGCCTTCGGGTTTTCCTGGAGTGCCGATGTCACCAGTCTGAACGAATCCCATACCGATCCCAGGATCGGCATTGTCTACTCTCCCACGGACACCACAGAAATTACGGCAAGATGGGGCATCGCCCACCGGTATCCCACCTCTCCCGAGTATTTCTGGTGGTACCTTAACAATGCATCCAGTTATTTCAACACCTCTTTTAATCCGGAAAAAGCCGTCCAGTATGAATTGGGACTGGACCAGACCCTTGGGCAATCCCTTGAACTCTTCATCCGGGGCTATTACTATGATATTGAAGATTACATTTCTTCGACCACCGTCCCCGGCGTCGGGTCTGTGTACTACAACATCGGCCAGGTAGAAATCAAAGGAGTGGAGGCAGGTTTCAGCTTTTCTCTTCCTATGAATCTTAGGCTCTGGGCCAATGCCACCTGGCAGGAGGGGGATAAATCGGATGATCCCTGGGATACGAAAAATGCCCTTTCCAAACAGTTGCCAGATCTGCCCGAGACCATGTTTAATGCCGGGATTGATTTTGACGACAAGGGGCCTTTTTCAGCCCGGATCTGGGTGAACCATGTGGATGAGCGGGAGCATTTATCCGGAAATTCTCTCATGGTCCTGGATGCGTATACCCTGGTCAATATGTCAGGCCGGTACAAGATTTATAAAGGCCCCAAACTGAGCGCCGAAATTGAGGCCACAGCGGAAAACATTCTGGATGAGAACTACCAGGAAAGAGAGGGCTATCCAATGGCCGGGACCACGGTAATGGCCGGTATGCGGTTTACCTTTTAGTGCCTTACTCCTCAGCTTCTGTGAAAAAAACAAGAAACTGAGGAGGGGCATTTGGGTTGCGGGTTTCCCGCGTTAGACAAAAGCAACCAGAAGATGAAAGGAGCAAAAACAACATGAAGCACTTATCCCTGTATTTGATATTGACGCTGTGGCTGGTATGGGTTGTCCCCTCGAGTGGAATCTGTGGACCGGATATGGAAAAAATGGGCATGGATGCGGTGGCTGCTGCCAAAAAAGCTCTGTCCCCGGGACAAATAGATGTATGCCTGACCAATGCAGGGTCTGCCTTGCTTGACAATCAGTCCTGTGGAATTCTCCTCGATGTATTTTCCGGGGAATCCGGGGTCAGTCTGGGCCAGGGCAGTCTTTTAACGGTTCACCGGGCCTGGGGAGAACCTCCCTGGGCCGCCTTTGTCAGTCAGCCATCCCCAAAGGAACTGAACATGGTACTGGTCCGAATCACCGCTCAGGGACCCGACCTTAAAGGACCGTTGAACGTTTGGGTGGATAAGGAGACGGATTTTACTCCCTTTTATGAGATCCTGGGCAAAGAGGCCTTTTCCCTGGTTACCCTGGCCAACGGGTGGGCGGACAAGGTGCCTCCCCAGGTGCTTTTTGGCAGCCTTTTCCACGACCACCTCTGCTGCGGGGTGTTTACCGGCTATTTTACCAGCCGGTATATTCTTGAGCAATTTCCCCTTACAGAAGGGCAAGGATATATTTATATCGGAACACCGGCCTGGTGCCAGGATGACCTGATCATGAACATGCTCAACCTGACGCCGGGCAAACACGGATACGTGACCATGGCTTATCCCTGGAGCCGTCCCTGGAAAACCGCCGATGCCGTGTATAACAATCTGGGAGGAATTGTTGTCCGAAAAGACGGGCCTGCAGGCGGTGGGACCGCATGGGTGCTTTCCTTTGATTGGCAGTGGGACAAATTTCAAAAATTTGCAGGCCTTTCGCAGGATAAACCGGACTGGAAGAACGATCCCTGGCTCCATGTAATGTACAACCGATTTTTTACCCGGCACCTTGACCGCCCATCGGAATTTGTTTCTGTGATCAAATCCCGGAAACTTGAGACAAAAGAAGAGGTGGATACCCTTGTCCGGTTGGGGGCCAATCCCCTTGAGATTCTTTTGGGAAAAGATTCCTCCTGGCCTGAATCACACTGATTTTTTCAATTCCAAAAAGGAGAACACAATGATATTTAAGCCATTCATGAGAGAGGGATTCATGCCCTTACCTGTGGCCTTTATTTCCACCCGCAGCCGGGAAGGGATAAACAATATTGCGCCCTATTCCTGCATCATGCCGGTGCTAAGGCCCCTCGACCTGATTTGTCTGGCATCGGCAGAAAAAAGAGACACCCTTGCCAATATCCGGGAAACCCGTGAGTTTGTAGTCAATCTGGCAGGAAAAAGTTTTATGGAAAAGGTGATTCCCACGGCCAGGTTTTCACCGCCTGAACAGGATGAGTTTGCACTGGCAGACCTGACACCCAGACCGTCGGAAACGATTACATCCCCAGGCATCGAAGGGGCCTATGCCTGGATGGAGTGTACGCTATCCGGCTTCCACAAAGGAGAGGGCTATACCCTGATCATGGGACAGGTAACAAGGCTTGAGGTGGATGACATCTACCTGACCCCTGACGGCCGGCTTGATCTGGAGAAAGCCAGGCCCCTGATGATGACCGGCGGAAAAAAAGGAATGCATTACTGCACGGCCGCCGATCTGGACAAAAGCGATTCTTTCGGCGCAATGTTTCCGGACGGTAAAGATCCCCTTGCCGGAGTCTATGAATAGATCATTAAGACTTGACAGGGAAGTTTTTTTCACATAGATTGGCCCAAAATCTGCAATCGAAATTGCAGCGGGCTGAACCAGAAATTATTTGAATTATTAAAACCAAGGCCAGGAAGGTCGGACAGGAGAATATCCCTGTCCAGATGTTCCTGGCCTTTTTGTTTTTGAACAACATGCAGAAAATGACATGAAGGAAAAAAAGGAGAAAAATCGTGATACCTGCAAAATATCAACACACCTTTATAACGGCCCTGTTTGTGGCCATCACCATCACTGCCTGGAGCGGGGTATGTTTTGGACAACCCGCCGCTGATGGAACGTCTTCCGGGTCGGTTTACACCCGCTGGAAAGCTGTGGGACAGTTTGCCGCGGACCTGTCCCTGGAAATGATCCAGAATGCGGGCAAGACCCCGGACAAAAAAGATCTCATCGTTCTGACCAATGCAGGATATGCTCAAATGTTCGGCATGCCGACCCAGGGAGTACTTGACGGCCTGGCAGCGGTCACCGGCGCCAGCCGGGGAAAAAACACCCTGGTGGAGATCCATGCCGCTGCCTGGGACCCTTTGTGGGTGGCGGTCCATGATCCGGCATCCGGGTGGTGCGCTTATCTGGAGATGGTGCAACCCGGCGGATCAGACCCTCAACAGTTTCCGGATGCCATGTCTCCTGACATATTCGGCATCCGGACCGTGGAACGAATCGATGCCGATTATCTTTATGCGCATGCAAAAGAATTTGAAACCCGGATGGCCGGCCGGATATTCGGGGACAATGCCTTCCGGGTCATCACCATTGCCAATGCCGTGGCATCCGGGGCACCGGCCCGGGTGGTCCGGGCGTTTGAATTTCACGACCATTACTGCCCCGGGGTGATGTCCGGCATTTTCATGGCCGATTATGTGCAGGCCCATTTTCCCCCGGGCAGATCCGGATATGTCGTTCACGGGATAGACCCCTGGTGCAAGGAAGATGCCCTGATGACCCTTTTAAACGCCACCCCGGGCAAGAAAAAATATGCCGTGACCTATCCTTCCGAAGCAGACCGGGCCAGGCGCCTCCCGGCGGTTGAAACCGCCGCCACCATCATCTACCGACAGAATGACCAGACCGGACAATGGGAAGGAATCCTCCTGGGATTTGACTGGGCCGACACTTCCTGCCCTAAAACCGGGAATGTCATCATCGACAAACTGTGCATCGACCTGTGGTACCTGGAACGGATCGATTCTCCTGAAACATTTGTCAAGGTATTGAAAACCGTCACCCTCCCGGACGGTGTATCTCCCATGGACTGGGCAACTCCCGGAACCGATCCGCTGGGAAAGATGGGCCTGACCGTCCAATGACATGGCTGGAAAACCCAGCGAAAATCTTTTTGAAACCATAACCGCGCCCATGCGCGAATGATAGCGGGAGGTATTGAAAAATGAAATTCTTGCAACAGTTCATGGTGGTTTGTCTGGTGATGTCGGCCCTTTCCGCCGGTGCCGGGGAATCCGACACAGACATAATGGTTCTGGATGATGTGGTGGTAACCGCCACCAAACTGGTGACCCCCACCAAGCAGACCAATGAAACGGTCTACACGGGAAGCGAGATCACCCGGGAGGGTCTGGATGCACTGGGAAGCAAGGCAGCAGTCAGCGTTTATGAGGCGATCAATATTCTTCCCGGCATCTCCGTGGAAAGTATCGACCCCTACGGACTGGCGGCCGAACAGAAAAATATCCGGGTCCGGGGGGTCCGCGGATTTCTGGGTGCCATGACCGTGGCGGGAGTCCCCAACTACGGCGGCAACCCCATGGGGCCCCGGGAATATATCTATGACATGGAAAATTTCGACAGCATTGCCGTATACAAAGGGGCGGTCCCGGCGGATCTTGGCACCGGGGTCGGTGCCCGGGGTGGGGCTGTGGAACTCAGGCCCCGATGGCCGGAACAGAAATTCGGGATGAATGTCAGCCAGGGAATCGGCACCGGCAATTACACCCGGAGCTTTATCCGGCTGGGTTCCGGAAACCTGCCTCGAACGAGGACCGGGCTGTCCCTTTCCCTTTCCCATACAGATGCGGAAAAATGGAAAGGCCCCGGTGATTTAGGCCCCAGGAAAAATGCCAACCTGATGGTACGCCAACCTCTCCCCACCGGGGATGAAGTTAAATTCTGGTTCAACGCCAATGACCTGAAACAGGATCTGTACCGGCCGTTGACTTATAGTGAAGTCACGTCTCTGAGCCGCTTTTACGACCAAGATTACAACACGGGTCTGACCGGAAACAAGAACGAAGATATCAACTATTACCGATACAACCGGGGCGATTATGCCAACCGGGATTTTCTGGCTGAACTGCCGGTCACGCTTTCTGACAAATTCCGGTTTATGTTCAAGCCTTACTTCACGGATGAGGACACTGAAATTTTCCAGGGATCTGCTTCCCAGGGCGGCATTGTCATCAAACGGCAGCGGGACATTGAAAGGTACGGCATGATCACTCGACTGGATTCTCACTTTTCATGGGGCACGGCCTCTTTAGGATACTGGGCCGAGGTGTCCGACATGGTGATCCGGCAGCAGAACTACGACCCGGTCACCTTTGCGTTCAAAGGATACGGCATGTACATGAAAAGTGAGGACAAAGGAATGGTCCACAGTCCGTTCCTGAAACTGGCCGGCAGCATCGGACGGTTCGACTGGCAGGCCGGCCTCAAATATTTTCACTACACGGATCCTGCCGGCCAGGGATATGTCGCTTCCGCGCCTGACTATACGCTCACGGCAGCTTCGGATCTTTTCCGGGAAGAAAAAACCTATGAAGAAATTCTTCCGACACTGGGTGCGGCCTTTCGGCTGACACACAACCTGGAATTGAATGCCAGTTACGGGCGCAACCAGATCCGGCCCTATGCCTATGTCCCGCTGGTCAACATCTACAACCAGAACCGGGCCGCATTCCAGGCAGCCGGGGTGACTCTCAATGATATGTTCAGCGGCTATGACATGGAAATCTCGGACAACTTCGAAGTCGGCGCCCGGTTCCGGTACGACCGTTTCGAGGTGGTGCCGACCCTGTTTTATTCCAGGCACCAGAATCTGTTGACCACGGTTTACGACCCAAGGGTGAATCAAAGCTACTTCCAGAACGTTGGCGATGCCACCGGGTACGGGGTCGAAATCGAGTCCAATTTTCTGATCACTGACCACCTGAACCTGTTTTTCAACCCTTGCTATACGGCATTGACCTACGATGACGACCTGGTATTTCAGGGTGCTGTCCGCAACACAAAGGACAAACAGGTACTGGATACCCCTGAATGGACTGTCAAAACCGGGTTGATATACACCTGGAAAGATTTCGAAGTGATTCCCATGGTCCGGTACCTGGGCACCCGGTACGGGGACGCCGAGCACACCGAAAAGATCGATGATTATGTGGTGGCGGACCTGAAAATGGGCTACACCTTCAACAATTTTTCTTTTTTGGACAAACTCAAGCTATCCCTGGAACTGACCAACCTGTTTGACAAGGAATATGTGTCGGTGATCAATGCCATGGATGACAGCCGGGCCGGAAGCACCAGTTATTACGTTGGCGCCCCTTTTACGGCTTTGATGACGGTGGGGTTTGATTTCTAAACCAGGCAAAGCTCATTACGGACATACAAATTAAAGGTTGACTTTATTTTTAAACCCTGTATTATACACCAATGTTTCAATCTTTCCGGTGTTAATCAAGATTCAATCTGTGATTTATTCCCTCAAAGTACGAAGCGATTTATTATTATTTTTTATTTTTTTAGGAGAAAGCCAACATGGCCAACGGTACAGTAAAATGGTTTAACGACGCAAAAGGGTTTGGATTTATTGAGCAGGAAGACGGTGGAAAAGATGTGTTCGTGCATCACTCAGGCATTAATGCCATGGGTTTCAAATCCCTCAACGAGGGAGACCGGGTTTCCTTTGACATCTCTGAAGGCCAGCGTGGACCCGCTGCGACGAATGTAACTGTGGTGTAATCACCGCGTTTATATAGTCTGACCCAAAGCCCCTGGATGGTTCGCCGTCCAGGGGCTTTTTTTATGCCCGGCACGATTCCGGCGGTCAGTTGGCAAAATGGGCCAGCCATACTGCCGGGGATATGACTGAACTGCCGGGTCTGGGTTTTTCAATGAGCAGATGATCTCCCGTGATCAGAACCGCTGCCGGCTCTGATGCCAGAAGCGCCCACAGATGGGAATCCTGAAGGTCCGGCGGGATATGTTCATTGTCGGCAGGAGGATCCCGCCAGATGGCATTGGCAGTAATTTCCGTCAGAATCAGCCCTATCTCCGGTTCTGTCAGACCATGAAGCCGGACCAGTTTGGGTCTCAGCAATATCTGCCGGTATTCATCGAGCAGCGCCGGAGACAAAAGAAAAACCAACCTGCCATTGATCATGCCATCCAGAATCTGTGCAGTGGGACTGTCCGGCCGGGAAGTGATGAGTCCGGCTGCGACCACATCGGTATCAATAATCAAGACCGATTTTTTCATCGGGTGCAAAGGTCGCGGGTTTCCTCAACGGCAAGGCGGATTGCTTCTTCATCAGTGCAGCCGGCCCTGATCCGGGCCTTCTCCACCAGTTGTCTTGCGTGAGTCATCGATTTAATCCCCCGGAGAACAAGGCTTTCCTCGATAATTTTCCCGATGCTGCGTCCCTGCCGGGCAGCCGTTTCTTTAAGTGCCTGATGCAGATCATCGTCAAGGGTGATGGTGAGACGGCTCATGGGTACCTCCAATCAAAGTGATTTTTTCATTGTTCAATAGCACAATAACACCAATACACCATCTAGTCAATACCACCCAAAAATGCTATCTTTCTTGACAGAAACCTGAATCCGGGTTCAATATGAAAGCCAATCTATCCCTTGATGGTACCGCAGGACCCTCGCATCAGACAATTTCTAAAAAAAATTTACCCCTGATCCCAAAGATGGTATAACCCCGGCAGCTGGATCGGAAAAAAGAGACGATCAAATCCAGACAAAAAATCTGAACGGATACACCGCTGTTTACAATTAAATCCCCAGGGGAGCTTAAGCGACACAACCATGCCGGATACCGACAGACTGGAACAGATACAGCAGTTTCTAACAGATACCGGCTGGGTGTCTTCGCCTTTTCGCGTTTCTTTTCTGGCGGCCGGGGAATACAATGCCAACTATCTGATCGAATCAGGTGCCCGGCAGTATGTCCTGCGCATCAACCACGGCAGCCAGCTGGGCCTGGGAGATGATCAGATCGCTTACGAATACCAGGTGCTCACGGCCCTGGCGGATTCCGGGGTCACGCCAAAACCCCTGGCCTGCCATCCCCGGCCCGATCCCTTGGGAGGTGGGGTCCTGCTCATGGAATTCATCCCTGGCGAGCCCCTGGATTACTGCCGGGACCTGGAAAAAGCAGCCCACGTCTTTGCCCGGATTCACACGGTATCTGTACCGGACAGTCTGATCGTCCAGGCAGACCCCGTGAGCGATATTGCCCGGGAAAGCTATGGCCTGCTCCACCGGTTTAGCGACCACCCGCTTACAAAGGAAAAGGAACAGATCCTGGCCTATTACGACACCGTCCTGGCTCTGGCTGAAACCACCCGGCCCCTGTTTGACGCAGAACCCTTGTGCCTGGTGAACACGGAAGTGAACTCCGGCAATTTTCTCATCAGTCCGGACCGGGCCTGCCTGGTGGACTGGGAAAAGGCCGTGGTCTCCTGCCGGTACCAGGACCTGGGCCATTTCATGGTACCCACCACCACGCTGTGGAAAACCGACATCGTTCTGAGCCGGAAAGACCGGCACCGATTTCTGTCCGCCTACCACCAGCAGGCATGCCCGGACATGCCGTTTGATGATCTTGCGGAAAAATCCCATGTCATGGAAAAAACCATTCTGCTGCGGGCCCTGTCCTGGTGCTTCATGGCCTGGTATGAATACACACAGACCGACCGGCCCATCCGGAACCCGGACACCTTTGCCAAAATTCAGCAGTATCTGTCGGATATCCCATGTATATTACACTCCGTCACATAGGCAAATCCTTTAAACACCAGCCCGTTCTGGAATCCATCGGCTTTGCCGTGAACGCCAGGGAGCTGGTTTCCATTGTAGGGCCGTCCGGGGCCGGCAAGACCACCCTGCTCAAAATCATCGCCGGACTGGAGGCTCCGGACACAGGACAGGTGATATTTTCCCACCCCGTGACCAAACACCACCCCGTGATCATTGTGTTCCAGGATTATGTGCTGTTTCCCGCCATGACGGTGAGACAGAATATCGGATTCGGTCTCAAGGCCCGGCACATGGGAAAAAACCAGATCAAAAACCAGGTGGATCAGATGCTGGACTATTTTAAACTGGCCCCCCAGGCAGACCAGTATCCGGCCCAGCTGTCCGCCGGCCAGAAACAGCGGGTGGCCATTGCCCGTGCCATGATCGTGAACCCGGCCGTGCTCTTGCTGGATGAGCCTTTTGCCAACCTGGACCGGAACCTGAAAATGGAGACGGCCCGCTTCATCCGCACCACCCAGCAGGCATTCGGCATTCCCACAATCAGTGTCACCCATGACCTGGAAGAAGCCTTTGCCATGTCCGACCGCATCGGGGTTTTGCTGGACGGCCGGGTTCAGCAGTTCGATACCCCCCGGCAGGTGTATTTCCATTCGGCCACCCCGGCTGTGGCCCGGTTTCTGGGCCCCGTGAATAAAATTCCGCCGGCGCTGTTCCCGTTGTTCCGGGTGGATGAGGCCGTGGCCGGCCCGCTGAACGGGACCCCGCTTCCGGCCCGGCCCGAAAACCTGGCCATTATTGCAGACCCGGAGGGATTCGGCCGCATCACGGAAAAAACCTTTGCCGGCCACTACACCGTGTATACGGTAACCGTCGGCTCTCAGACCTACACCATCTACAGCCAGAATGACCGGTTTGAAAGCAGTCAGCATGTATCTTTGCGGTATCGGCCGTTTTAAATATAACCTTTGACCCGGTTTTTTGACTGACCGGTCATATACCCAAACTGAAAGGAGTTCTTATGACCCTGCGATGGAACATGACTTTTTTGCTGTTGATGCTGGTGATACCGTTCTTTCATCCGTTTACCCTGCCGGCCCGGGCATCCGGCGATATCCTGCCGGACACCCCGTTCGAACAGATCCTGGAACAGGCCCGGGGGACTCAGGTCCAATGGTACATGTACGGGGGATGGACCCATGTCAACACCTGGGTGGACACGTTTGTGGCCAAAGAGATGAAACAGCGCTATGACATCCATGTGAAACGGGTCCCCATGGATGCCGGGGTGTTTATCAACAAACTGCTCAACGAAAAAGCCGCCGGCAAAACCACGGGGACCATCGACCTGCTGTGGATCAACGGGGAAAACTTTAAAAATGCGAAGGAAACCGGCCTGCTGTTCGGCCCCTTTGCCGGACATTTGCCCCATGTGCGGCAGTATGTGAACCCGGACAGCATCACCCATGATTTCGGATTTCCTGTGGACGGATTTGAAGCCCCATTCGGCCGGGCCCAGTTCGTGTTCGAGTATGACACAGACCGGACGGACACTGTCCCGGACACGGTGGCGGCCCTCAAACAGTGGATCATGGACAACCCGGGACAGTTCACCTATCCCCAGCCCCCGGATTTCACAGGGTCTGCTTTTATCCGCCACATTTTCTATGCAGTCACGGGCGGGCACGGCCAATACATGGCCGGGTGGGATCCGGACCTGTATGAAAAAAACGCGCCGTTGCTGTGGGACTGGCTCAACCAGATCAAGCCGTTTTTATGGCAGAAAGGACGAACCTATCCCAGGGACAGCGCATTTCTGGATACGCTGTTTGCCAGGGGAGAGGTGGCGTTTAGCATGTCCTATCATCCGCCCCACGCCCAGAACATGATTATGGAGGGCAGTTATCCGGATACGGTCAGAACCTTTGCCTTAAAAGACGGTGCTATTTTCAACACCCATTTCACGGCCATTGCCTTTAACGCCCCAAACAAGGCCGGGGCCATGGTGCTGGCAGATTTCCTGATGTCCGTGGATGCCCAGGTATCCAAATTTCAACCGGAGAACTGGGGGGATTTTCCGGTTCTGGACCTGAACCGGCTCAGTGCATCGGACCGGCAGCGGTTTGAGACCGTGGACTTAGGGCCCGCCACCCTGACACCGGATCAGCTGGCTGCCGTTGCCGTGCCTGAGATACCGGCCCAATATCTTGAAGCCCTGGAACAGGACTGGAAAACCCATGTTCTGGGCCCCTAGCCGGACCGCCATACTGATTCTGAAGCTCAGCCCCCTGATCCTGCCGTTTGTGGTGCTGTTCTGCGGCGGGGTGTTTCTGACGGTGTGCCAGTCCTTAGGAATCTTCACCCCCCTGCCCCATACCGGCGGGATCCTGGCGGCCTATGGCGTGATCCTGTCTGATCCCTCTTTTTTGGGCTCCTTTGGGTTTTCCCTGGGCGTGGCCCTGGTGTCTGCCGCTGCTTCCGTGGCAGCCGGCACCTTTCTGGCCTACCGGGTCTGGCAGCTGCCCAAAGCCCTGGCCGGGGCGGCCCTGGTGTACAAAATCCCGCTGATTTTGCCCCATATTGCCGTGGCATTTGTGGTGCTGATTTTCTGGAGCCGGTCCGGTATCCTTTCCTCTCTGGCCTGGCACCTGGGCCTGATCCAGTCCATGCCGGATTTTCCCAATGTTTTGTATTCCGGCTGGGGCTTAGGCATGATCCTGGCCTATACCCTGAAAGGCACCCCGTTTGCCATGCTTTTGATTCTGGCCCTGCTGGTGCGGTTCGATGTCCGGCAGATCCAGACGGCAGCCATGCTGGGGGCATCGAAACGGCGCATCTTTTTTTCCATTGTACTGCCAAGGCTGGCCCCGGCGATGCACACCAGTTTTATCATCTTGTTTCTATACAGTTTCGGGGCATTTGACATTCCTTACATTTTGAGCGAAAGCCGGCCCGGCATGCTCAGCCTGAATGTCTATAACCTGTACTTCAAGCATGATCTGGCCCGGCGGCCCGAAGCCATGGCCATCCTGACGCTGATGCTCTTTTTTGCCGTGGTGTTCATCATCGCCTATTCCAGGACCGTCACCCGCCTGGAAAACGGGGTCAGAAAACTGTGAAAAAAACCGGCCCCATCCCCCACGTGCTGACCCTGCTGGTGCTGGCGATCCTGTTTGCCCTGCCTGCCGGCATCCTGGTGCTGGTGGGCCTGGCCCCGGGGTGGCGGTTTCCGGATTTGTGGCCGAAACGGTTTTCTTTTACGGGCATCGAGTTTCTGATCACCCACCGGGATCAGATCCTGACCGCGCTGGCTTCCTCGTTTTTTTATTCCCTGGCCACGGTGTTCGTCACCTTAGTCATGTGCCTGACCCCGGCCGCTGCCTTTGCCAGACAACGGTTTGCCGGCAAACGGTTGCTGGAAGCGTTGCTGCTCACCCCGGCCCTGGTGCCGCCCATGACTTTTGCCATGGGACTGCATGTGGTGTTCATCCGGCTGTCTCTGGCTGACACCGTGGCCGGGGTGATTCTGATCCTGGCCCTGTTCACCTACCCTTACATGTTCCGGGCCCTGGTGGCGGGATTCCAGACCCTGGGAGAACAATATCGCACTTGTGCCAAAAACCTGGGGGCCGGTCCCGTGGCGATTTTCTGGCAGGTGGAGCTGCCGTTGCTGGTGCCGGCCATGATCGCCGGCGGCAGTGTGGTGTTTCTGGTGGCGTTTTCCGAATATTTTCTGGTGTTTCTCATGGGCGGGGGAACCGTGCCTTCTTTTACCGGGTTTCTGATGCCGCTGCTCGCTTCTTCCAACCGGTCCCTGGCCGCGATTCTGACCCTGATTTTCCTGCTGCTGCCCATCCTTTTGTTTTTTGTTATCGACGGATCATTGATGCGCACCTACCGCAAAAAAGGCATGGCCTGACACGGAAATCCGCCTGGGCCTTCGGACGAATCCATCCCAATGGCACCGGCTGAACGGCAATTGATATGAATCGGATTCATATCCTTTCATGAAAACAATGCGTTATACATTTTTACCCCGGACATGCTATGGTGCAACAGGGTCAAAAAAGGTCAACCATTCAAGCCAAGGAGAGACAGGGATGACACTATCATTCAACCATGAAACCTGTTCCGGGTGCCGGGCCTGCGAACTGGTGTGTTCATTGCAGAATCTGAAAATAATCAATCCGTCCAAGGCCATGCTCCGGGTCATGCCGCGGTTTCCCGAGCCCGGCATTTTCCAGGTGGCCATCTGCAACCAGTGCGGGGCGTGTGCCGAAGCCTGCCCCACCGGGGCCATCCATCGGGTCAAAGACACCTGGCGCATTGACATGAAAAAATGCGACGGGTGCCTGGCATGTGTTTCCGCCTGCCCGGAAAACGTGATGATGGTGGATGATGACGGCATGCCCTACAAATGCATCAACTGCCGGCAGTGTGTGGAAGTGTGTCCCCGGGATGCACTGAGCTTCAAATAGAGGGAAAAGGAGGATTATCATGTTATACGGATATGCCGGACACACGCTGAGAATCGATCTGAGCACCGGGAGCATTGAAAAACAACCCTTAAAACAGGAATGGGTGGATGAATTCATCGGGGGCCGGGGATTCACGGCCAAAATTCTGTACGATGAAATTCCGGCCGGCACAGACCCTTTAGGCCCGGACAACCGGTTTGTCATTGCCATGGGGCCGTTGAGCGGCCTGTTTCTACCGGCGGCCGGCAAAACCCATTTTGCCGCCAAATCCCCGGCCACGGGCGGATATGGCGACAGCAACATGGGCGGCCATTTCGGGGTCACCATGAAATACGCCGGATACGATGTCACCATTTTAACGGGCCGGGCCAAAGAACCGTCCTATCTTTTCATTGACAACGACACCGTGGAAATCCGGCCGGCCGGGCATTTGTGGGGCAAAGGCTCCACTGAGGTGGAAGAGATCCTGAAAAATGACCTGGGACAGGAATTCCAGATTCTGACCATCGGCGAGGCCGGGGAACGAATGGTCAACTTTGCCTGCATCTCCCATGATTTCGGGCGCCAGGCCGGCCGCACGGGCATCGGCGCGGTTTTGGGCTCCAAAAACATCAAGGCCATTGCCGTGCGCGGCACCCAAGACATCCCCGTGTTCGACCCCAAGGGGCTTTTGAAAAAAGGCAAGGCCACCTATGCTGCGTGCCGGGAAAAACCCGGATTTAAAGGCTGGACCCCGGAAGGCACGGCCGGTATCACCAACTGGTGCAATGATGTGGGGGCTTTACCCACCCGCAACTTTGCCACCTCCCATTGCGATTATGCCGACAAGATCAACGGCAAAGCCATCCTGGACGAACTGAAAATCACGGACAAAGGGTGTTTTTCCTGCCCCATTCCCTGCGGCAAATACGGGCTGTCAAAAACCGCGCTGGGCAACAAATATGTGGAAGGCCCGGAATACGAAACCCTGGCCCTGGTGGGCAGCAACTGCGAACTGTCCGACATCCATGCCGTGGCCCATGTCAACTGGTTATGTGATGAACTCGGCTTAGACACCTGCTCGGGCGGGGCCGTGGTTTCCTTTGCCCTGGAATGCTATGAAAAAGGCCTGATCTCAAAACAAGAGATGGGCATGGACGTGACATGGGGGGATCTTGACTCCATCGTCCATATCCTGAAAAAAATTGCAAAAAGAGAGGGCATCGGAGATATACTGGCCAACGGCGTCAAAAAAGCCGCTGAAAAGATCGGGGGTGACAGCGACAAATTTGCCATCCATGTCAAAGGCCTGGAGTGGACCGGATATGAATCCAGAAACGCGCCCGGCATGATGCTGGGATACATGACCGCGGATGTGGGAGCCCACCACAACCGGTGCTGGGTTCTGGGATCAGATGTGGCCAATGCCGTGGGCGGCAGCCAGGATGCCAATGTCCATGATCTCATCTCCCAGGGCGCAAATTTCGAGACCATCCCCAAGGCAGACCACAAAAACGTGGTGCCCCTGGTGCTCAAATCCCAGCATCTGCGGCCGGCCTTTGACATCTTAGGCACCTGCCGGCTCCAGTATATGGAGATCGGTCTGGAAACCCATTATTATGAGGAACTGTATTATTGTGCCACGGGAAAAAAACTGGATTTCAACAAAGACCTGCTGCATCTTTCTGAAAAAATCTGGCATTTGAACCGGATGTTCAATAAAAGAGAGATCCCGGATTTCGGCCGGAAATATGATTATCCGCCCCCGCGCTTTTACGAAGAACCCATCCCGTCCGGCCCCAACAAGGGCCACAAGGTGGAATTCGCCGTGATCGAAGAGATGCTGGATGCATATTATGCGGCCCGGGGATGGGATAAAAACGGGATTCCCACCAGAGAAACCCTGGAAAAGTTCAACCTGGCCGTGGAATGATCACCATCACGCTGAATATGTCTGAAAGCCTGCTGAGCATCCTCAGGGATGCCGGCAGGCCCGGACAGCCGACCAGCCGGATCCGGGTGCAGGCAGGCACTTTGGTCCGGCAGGTCCTGACAGGCCAGGGCATCAGCCCTTTGCTGGTGCCCATGATTTTTCTGGACAGCCGGAAAGTATCAGTGGACACGCCTTTAGAAGCCGATGGTGTTTTGACCCTGCATGGTCCCCTGGCCGGGGGGTAATATCTTTTCAGAAAGGGCACTGTTTTCCAGGTGTCGGAATGCCCAGAAGATTATCAGCTTCAGCAAGCACAGAATCCTGGTCATATCCTTTGCCTGCTTCAATTTCTTTGTCCCCTTTTGCCAGCAGGCGAAGGATTTCTTTTTCATGTTCAAATTTTTCATAGGCATCAACACCGATGATAACCGCTGTGGCCCTTCCTCTTTGGGTGATGATTAAGGGTTCATCATTTTCTTTTAATTGTTTTAAAAGGTTGGCCGCATCCCGCCTCAAATCACTTACCGGAATAATATTTGATAATTTTCCCATTTTGTACCTCCTGATGTGTCTTTAAAAATACTATTGAAAATACTACCTGGCAAGTGATTAATTTTTAAAAAATGGATCAAACCGCTGATCTATCTCTCCATTCCCATGGCAGTTTCCAGGTTCAGGACTTCAACCGGTATTGTCTTTCAATCACCGTGGCCAGATCCGGGCTTTTCCAGCAGGGGCGTATCCATCTGTTTTCCCTGGATGCCCATCTTTTTGAAAATATCCAGAGGTGGATTTTTCTTATTTCGGATATACAATATAATGCAAAATAACCTTGATATTTAAATATTTTTGTAACATACTGCATAGAATTGATATTTCTTGAAACATTTAGCAGTACAACACAGAGAAAAATTTATGATACAGACCCTGAAAAAATACAACTTCTGGGATGCAACGGTGAAAGGCACGGGTATCACCCGGCCGATATACCTGGACCAGCTCGCCCGATTGAATACCGGCAAAACCATTGTCACTGTGACCGGATTGCGGCGGGTGGGAAAAAGCTTTATTGTCCGGCAGTTTATGGATCACCTGATCCGGCAGATGAAGGTTCCTCCCTGCCAGATCTTTTATGCCAATCTCTTCCTCAGGGAGCTTGGTTTTCTCAGAGATCCGGACCGGTTCCAGGAAGCGGTGACATCCTGGCAGAAAAATCTGAATGTGGATACTGGCCAGCGCATGTACCTTTTTATCGACGAGGTACAGGAGATCAAGGACTGGGAAAAACTGGTGGGATCATTTTTTGAAGATTATACGGCTGAATACAAGATCATCATCACCGGTTCAAACTCAAAGCTCCTCAGTGGTGAACTGGCCACCTACCTGGCAGGCAGGAGCCACGAACTCCGGGTATTTCCCCTCTCCTTTACTGAATTTTGCGCCTTCACCCAACAGGATGGAACCCGGGAAAATCTCCTGACTTATCTCACCCACGGCGGGATGCCTGAAATCGTGCTGGCGGACAACCACTTTGCAAGGAACAATCTGATCGAAACCACCATTGATTCTGTGATCATGCGGGATATCGTGGCCCGATACGAAATCCGGAACGTGCGGCTGCTGAAAAAAATCGTGGAATATGTCAGTGCTTCGGCTTCGGACGAGGTGTCCCGGAACAAGATGGCCCATCTGATCGATGAATCCGGCAAACGGGCATCCGTCCACACAGTGTCCGACTACCTGGAATGTTTGAAAGAAGCTTTTTTCATCCATGAATGCCCCGTGTTTTCCCATAAGAAAAACGATTATCTGAAATCCGGCCCCAGGAAAATCTACCTCAATGACCTGGTTTTCATGAAAAAGGACCAACGATTCGGGGGATACGGCAAGCAGCTGGAAAATCTGGTATATATGACGTTGAAAAGAAAAGGCTTCACCATATCCACGGTCAGGACCGGCAAGGGCGAGGTGGATTTTCTTTCTCAAAAAAACGGAGACCGGGCCTATTATCAGGTGGCGTGGACGATCAATGATCCGGGCAGTGAGACATACTGCCGGGAGTTTGAAAGCCTGCTGTCCATACAGGACCATTATCCCAAGCACATCATTACCATGGATGACTTGCCTTTGCCGCCCCGAAAAGGAATCCGCCATATCCCGGCTCTGGATTTTTTTTCTTCAGACAAGTGAATCAGAAAGGAAATTCTTCGCTGGTATCGATCCGCTGTTCCACCGCCTTTTCCACGGGTTTTTTCGCTTTCCTGTGAACGGGATTCCCGTCCACATAAATGGCTTTGTAGGGTTTGGTGGGGCAGGCATATTCACACCCCCCGCACCCGACGCAGATATCCGGATTCACCTTTGGGATCAACAGGTCCCGGTCCGGCAGTGTCAGATAATGAACCATGTCCACGGCCTTGGTGGGGCAATGCTCGGAACAGGCCCCGCAATTGGTGTTGTCCGTATATACCACGCAGTTTTCTTTGATGAATCGGGCCACTCCCACTTGGGCCTGCTGCTTGTTTTCCCGGGAAAGGGGCAGGATGGCGCCCGTGGGGCAGACCTCCAGACAGTCCTTGCAATCATAGTTGCAGTGCCCGGATCGAAAATCCATTTTCGGCTGCAGCATGCCGGACAGACCATAATCGAGCAACGCCGGGACCAGGATCCGGGACGGACACACGGAAACGCACAGATGGCAGGCTGTGCACAGGGATGAAAAACGGGCCACGCTGACGGACCCGGGGGGTGAAATCGGGCCGGTTCTTGTTTCCGGAATGGTGGTGGGCCGGGCCTGGACCGCTGAATCGACCGGATCGACCGGATCAGCTGAATCAGCTGGATTGACCAGGCCGGCATCCACCCGGCTGGACCCCAGTCCCATGCCCGCTGCGGCCAGACCGATCAAAAACCCCCTGCGCCCGGGTTTTGCCAGGTTTTGGCGGGTCGGCCGCCGCCAGTGGTTCTGGATGGCAATCCCCTGTCCCGGACAGGCAGCCAGGCAGTTGAAACAGGCCACACAGCGGTGGACATCCACGGTCTTTTCCTTAAGATCGATGCATCCGGCCTTGCAGACCCGCTGGCACCTTCGGCAGCTGTCACAGGCATCCGGGGAAATGCGGATCCGAAACAACGATATTTTTGAAAACAGCCCCAGCAGCGCCCCCACGGGACAAAGCGTGTTGCAGTAAAGACGGCCATGGCGGGCACTCAACCATCCCACCACCAAGAGTGTGACCAGGGCAATCCCGGTGGCGGCCGGGACAAATACCGGCCACCGGACCCGGTAAAGGGCATGGCTTCCCACCTGCTCCAGCACCAAAGCCCCCAGGTTGTTTGCACCCAGCACCAGGGGACGGAAAAGCGTTGACACCATCCGGCCGAAACTGCTGAAGGGATCCAGCAGGTTGAGCACAAGCCCGCTGCCCGCCAGAAAAACCAGCACCGTCAGAATCAGGACTGCATACCAGAGAAAATAATGGGGCCGGGAATAGGAAAACCGGGGTGTTTTCTGTTTTTTTCCCGGCCGTGAAATCCTTTTTCGTGCCAGACGGCTGACCATATCCTGGAAAATTCCCAGAGGGCACACAAACGAACAGTAGACCCGGCCGAACATCAGGGTGAGGATCAACACCAGGATGAACCCTGCCGCCCCGATGGCGGCAGTGTCCAGAAACTGGAGCAGGGACGGCACAAACTGCAGATACAGCACTTCCCCGGCAATGGCCCGGAACCCGGAATCCCTGAAATCCAGGAATAGAAAAAGGGTCAGCAGAAAAAACACCAGAGCAAAAAATATCCGCAGCAGTCTGAGATGTCGTATCTTCATCTATTCAGGGCCCGGTCCTGTGACAATCTTCAAGGTCCAATCCTGTGACCATCTGATTCTCTGGCAGTCTGATCGATCGATGTCCGGGCTGATCACAACCGGATCCGGTTGATGGACAGGTCCGCCAGGTTCATTTTCCCCAGATTCATGTCCGAGGCGATCTGAATGTGACGGATGTCGGCCGGTTCCGTGCCGAACAGTTTGGCGGCCGCCGCGTCCGCCGCCACAAAATCGGTGGAGATCACCTGGGCCTTCATGGACACCACATCATTGACGGACACCCCCCGGGGGCCGTTGCGCATCATCACATTATAAGCGTCCACCACCGTGAGGTCCGGGGGCCGGAAAGAGGCAAAATCCGCAATGCACTGGTGAAGATCGTTTCTATGCCAGTACCAACGGTCCCACACCACGCCCATCAGGTTTTTCATGCCGATAGTGACCATGGAAGAGCTGTGGTGTTTCAACACGGGCACATTGATGAACACATCCGCTTCCAGAAGGGCCTCGTGCACCCTGGCTTCGGCGAGCCGTCTGCCCATGGGCACGTCCACCTGCTGATAATACCCTTTGCTGTCACCGGAGATGATTCTGCCCCCGGCATCTTTCACGGCTTTTTCAATGCCGCTGTTCCGATAGGTCCGGACCCAGTTGTCGCAGGTGTGGTCAAACACGGTCACATCCTTTGCCCCGGCGGACAGACAATGTTCCACAATCCGCTTCACCAGCGCCGGATGGGTGTTGCCGGCCCGTTCCGGGGGCACGTCCCAGCCGATATTCGGTTTGACCAGAACTTTGCTGCCTCTGGGCACAAAGGTCTGGATCCCGCCCATGGCGGCGATGGCACTGTCAAACATCTTGTCCGGTTCTCCGCCCCGGACGGCCACCAGGTCCCAGGCAGAAGTGCCGTCTCCCTGGGAGGCGGCCCAGAGCCGGCCCATTTTTGGGAACACCAGCGTGGATCCGGCTGCGATCCCGCTGGTGATGGTTTTTTTCAGAAAATCTCGTCGATCCATGGCATCGTCTCCTTCCACTTCTGTTACGATTCACCTTTCCAATTAGTGCAGGCGCAGCGACCGGATGTGCCGGATCAGGTCCGGGAAAGGCGGTTTTTCAAAATTGCGCTTTTTCAGGTAGATGTTGATCTGGTCGTTGAGCACTTCCGTGTCCGGGAACAGCTCCATGAGCTGACCGCTTTCCAGCTCCTTGAGCACTGTGTACCGGGGAACAAATCCCACCCCCATGGATGCCAGGGCCGCATTGATAATGCCCCTGACACTGGAAATCCGGATCACGGTGTCACACCCGAAATCCGCATGGCCGGCCAGGGCATTGATGAAATTCTTCCACCAGCGCAGGTCTTTGTCAAAAGACAGCAGGCGGCACCGGGACAAATCGGCAATGGATTGAATCCGGTGATCATCCATATACGACCGGCTGGCGATCACCACATATTCTTCTCTCATCAACGGCACACACACCAGGGTTTCATGCACATGGGGAATGCAGTCCACAATGATGTCCAGGTCATCCGACAGCAGCGGCGCCAGCAGATACGGGTCCAGAAAAAAATCCACATGCACATGGGGGTGTTTGTTCAAAAACGGCGCCATGCCCTTGATGAGCACGGAGGACCCGAACTCCGACGGGGCCCCCAAAGTGAGGGAGATCCGGTGCCCTTTGCCGGCGGCCAGGCGGTCCAGGGTATCATCGATCCGGTCAAAAATCCCGGCACACTGCTGAAACAGAAATTCGCCTTCCCGGGTGAGGCGGAACTTTCGGCCGGCCCGGTCCACCAGGTCATACCCCAGATCCGCCTCCAGTTTTCGGATGGCATGGCTGACGGCGGACTGGGTCAGGCACAGGCGCTGGGCGCACCCCGTGTAGCTTTCAGCCTTTGCCAGGGTATGGAAGGTTTTCAGTTTGTTCAGATCCACCTGCATTGAATTCCTCTAAAGAATATGCGGCCCGGTAGGAATGTATCAACGATCCATTGTACCACGAAGGACACGAAGATCACGAAAGATCATCAAGACACAATGTGTTGCGCCAGGCCGTGCATGGCCTTTATTCAGTGTTTTCCCGCTGTTCGGTCACACAATAGATACCTTCCCCCCTGAATCCCGGACGGAAACACAGGTTGTCCGAACTGCACAGGGCCGGGCGGGTGTCCCCGCTGCGCCACCGGTTGATCAGGCCGGGTTCCCGGATCAAAGGCCGGCACATGGAAATATAATCTGTCACACCGCCGGCAACCAGTTCCCCTGCCTTTTCAAGGGAACGGATCCCTCCCACCAGGATGACGGGAATGTCCAAAGCCTGTTTATATGCCGCAGCCCCCTGCTCAAAGTACGCTTCCTTTTCCGGCTTGTTAATGCCCATCCGGCTGGGGGACAATGTTTTGCTGGTGAGAAACCCGCCGGACACCTCAATGGCATCAATGCCTGCCTGGGCCAGCAGTCGGGCTGCCGCAACGGAATCCTCCAGGGTCAGGCCGCCGTCCACATCATCCTGGGCATTGATTTTCACCAGCACGGGAAAATCCGTCCCCACGGCCTTTCGCACGGCAGCCACGGTGTCGCACAACGCCCGGCTGCGGTTTTCAATGGACCCGCCGTATGCATCCTGCCGCCGGTTATAGACCGGAGACAGAAACTGGCTGAACAGGTATCCGTGGGCCGCATGGATCTGGACCCCGTCAAATCCGGCTTCTTTGGCCCGTTCAGCCGCCCGCACATACGCGGACACAAGATTTTCAATATCTGAGAGGGTCAGTTCATGGCGGGGGGTTTTTGCCAGGCCGTCATACACGGATACCACATGGGGCGGGGTCCGGGTCAGGGTTTCGGCGGCAAACGTGCCGGCATGGGCCAGCTGAGCCACCATTTTTCCGCCGGCTTTGTGCACGGCATCGGTCATGGATGTCAGGCCGTTGATCAGCTCATCCTTGTATATGCCCATCTGCTTTGGGCCTGCCTGGCCTTCGGGCAGCACATAGGAATGCCCGGAAATGATCAGGCCGACCCCGCCTGCGGCAAGGTCCGTTACAATGTCTGTCAACCGGGAGGTCACAGCCCCGTCATCCGCAGCCATCCCTTCCCAGGTCGCGGACCGGACAAACCGGTTGGCCAGTGTCATGCTGTTAATCTGTGTGGTGTCAAATAAATCGGTCATACGCTTTCCTGTATCCTTTTTGGGATTTTATGTTTACCTCATATTAATAAAGCACATGCGCCGTCATATCAAGCGCTCTTTTGATCACAGGAAAAGACCCGGGCCGCAAAATTTGAAATTCACATCCCGGGCCGCCTGTGCTATGGTCCAGAGCAGACTGAATCTGTTTGCCGGAAATCGGTTCTGTTCCAGCCCGGAAAAGCAATTTGATTTGCAACAGGCACTGCATGACCGTGCCAAAAATTTTGGAGACGTATGGACCCTTTGTTTGAAGAACTGGATTGTCAGCACACCCGGCTGGGGGAATTGAGCCTGAGACGGCGCCGCCTGATGCAGCTGGACGGCAGACAGATTTACGAGGTCAAGCTGGGGGATGATTTTCTGATGTCCAGCCTGTTCCATGCGGCGGAAACAAAAATGGCGGAAATCAGCCGGGCCATGATGAAAAAATCCGACCTGACTGTGGTGGTGGGAGGCCTGGGCCTGGGATATACGGCGGCGGCGGCCCTGGCAGACCCGCGGGTCCGTTCTCTGGTGGTGGTGGAATACCTGGCACCGGTAATCAGCTGGCACCAAAACAATCTGGTGCCCCTGGGAAACCAGCTGTGCACAGATCCCCGGTGCCGGCTGATCCATGACGATTTTTTCGCCCGGAGCCGGGATGTACTCCAGGGATTTGATCCGGATTTTCCCGGAAAAAAGGTGGACATCATTCTTCTGGACATCGACCACACCCCCAACCGGGTCCTGCACCGGACCAACACCCGGTTTTATACGCCCGACGGCTTGAATGAACTGGCCGGGCACCTGAATCCCGGCGGGGTGTTTGCCCTGTGGTCTGACGATCCCCCGGAAAAAGCGTTCACCGATTTGCTGGAAAGCGTGTTCCCGGAAGTTCATGCCCACACCGTAAATTTCAAAAACCCGTTCACCGGCGGCACGGCTGAAAACGCCGTCTATGCAGCCAGAACAGACAAATAATCCCTGAAGGAGCGACCATGACTTCAGATATTCAGACACCCGGGGAAGTCGCCCTGGTGACCGGTGCCGGCCGGGGTATCGGCCGGGCCATTGCCGTGGACCTGGCCCGGTCCGGCCGGTTCGTATATATCAACTACAAATCCAATGCCACAGCTGCAAAAAAAACCCTTGAACAGGTCAGAGCCGCGGGTTCCGACGGGGCGTTGCTGTGCTTTGACGTCACAAACGAAGCCGCTGCCCACGCCGCCTTAAAAACCATCTACAAAGAAAAAGGATTCATCGACATCCTGGTCAACAATGCCGGGATCCGGGACGACATGCTCCTGGTCCGGATGAAATCGGAAACCTGGCAGCAGGTCATGGATACCAACCTCACCGGTTTTTTCAATTTGACCAAACCCGTGGTCAAAAAGATGATCTCCAAACGCAGGGGAAGAGTGATTAACATCACCTCCGCTTCCGGCCAGATGGGCCAGGCCGGCCAGGTGAATTACTCGGCGTCCAAAGCCGGGATTATCGGTGCCACCATGGCCCTGGCCAAAGAGATTGCCAAACGCAACATCACGGTGAATGCCGTGGCCCCGGGTTTCATTGAAACAGACATGATGGACGGTCTTCCTTTGGAACAGATCGTCCAGTCCGTCCCGGCGGGCCGTTTAGGAAAACCCGAGGAAGTGGCCGCAGCCGTCACCTTTCTCTGCTCCCCTGAAGCCGGATATATCACGGGCCAGGTAATAGGCATCAACGGGGGCCTCTGTTAGAAGAAATCCGGCAAAGGTCAGGTACCGGATCCTGGATAGGCGCCACGGGTGGGGCGCGTATAAAAAAACGGGTGCCCCAGCAGACCATATCACGGTATTTACCCAAAATGTTAGAATTTACCAAATGGGTAAATACGGATTTATCGAAGGGTTTTACCGTCCCGCAGGTGGCGCAAAAGCACGGCTGGCCTCAATCTCTGGTCTGGTCACAGGCATTGGTAAAAGCCGATGATTTTGACCGGTTCAAGGCACTGCAATGGCTTCACGCATTTTGTAACTCATCCAGGATTTGATCATCATCAAGATTTATCACGGCTATTTCCATACGGCCCAGTTCATCCATAAATTGTACCTTATTCATATTACACAGCTCTGCGGCGCACCCAGAGCCTCACCGTGTTCCTCCAGCAGCTGGGCCGGGGGCTTGCGGCATGCCCCGGATAAAGAGTGCCTGACCGTGCTGGATTTTGTGGGCCAGGTGCACCGGGAATCTAAGTCCAACACAACCCTGAACTCGCCCACAAGACAAAACCTGGTGCATTACACTGCCCGGGGACACACCACCCTGGTGTTTGCCTGGGTCCGGAAAAGGTTTGTTGCAACATAATTCCAAAATGGTTGAATGTTGGCAGGTTTCATGATAACGAAACTATGGTTGAGATTTTAGAAAGTTAAGATTTGCAAGATGGTTGAGGTTTTAGTTTTTTAATATGGTCAAATAGCATTCAAATATACAGGATAAACAGAACCACACATCAACTTGTTCCCGCCGCTGCGCGGCGGGAACGGCCCGGGTCAGCCGCCCTTATGAAGTTGCCGCTTGGGCGGGAACAATCCGGTTCCATCCGACTATCGCGGCTGACCCGGGCCGTTAGCCAGGTAAAAATATGACAACTGAGTTTGAGATAATTCAAAACAATTTAAAGAAAGGCTCATATGCCGACTGCTTCAACCAACGGGATACAAGATGCCTAAGTGGGTTACAGCCAAATGTGTGGATGATTCAAGGGCATGATGGAATAATTGCCTATTTTAAATTGGTCCATCGCATTTATAGCACTAAAGACATTAAAGCCAATTATACAATTAAGCATGTCGAAAATAATCTTGACTCCGTAATTTTGAATAACATTGGTAAAGAAAATGTAACAGAAAAAACGATTGTTAATGAGGTTAAAAAACAACTACCTACTGCAACATCAAAAACTTTTGACATAATGCGAAATATTTTTGGCATTAAGCTTTCAAAAAATTATCGGGAAATTGACCCCTTCAAATTTCAAAAAGGAAAGAATGCATACCGCCAATTTTTGCATAAAAGTTCTTTGAATTTGACTTTTATTAAAAATGAAAATGTTGCGGAGTATACAGTTCGCTTTCAAATAAAATCTGTAACGCGTGAACGTGCGCTTGAGATTGCTGATGAAACTTTCACGACATTAGAATATCTGTTCGCTTTTATTTTAGGCCGCAAAGATTGTGGCCATGAAGTAAGGATTCTCAGACAAACTAAAGAAAATCGTTTGTTCCACATGGTAAAAAGCGAAGATGGCCAAATTTCAACAGGTGGGAGTCGTCATAATTTGGTTCATAATCAAATTGATTTAAATGATAAATTTTTTAAAAATTCCAAAGTCAAAAAATTGTTCTCTTTAGTTCCAACTCAAAATTTAAAACCTATTGAAAATAGATTAAACAAAGCAATCTCTTGGATTGGTAAGGGGCTATTATGTGATTCATCTATTGAGTCCATAATTTGTTACTGCTCAGCATTGGAGTCTATTCTCATTCGTAACTCAAAAGCAATTATTTCTCCATCTATTGTTGCATCACTTTCGGAATATTGTGCCTTCTTTTTGGGAAAGTCCCAAGGTCAAAGAAAAGACTTGATAGTAGAAGTAAAAAAGATTTATTCAGAACGGTCTGCTGGCACTCATGGGGGCAAACTTGTCGCTGATCCAATGATAGAAGGAAGTGCTTTAAGCATTAGCAGAGCTATTGTATTTCGAATACTGGAACTATATCCAAACAAAATAAAATCTGAAAAAGATGTAATAGCCTATGTAGATAGACTTAAATATTCGTAAAATTGGCTAACGAATAAGGATAGATCGTGTGAGCGGAGCGAACCAGGATCTTATCCGGTTGTTGAACAAGCCCGGACATGATGGGATGGGGACCATATTATAAGAAAATATCTTTTTTGAGGTGCTGCTCAGAAAGAACCTTCGCATGACCTCTGGGTTTCTCAGGACGTAGAAGACCGGCAGCCTTTTTCAGGCTTTCAACAAAATCAGATTATTTCATGGTGTTAACCGCCTCCTTGTTTTCTGAGTTTACTCCGGGTGATTGCCAAAACTGCTGCTATATCGGGACCCACCCTGCCGGCCGAAAACCGATTATTTTCATCGGTGATTTACAGCAGGGACATTTGAAAACCGGCCTTGGGCGCAGTTTGCTTTTGTTGATCTTGACATGCAGAATCAGCTGAACCAGAAACAGCAGTTTTTTTGCGTTGCTGTGAAGAAATCCGTAATCCCTTACCCGTCGGAACCCTTTGGGTAATACATGCTGCATGATCAAATGCAAAAAGGCTTCTCCCGTGAGGGTCCGATACCGGATCTCGCCGGTCTTGTTTTCAACATATTTGAACGTCACCAGACCATTTTCATTGGAAACAATGTTTTTTTCACTGATCACCCCCCGGTACAGATACCGGGATAAATATTTCAACGCGGTAATGCCTTTTCCGACATTCGCGCAATCAACCACCCATTCCGGCCGAACCCCCTTGGGAATCGGCAACTCTGCGTTGTTCATGGCATCGAGAAAACGGGCACGGAAGACGTTTGCCAGTGCTTTATGATTGAACAGATACCTGCCTTTTTTCTTTTTCCACTGGCGCCTGAGTTTGTCCACACCACCCCCGGGAACAACCACATGGACATGGGGATGGAAATCCAGTTTCCTGTTGTGGGTATGCAAAACCATGGTCATGCCGATCTCAGCGCCAAGATGCCGGGAATTTCGGGCAAAATCCTTGAGAATATCGGTTATACATGAAAACAAGATGGCATAAACGATTTTCTGGTGACGGTATGTCACTGCTCTGAACTCGCATGGCAATGTAAAGGTCACCATGAAATACTGAACCGGCAAAAGTTTGTTCTGCTGCCGGTCTATCCACTGGCTGCCTTCATGGTTCTGGCACTGAGGACAATGACGGTGGCCGCAGGACACTGGGCGCCAGTCGGTATGATTACAATCGGAACAGCCCACATAGACCTCACCCGCCTCCGGCGTTCGGCAGTGGCGTATCCGGTCCAATGCTGCCATGTGACTGGGCAGCACCATGTCATTGTACCGGGCCAGAAATGCATCGTAGTACTCACTGATAACAGAAGCCAGTTTCATGGTTACACCTTCCAGAAATTCACATGAATGGTGTTGACCAGATCATTGATGGTCGTCAGACTGTCTTTTTCGGTGACCTTGGTGATATGGGCATACCGCACCGTTGTGTTGGGGCTGGCATGGCCGAGAAGGGCCTGAATGTGACGAAGGCTTAAGCCTTTTTCAAGGAGATGCGTGGCAAAGCTGTGGCGAAGGGAATGGATAGAGACTTTTTTTTAATACCGCATTCAGCAACTACCACCTGCATGGCTTTCTGGACCCCGCCCCGGTCCATATGGGATTTTGCTTTTTGTATGGTTTCAGGTGACCCGTTTGCATTGGGAAAAAGCAAGGCAGGATGTTGATGTTTTTTCCAGAGTTCGCGCAAACCGGTCAACGTGAGATCCGGCAACGGTACCAGTCGGTCTTTGTGGCCTTTACCTCTGCGGATATGGACGAGCTTACGCGAGGCATCGATATCTCCAACCTGAAGAGACAGGGTTTCTCCCAGGCGAAGCCCCATGGAATAGGTTGTCAGCAGAAATACCCGGTAACGCAGTTTTCGGGTTGCAGCGATCAGTTTTTCCACCTCCGACGGAGTGAGGATATCCGGGATGGTTTTAACCTTGGGAGGCTTGACAATGTCCACCCAGTTCCATTCTTTCTTCAGCACATATTTCCAAAAATGCTGAAGCCCAAGGCGATCAATTTTAACTGTACTCCATGAGTGGGATTCTACCAGATCGGCAAAATAATTTTCAAGCTGCTCCGGTTTGAGTTTGTCCGGACAGCAGTCAAAATAATCCCTGGTCCGGCGAATCGATCGGGCATACGCATCAATGGTTTTCTGAGCTTTTCCTTGAAGCTTGAGAGTCTTTAACTGGCGTTCATAAAGTCTGTTAAAACGATTTACTTCAGACTGTTTCATGGTATACTCCTTGTAAAATTAAATGAATTTCAGGTGGCCGAATTGATCACCCAAAGAGGAGTATACAATATTTTGGCTTTTTCCGCCGCGGAGCGGCTTCGTTCAACGAGCGGCTCAAGCGGACCCGGCGGCCATGTGGCATTTGGAAATCTCTGTCATAATCCGTTGCTCAGTGCCACTTCGGCCGGGCCGCTTAGCCTCATGTTGGACGAAGCCCTGGCGGGCGGATGGAGAGGGTTTCATTGCTTTTACCCAAGGGGCCAACATCGTGAAAGACTCACCCGATAAATCGGGTTCGTCAACAAATAAGATGAAGCTGACATCGGGGATTTTTTTTGGCTGTGCGGTCGCAGCTTATCTTAACGTTAGGCGCAATTGTAACACAAAAACCTAAAAATAATACAACATAATAACCTAAAAATCGCTTGACACAAAAACCTAAAAACAATAAAGCTTGATAATCTAAAAATGACACATTACATATAGGTCAATAATGCCGACACCACAAGATAAGCTTGCAGAATCTCTCGCTGTTTTGAAAAAACTACAAGACGAAGGTATTGTTGCAATCCAAACAAAAAACATAACACGAACCCACCGAGAACGCCTTGTCAGAAGCGGGTTCGTCAAAGAAGTGATGAAAGGATGGTATATTCAAGTCAGCCCTGAAGAGCAGACTGGAGAAAGCACCGCCTGGTATGCATCATTTTGGGGCTTTTGTGGTGATTATCTTAAATCAAGGTTTGGCAATCAATGGTGTCTTTCCCCTGAACAATCATTGAGCATTCATAGCGGGAACTGGAACGTGCCGAGTCAACTTCTTGTCCGCACTCCAAAAGGCGGGAACAAGCCAATCTTTCTTCTTCATGAAACCTCGATAATGGACGTTCGCCTGAACCTGCCGGACAGGAATGATATGGAAATCAAGGAAAACATACGAATGATGACCCTGACCGCTGCTCTGATTTCCTGTGCTCCCGGCTATTATTCAAATAATGCTATAGAGGCCCGCGCTGCACTTTCCATGATCTCTGATGCTTCTCAAATCCTGCACAAGCTCCTTGAAGGTGGGCATAGCACTATAGCCGGAAGGCTTGCAGGAGCTTTCCGAAATATTGGGAAAAATGTTATTGCAGACAATATCATTGGCGCAATGAGAGATGCGGGATTCCGCACTACGGAAAATGACCCCTTTGAAGAAAAACCCGCTATTATTCTTCGTGAACACAAGATTTCTCCGTACGTCAACCGAATACGGATGCACTGGGCGGATATGCGCGGTATTGTCCTTGAAAACTTTCCGCAGGCGCCCTCATTAAACCAGAACACTGATGAATATCTTAAACATGTTGATGATATATATTTGACTGATGCCTATCATTCGCTTTCTATTGAAGGATATCATGTGAGTGAGGGGCTGATTGAACGTGTCCGCACAGGAAGCTGGGACCCAGAAATCAACCACAAAGATAAAGAGTACGCAAATGCCCTGGCTGCCCGTGGTTACTGGCAAGCTTTTCAGGCAGTGAAGAAAAGTTTGGAAAAAATTCTGAATAAAAGCTTGCCAGGTGCGGTGGTAAGTAAAGATCATTCCGTATGGTATAGAGAATTATTTGCCCCAAGTGTAAACGCTGGTCTTATATCTGCATCCGACCTTGCCGGGTACCGAAATCAACCTGTCTATATTCGAAAATCAAGGCACGTGCCACCCCGATACGAAGCTGTGCGAGATCTTATGCCTGCATTCTTCTCTCTATTAAACGATGAAGAAGAACCTTCTGTAAAAGCCGTTTTAGGTCACTTTTTCTTTGTATATATCCACCCTTATATTGATGGAAATGGTCGCATGGGAAGATTTCTGATGAATGTCATGTTGGCCAGTGGCGGCTATCCATGGACAGTCATTCCACTTGAAACCCGAAATGAATACATGGCCACCTTGGAAGAAGCAAGCGTAAAAAAGAATATAAAACCGTTTTCCAGGTTTTTAGCTGAACTTGTCCAAAAAGGGATAACGACTGTTCAACAAGCCAAATGAAGCGGATGATACCGCTTATTTGGTGGTTGGGCATCTGGGCATCGGTTTTCGCAAACGATGATAAAAAGGAAATAGATGAATTTTATTCAGCAGCAGCATTTAATTATCAGTGTTGAAAAAGCAGGCCCTGATAAATTGGTCAAACAAAGCTTTCCTTTGCGATTTGGTAAATATTCAGAAATCAAAACGCCGGATTTTGAGTTTTGCTTTAATCTGAACGGTGAGATCAAATCTATTCGTGGACTTAAGCCTGACTGGCCGCATCCAGCCGAGCAATTTAAGCGGACAGCCGGAAATGATTGGATCTATTATACTGTTGGTGATAAAAGCGGCGATGATGGGATTATTTCCTGGATGGGGGAATATTATCTGCCTTGTTTGCCCTATTCCAGCAACCCGGTATGGGAAATTAAATATTTTTCCAATCCCGTGGTTATGAGTGCATTAGCAGAATGGTCTCAATTGTTTGCCAACCTGTATACGGCAAATTCAAAAGGATTGTACCCCCATGCAAAGGATCTTATAAAACGGATACTGGTCAACGATGAGCGGATTCTTTATGAACGTTCCCAGCATTTGAACAAGATTATCGGCGGCCGGGTTTCAGTACTTCCGCCTGATACCCGGCATGTAGATTATGATATCATTCCTTTGACCATTGCCGATGGATGCCTTTATCATTGCAAATTTTGCTGTGTTAAAACACAACAAAAATTTCAAATAAGATCAAAAGAGAATATCTATGAACAGCTTAGGGCTTTGAAAGATCATTTTGGTGACGATTTAGTCAATTATCATGCTCTATTCCTTGCCAATCATGACGCCCTTGCCGCAGGTGAGAATTTAATTTGTTTTGCTGCAGAAGAGGCATATCAGGCATTTGGATTTAGGCAGCGCATGGATCAAAAGCCGTTTTTGTATCTCTTTGGCAGTGTTGGATCGTTCTTAGAGGCGAAGCCGGCATTGTTTGAACATTTGAATCGATTACCCTTTTACACTTATATTAATATTGGATTTGAATCCATTGATTCAGAGACCCTCTCCCTGATCGGTAAGCCGATTACTTCTGAACAGGCAAAAGAAGCCTTTGAAAAAATGATAGAAATCAATGCGGCCTTTGATCAAATAGAAGTCACTGGAAATTTCGTCGCAGGAGACAATTTATCACCTGAGCATGAACACTCCTTGGCGGACCTTTTAAAATATGCCGATTCTAAAAAACAATCAAAAGGGGCAGTGTATATATCACCGCTAAAGGAAACTTCCAAGAAGAGAGAACTTCTGCCACGATTTTACAAAATAAAAGAGGAAAGCCGCCTGCCGGTATTTGTTTATCTGATCCAGCGATTGTAACTCCTTTCCATCATCCCTATATATGGTTGTTGATTGAATTCTGTAGAGAAAATTCTGTCTGATTTATGCCTGACATGAAGGAACAGATGTTGTCGTTATTGAGTCCGATAATAGAAAAAGGCATTTCATTAAACTCTTTTTAAAGCCGATTGTAATACTTTCAAATTGTAGCGTTGACCAAGTGAGATATGGTGAAATTCCATCAGCTTATGTCGCATTGAAATATACTGAAAATGGCATGGCATTTCCAAATCTTCTTGAGTACGAGGCGCATACAAGGCGATCGCCAGATATATAAAAAATAACTTGATAATCTAATCCACGGGACCTTGTCAAATGTCAATTACTTTGTCCGGTCCGCGTCAATTATCTTGGCCGGTTTTCCCATATTGATAACTGAATTTTGAATGAATAAATTCCGATCTGTTTTTGTTGCAATTTTTATCTTTCATGATCATGCCAATCTCCTTCATTGTAATTGACGTTTTTTCTCGATAGTTGATTGACGAACGACAATTATTATTTGCTTGTACGACAATTAAAAATTCCTGTTTGGAACTACAACCCAAAACGATTAATCAATCCTTCTGATCCTCACAATATTTAAAACCTGCCTTTTTCAAAATATCTTCCAAAATGATTCCGGGTTCTCCTTTTGCCTTTAATTGGTCGAGCATCCACCTTTGGATACGAACATTCACATGAACCCGCTTGAGATGCGGGGGTAATTTTTGTTTTGGTTTTCCTCTATATCCTCCACGGTTACTCTGCATTTCATTCCCTCATATTGATTTAGGCAAGCTCTAAAAGGCTTGTCAATAGGACACTATAGAAAAGTGTGTTACGCTTTACAAAAAAAACCGCTCATTTTCTGTTAAAATTCCCGACCCTCTTTTTTTTATGATAATGTTGTCTTGATATTTTTTCCTGCAGTGATATTGTCACGCCACCAACCCGGAGGATAGGGCAACTGCTGGGAAGCACCCCGAGCGCCGTGGTCGGTGACCGAAGCATGGGGCAGCGCCGGCAAATGCCAGCCTGCCCTACATGCTTTGGTCCACAATGCGTTAAATCCCGGGGGTTTGGGGGCTGGCCCCCATATAAAATCGGACAAAATTCCTTTTTGTTTCACCTTTTTTCATCATGTATATGATTCACCGGAAGGAAGATCCTGCCCCAGGCTTGTGTTGATGTTTCTGGAAATTGCCTGGCGTTTACGAAAACTGTCAGCCTCTATTTCGATAATAGTCGCATGGTGAACCACCCGGTCGATAGCGGCTACAGTCATCGAGGGATCGGTGAATATTTTGTCCCATTCACCGAACGGCTGATTGGATGTGATGATGATACTTCCAGTTTCATATCTGTGGGCGATCAGCTCGAAAAGCACATGGGTTTCGGCATCCGTTTTTTTAACATAACCCAGGTCATCCAAAATGATGACAGAAAATTTATCGAGTTTTGCCAGGAACTTTTCAAGCTGCAGATCAGCACGGGCCTGCTGCATCTCTTGAACAAGTGCCGTTGTCGTAAAATAGCGCACCCGAATTGATTGCTCTATTAAGCCATGGGATATTGCAGCTGCCAGATGGGTTTTTCCAACACCACTGGGCCCAAAAAATAGAAGATTCTCGGCTCGCTTTACCCAATCGCTGTTTTGGGCCAACGCCTCTATCCTTTCCGGCCTTACTGTAGGTGTCTGGCTAAAATCAAATGTTACAAGGGTTTTACCAATCGGAAGGCGGGAGTCCTTTGTAAAACGCTCAATGCGACGGCTGTGACGTTCATTTAATTCCTGCTCACACAGGGCCGCCAGATATTGAGCCGGCCTCCAGTGCTCCTCCTCAGCACGGGTGAGAAAGCTCTCCCATAATCGGGCGATGGTTGAAAGACGTAACTGTTTGAGCAGCACGGGAAGGGCTTCTGAGCTTGCCATCAGAACACCTCCGCAGGTGAGTGCGAGGAAAGCAGAATGTTGTAATCTTCTCCTGAGGCCACCATTATATCGATTTCAGGTATTACACCTTCCTTTTTGTCAAATTTTTTTTGCAGTTCATGAAGCGCCGGGATGTGATCGTCCGTCATTTTTTTAAAGATGTAATCACCAAGTTCCGCTTCCCGATCGGTCCGGTTGGCCAAAGACAAAATTCCCACGATTGCTTTGCAGGCAGCACGGGGATCCAACCTCTGGTCCAGCTGTTCCCAGATATGCCGGTAAGTATCACTGGGCAACAGGTCATCCCGAAGCTGAGAGTATCGAAAAGCCTGCGGTTTACGCTCCAGGCTATTGATCACATGGCGGTAATTGACACTGCGGGACCGCCGGTTATTATCTGGCGGAAATTGCCGGGACAATGTGATGACGTAGGTCGTTCCCAAGTAGGCTTCAATTCTGTCATGGTAGATATGAATGCGTAGCCTCTCTCCTATAAGACGGGATGGAACTGTGTAAATTACGCGGTTCACCAGAATAGTGCTGGTGGTGCTGACGCTGACTACTTTTTCGGTATAATCAACTGTTCTTTGGAGCGGTAGCCCTTTCAAATGCTTATGCTCTTGTGCAACCTTGTCGGCATTGCGGGCATTGATATCTCGAACGATGATATCAAGCCACTGCTGGTAGGCCTTTACAGACTCAAAGTCGACAGAATTGCGGAGCAACAGTGCTTGATGGATGCGATTCTTCAAGTGCCCGTGCGGTGACTCAACTCCACCGTTCTCATGCCCCTTTCCTTTATTATTTCGTGTCGGGATCACGCCATAGTGGCTGAATAATTCTTCGTATCGTCTGGTGACATCTTCCTTTGCATCCTTGTCCATGTTTTTAAACGCTGCGGAAAGGCTGTCGGTACGATGTTCTATGGGGACACCTCCCAGCCGCCAGAATGCATCCTGCAAACCCTCGCTCAGTGCAGTAAATGACTCGCCGCCCAGGACAACTTTAGCATGACACCACCCGCTGTAAATCAACCGGAAATGGTAGAGAAGGTGCTTCAACGGCTCTCCATTGATCGTAATGGTAACTTTTTTCAGCTTTGTAAAGTCTGACAAACCCATACGCCCGGGAATTTTTTCTTGCCGAAACATGACCTCCTTGCCGGTCCCGTTGAGCGCTTTCCATTTTTTCACCCGGCGTTGAAATGTGCGCAGTTTGGTACTCTGAAACTTATCAGGATATTTTATCGCAAAATGTTCAAATAATGTTAACGGTTGAAGCTCGAAATTTTGCTCCAGCATTGGAACAATCTCATTTTCCCAGATATTTTTGAAAGGATCCTTACGCGTTCTCCAATGGCGTACGGCTTTACCTCCAGGGGTAACTTCTCCTTTTTCAATGCGGCGACCTGAACGTTCTGATATGCCAGCCTTTGCGGCTGCTGTTTGTTGAATATGCCCTTTATTTTTTGTGCTCATGTATATCCTTATCTGTTGATCGGTTATGGGTTTACCCGACATCGACACCTCCGTTTTGATGGATTTTAGTGTCGGGGTTCTACCACGATTAACCGGACAAGTTAATTGTCGTCAACCGGACAAGATAATTGTCACACAATAGGACCTGATCTGAAATGGCAAAAGAATTTTTAGTGGACGAGCCCTTTGTCTATTATTGCTGTCCAGATCTGATTTACAAAAAATAAGGACTGGCAGATGTAATGTAGGGTGGAGATGTGGTTGCAGATAATTATCCGAAAGGTGAGTATTCACGACTCTGAAATTTGCCCCGGCGCCTAAGTGAAAAAAAATTTTATCTTTTGAAAGTCTTTTACAGAATCCCGGGTATAACTCAAAAAAGACAAACAACAATGGATTATTCAAAAAATGGGCAATTCCATCAAAATGTTTGCAAACACTTTCCCTGATGCGTTTGACTGTCTGATCCTGTTATTTGTAAAATGCTGCCAGCCGGTCCGGCGGAACCCCGAGATGATACAACAGCCGGATCAGCCAGTTGCGAAGGGTGCAGGCTGCAATCCCTTCTTTGTTCCACCGCCGGGAGGATGTGACGGATTTTTGTTTCAGGATATGGATGCGGCAGCCCTGCTTTCTGATCCGGGTCATCAGTTCCAGGTCCTCCATGATGGGAATCTCCATAAATCCGCCCACCCGGTCAAAACAGTGTTTTCTGATAAAAATGCTCTGGTCACCATAAGGCACCCGGGTCAGCCGGGACCTGAGATTGGCGAACCATTCAATGATCTTCAAAGGAATCCGGTCATCGTCGATCCCCAGAGAAAACGCGCCGCCCATCAGGTCCGGGTTTCCGGAAAGCAGATCTGTTATCAACTGCGGGGCATCTTTCGGCAACAAGGTGTCGGCATGCAGAAACAGCAGAACCTCTTTTTTGGCCATGGCAGCGCCGTGGTTCATCTGCCTGGCCCGGCCTTTGCCGGAATGGATCGTTTTGACCTGGGGCAAGGCAACTGCCGCAAGGGTATCGCCTGCAGGACTGCCGTCCACCACAATGATTTCATGGACCGGTGCGGGAAAAACCGCCTGCACTGTTTCCAGAAACGCGTGAATGGTTTTGGCTTCCTGAAATACCGGCACGATGACGGAAATGTTCATATCCCGGGCCGCCTTATCCGGTCTCACGGGGATCAGATTTGACAAACAGCCCGGTTCCCGCAGAAACAGCCGTCAGATCCGCCAGGGTATCGATGTCTCTCATGGCTTTCAGCAAACACACCCTGCGCCGGGCTGCCGCCAGTTTCTCCAGGGTGATGTCCAGCACATTGGCCGTGCTCCAGGGGATATCATCAAACATGTCAGGAAAAAAATGATCCTTTGTCATGGCCACCAGGTAATACCCCCCGTCCAGGGCCGGTCCGATCACCACATCGCACGCCCCGGTCTTTTGCGCGGCCGCTTCAATGACGGCACCCGGCAGATGGGGCAGATCACTGCCCATCAGAATAACCCGGTCAAACCCAAGGGCAAAGCTCTGTTCAAACGCATCCTGCATTTTATGGCCTAAGTCCGCGCCCTTTTGGATCATAAAACCAACCCCGTTGCCGAGCCATTCCTGATAATCGGACACAAGATGATCCGGATGACAGCTGATCACCACGTCAAAGCCCGTTGACCGGCAGGTGGCCAGCAGGGTTCTGACAAATCCGCGGTACAGCTCCGAGGCTTTTTTCATGCCGATCTGCCTGCCGAGCCGGGTTTTGACCGATCCGGCCCGGGGATATTTTACCATGACAACAATGGCCGTTTTGTTATTCATTGTGAATTTCCGGGCAGTCCGGCAAACCGGTTTTATTTTCATTTCCACTCGATTTCGTCATAAAACACCCATAAACCGAATACTGGAACCTGTCAACCCATGTCCCAAGGTTGCATTGATGGATATCATATTTCCGGCACCTTTGAATTTTGAATCTGGACAGACCGCCCTGTTCTGGTATAGTTCCCTATTGGATGACAACAATGAACGGCACACATAACAGGAAAATATCATGATCCATATCAATATCCCCGGTGCAGGGGAAAAACAGATCCATCATCTGGTTTTTGATTATAACGGCACCATTGCCATAGACGGGGTCCTGATCCCGGGGGTCAGAGAAGCGCTCCAATCGTTGGCCGGCCGGGTGGCCTGCCATGTCATCACGGCGGACACCTTCGGGTTTGTCACCCAGCAGGTGTCAGACATCGATTGTGACGTGGTGATCATCTCTCCCGGGGACCAGGCCCGGCAAAAGCAGCAGTTTATTGCCGCCCTCGGGGCGGACCAGACCCTGTGCGCGGGCAACGGGGTCAATGATGTGCTCATGCTCAAACAGGCCGCCATCGGGATTGCCGTGCTCCAGGAAGAAGGCCTGGCCGCAGGCGCGCTGGCTGCCGCCGATCTGGTGGTCAAAGATATTCTGGACGTTTTTGCCCTGCTGGACACACGGGAACGAATCATGGCCACCCTGAGAAACTGATCGATGCAATGCCTGCTGGAGGATGCCAATTGAACAAAATTTTAATCGTTGATGATGAGCCCAATATCTGCAACGGCTGCAAACTGATCCTTATTGAAGAAGGATATGATGTGGACACTGCCATGAACGGCAGCGAAGCACTTGAAAAACTTTTCGAACAAAACTATGACCTGGTTCTTCTGGATATCCGGCTGCCGGACATCAGCGGCATCGACATATTAAAGCAGATCAATGAAAAGCGGCTGGATTGCTTTGTGATCATCATGACGGGTCACGGTACCGTTGAAAATGCCGTGGATGCGATGAAAAACGGGGCGTTCGACTATATTACCAAACCCTTTGATGATAAAGAGATCATCAAAGCCACGGCCAAAGCCCTGGAAAACCGGACCCTGGCCCGAGAAAACAAGATGCTGAAAAAGCAGCTCTATGACCGGTTCAGTTTTGACAATATTGTGGGAGAAAACCATCAGATCAAAGAAATTTTTGACAAAATCCAGCGCGTGGCTGCCCTGGACAGCACCGTGCTTTTGGATGGAGAAAGCGGTACGGGCAAAGAACTGTTTGCCAATGCCATTCATGCCCATAGCAAACGGGCGGGAAACCGGTTTCTGGCCATGGACTGCAATACTTTTTCTCCCGCCTTGATGGAAAATGAATTGTTCGGCCATGTCAAAGGGGCATTTACCGGTGCCGATAAAACCCGGCCCGGCATCTTTGAAATTGCCTCGGAAGGAACCCTGTTTCTGGATGAAATTGCCAACATGGACATGAACATTCAGTCAAAACTGCTCAGGGTCCTGGAAAACGGCGAATTCAAAGCCATTGGCTCGGGCAAGGTGCAAAAGACCCGGGCCAGGATCATCGTGGCCACCAATATGGATTTAAAAAAACGGGTGGCAGAGAAAAAATTCCGCCAGGATCTGTTCTACCGCTTAAATGTATTTCCCATCTATATCCCGCCCCTGAGAGCCAGAAAGGATGATATCCCCAAACTGGCCTACCATTTTTTAAAACGCTTTTCCCGTGAGACGGGCAAACAGATATCCGGATTTTCCGATGATGCCCTGGAAATGATGGTGAATTTTGAGTGGCCCGGAAATGTGCGGCAGTTGAAAAACGTGGTGGAGCGCCTGGTGATCATGTCAGATACCCATCAGCTGAGCCGGGGCTTTTTATCCGACCATCTGGAGATCAAACGAAAGGGAGGGGTGCCCGACATTCAGACTCCCAAAACCCTTGACGAGCTGAAAGCAGCCAAAAAGAAATTTTTAACGGTCTATTTCGGAAAAATTGAGGCGGCTTTTCTGTCCCAGGCCATATCCCGGGCCGACGGAAATATCACTCTGGCTGCTAAAAACGCCGGCATGCAGCGGTCAAATTTTTCAGCAATGATGAAAAAACACGGCATTGTGGCCGACAAATCATCTGACTGACCCGGCATATATTTTTTTATATAATGTATATTTTTTTATACATATCGTTCCTGCCCTCCCCTTCCCCGGCCTGGTCAAGCTCTCCAGTTATATTGTATAATTAATTATACGAAATACCCCTGTCTATAAAAACCGCCCCTCGTACCATCATCAAATAAATCCATCATAACATATTTATTTTATTGGTCTTTTTGAAGATAAGCTGTTTTTACGACCAGGTGGCACGTTATATGCTCTTTAAAGGCACAGGACAACAACCAATGAAATAAAAGGAGTAAGATATGACCGCGTTAAAAGAAATGAAATCAGACCGCCGTATTGAAGTGGCCCATCCCCACATCCTGGTGATGGAAGATGACCTCAATGTGGCCAAAGGCCTGAAAATGATCATGGATGAACAAGGCTATGATGTGGATCTGGAGGGAACGGGTTCCGGTGCGCTGGATGCCATCGGGCAATATGATTACGACCTGCTGATGGCAGATCTGCGACTCCCGGATATTGACGGGATGCAGGTGGTCAAACGGCTCAAGGAAACCAAGCCGGAAACTGAAGTGATCGTGATCACCGGATATGCCACCAGTTCACTGGCCGTCGAGGCCATGAAGCTGGGTGCCCGGGATTTCATTGCCAAACCGTTTACCGAAGATCAGATCCGTTCAGCCATTACAGCCGCGTTGAAAAAAGATGCGCAAAAACAACGGGTGCTCAAACAGGGCCTGGATGCATCTTACAACACCTCCATCCAGAAAAGGGAAGTGCTCAAAGTGCTGAACCGGACAACGGAAGATGAAAAATTCTGGATTCGGCTCATGGAAAACAGCAGTGAAGCCCTGAAGGAATATACCCTGGATTCTGCGGCAAAAGCCGCCATTGCCTCCGGAGATCTTCACTGGATGCATGAAAATATCGGCGAACTGACCCAGAAACAGTTGATGTTTATTTACAAGCGCCTTGAACGGGAAGCCTGGTAACAGATGATGGAAAATCGGTTCCCGTGTTAACCTTAACTTTAATGAAATGAGCCTTATGACTGATTTAAAGCAATTTAAAATATTTTATCGATCATTCAGGGAAGTTTCCAAACTCGTTCACTCCAGAACTGAAACAGACATGAATGAGCTGGTCCGGCTCATTGTGACCAGTGCCTCCCGGGGGTTGAACGCCATGGGTGCCATTTTGTGCATTTTAAATAAAAAAACGGAAAGGTATGAGATTCAGACGTCCTATGGCATTGATGAAAAATACCTGGCCCTGGAATCGTTGAGCGAGGAAAAATTTTTCCCCTGGCCCGACAACGATAAAAAGATTCACATTATCACGGATATCATGAATGCCCCCCAGGTCAAATATCCCAAAGAAGCCAGGGAAATCGGGATCCGGATGATGCTGGACATCCCGTTAACATACGATAATATCGTGTTCGGCTTCATCCGGACCTATTTCGGGGAACAGAAAGACTTTTCAGAAGACGAGCTGGATTTTATCGCTGCCGTGACTGAACAGCTGGCCTGCGCCATTAAACACAATGACCGGATTAAATTTCATATCATCCGATACAATAAGCTGGCCACCAAAATCGACCGGCTGTCCTCACTGGGCAGGATGGCGGCAGGGATCGCCCATGAAATAAACAACCCTTTGACCGGTATTCTGCTTTACAGCTCCAACCTGTTTAAAAAGGCTGACCCCAAAGGACCGTTCAAGGAAGGACTGGAAATTATCATGCAGGAAACCCAGCGGTGCAAGAACACCATCCAGGGGCTGCTGGATTTTTCCAGAGAAAAGAAACCTGAAAAAAAAGATGCCAACGTGAATGAAGTGATCGAAAGATCGCTGGTCTTGATGGATAACGAATTTCACATCAAACGGATTCAGATCAAAAAAAGACTGGATCCTGATATGGTTAATTTTTTAATGGATGACAACCAGATTGAGCAGGTGATTATCAATCTGCTGCTCAATTCGGTTCATGCCATCGATGAAAAGGGAATTATCAGTATCACCACGAAAATGGATACGGAAAGAAACCTGGCCGTGATTGAAATACAGGACAATGGATATGGGATCCCCAAAGGCAAGTTGAAAAGAATATTCGAACCTTTTTACACCACCAAATCTGAAGGAACCGGGCTGGGCCTGGCCGTAAGTTACGGAATCATAAGAAATCATCAGGGCTATATTGAAGTGTTGAGTGAACCTGGAACCGGTACACTGATTACCATTGAACTTCCCATTCAGAACGGCAAAAGCAAACAAACACGAAAGGCTGATGATGCGATCCAAAAAAATACTCATCATTGATGATGAAAATGTAATCTGTAAGGGATGTGCCATGATTTTAAGCGAGATGGGGTACCGGTGCGATCAATCGCTGTCCGGTGCCGACGGGCTTAAACGCGTGATGGAAGATTCCTATGATGTCCTGCTTTTAGATATGAAACTCAAAGACATGGACGGAATGAAAATTCTTGAAAAGGTAAAAAAAGCCAAACCGGCAATCTATGTGATCGTCATCACGGGCTATTCAACGGTTCAGAATGCGGTCAAGGCCATGAAACTCGGGGCCAATGACTATATTTCAAAACCGTTCAACGAAGATGACATCATCATTGCCGTAAGACATGCCTTTCAGACAATCGATGACTCTGAAACAACAACACAATGACACAATGGACAATCATATGACTATTGAAAAAATAACAAAAAACAGCCTCCAGGGATCAGTCATGGTTGTTGGCGGCGGTATTTCGGGAATGCAGGCGGCACTGGATCTGGCAGACTCCGGGTTTTATGTATACCTGGTGGAAAGATCACCGGCCATTGGCGGGAAAATGTCCCAGCTGGACAAGACCTTTCCCACCAATGACTGTGCCATGTGAATTATTTCACCCAAACTGGTCGAGGTCGGCCGGCATGCGAATATTGAACTGTTAACGCTAACCAAAGTCACGAAGGTGTCCGGGATCCAGGGAAATTTCAAGGTCTCTTTAACGGTAAATCCCCGGTACATTGACATGGACAAGTGCATTGCCTGCGGGCTGTGTGCGGAAAAATGCCCCAAAAAAGTGGATGACGAATACAATGAAGGCTTAGGCAAAAGGAAAGCCATTTATGTGCCGTATTCCCAGGCAGTTCCTTTGAAATATGCCATTGATGATACCATTTGTCTGAAATTGACCAAAAACCGGTGCGGCAACTGTGAAAAGGTCTGCCCTTCAGGTGCCATCAATTTTGCAGACAAGGCAAAAGAAAAGACCCTGAACGTCGGATCCATCATTCTGGCCATGGGATTTGAATCCTTTGACCCTTCCGGAATCGATTCCCTGGGGTTCGGGCAGCACCCGGACATTGTCACATCCATGGGATTTGAACGGATATTGTCTGCGACCGGGCCTTTTGGCGGGCATTTGTGCCTGCCGTCGGATAAAGACCATGAAAAAGCCCCTGAAAAGATCGCCTGGCTCCAGTGCGTGGGCTCCAGGGATCAAAACCGGTGCAGCAATGCCTATTGTTCATCCGTCTGCTGCATGTACGCCGTCAAGCAGGCCGTGATGGCCCGGGAGCACAGCCATGATCCTTTGGACTGTGCGATTTTTTACATGGACATGCGGACCCATGGCAAGGATTTTGACCGGTACATGGAAGGGGCCAAGAAAAACGGGGTCCGATTCATCCAGTCCCGGGTTCACTCGGTGGTACCAAGCCTGGATCACCAGGGAATCGAAATGAGATTTATTGATCAGGACGGGACCATTCAAACCGAAAATTTTGATATTGTGGTCCTGTCCACGGGGCTCCAGATCAGTGCCGCCTGTGTCGACCTGGCAAAGACCATGAACATTGCACTGGATCACGGCAATTTCGTTAAAACAGACAGTTTTAATCCCGTGTCCACTTCCGTGCCGGGCATATACGCATGCGGGGTGTTTACCGGACCCAAAGACATTCCCCAGTCCGTTATGGAAGCCAGTTCTGCGGCTGCGGCCGCCACGGAATACATCTCTTCGGCACGGCATACCCTGACCAAAGAGATCGTGATCCCTGAAGAACGGGACACGGAATATGAATTACCGAAAATCGGCGTGTTTGTTTGTAACTGCGGAACCAATATCGGCGGCGTGATCGATGTGCCTGACGTGGTGGCCTATGCACGGACCCTGCCCGGGGTCACTTATGCGGAAGAAAACCTGTTTACCTGCTCACAGGATACCCAGGACAAAATGGCCCAGGTGATCAAAGAGAAAAAGCTGAACCGCGTGGTCGTGGCGGCCTGCTCCCCGAAAACCCATGAGCCGCTGTTTCGTCAGACCCTGATCAACGCGGGCCTGAACAAGCATTTACTGGAGATGGCCAACATCCGGAATCACGATTCCTGGGTCCATGCCAGTGAACCGGCCCGGGCCACGCAAAAAGCCAAACACCTGGTCCGCATGGCTGTCTCCAAAAGCATGCTGCTCAATTCACTGTTTGAAACCCAACTGCCCGTCACCCAGTCCGCCCTGGTGGTGGGCGGCGGCATCGCCGGCATGACTGCGGCTCTGTCTCTGGCCCGCCAGGGGTTTCCCGTGTCTCTGGTGGAACGGGAACAAAACCTGGGCGGCAATGCCAGAAAACTCTTTCATACCTATATGGGTGAAGATATCCCCGGCCAGGTGAAAACCATGATCCACCAGGTCAATGACCATCCCATGATCCACACGTACCTGGGTGCCGTCATTGAGCATCTGGACGGGTTTGTGGGAAATTTCAACACCACACTGGCCACCCCGGAATCAAAGGTGACCATTGATCACGGCGTGGCCATTTTAGCCACGGGGGCCGTGGAAGCCAAACCGGATGAATACCTGTATGGCAAGCATGATGCCGTCATGACGCATCTGGAATTTGACGGCCGGCTGAACAAAAAGGATCCCATGCTTGAAGCCGCAGAAGACATCGCATTTATCCAGTGCGTCGGCTCCAGGGAAGAAGCCCATCCCTATTGTTCAAAAGTATGCTGCACCCATTCCATTCACTCGGCCGTGGAAATAAAAAAACGCAATCCCAATGCCAATGTCTATATTTTTTACCGGGATATCCGGACCTATGGAAAGCGGGAGCTAATTTACAAGCAGGCCAGAGACATGGGGATCCTGTTTTTCAGGTATGATCTGGAAAGCAAACCCCGGGTAACCCCCAGCGGCACGGGGGTGAACATCCGGATTTTAGATCATATCCTGAAAATGCCTGTATCCATTGATGTGGACATCCTCTGCCTGGCATCACGAATCCAAGCCCGGGACAATCAGGCACTGGCCCAGGCATTCAAAATAACCTGTGACAGTGACGGATGGATGCTGGAAGCCCACCAGAAACTGCGCCCCGTGGATTTTGCCACGGACGGGGTATTTTTGTGCGGCATGGCCCATTATCCCAAGCCCATTGACGAGAGTATCGCCCAGGCCAAAGCAGCCGCGTCCCGGGCCATAACCACTTTGGCCAGATCCAGCATCAGTGTCGGCGGCGTGGTATCCCGGGTCAATGAAAAATTGTGCTCCGGGTGCCAGGGATGCATTGAGGTGTGTCCGTATAACGCCATCCAAATGGATGAAAAAAAACATGTGGTCAATATCAATGCGGCCCTGTGTAAAGGATGCGGTGCCTGTGCCGCGGCATGTCCATCCGAGGCCCTGACCCTGGAAGGGTTTAACAATGAGCAGATTTATGCCCAGATTAAAAGCGCCATGGGCGCATAAATGATAAAGGAATCAATCCAGTGAAAACAGATATATTTGAACCCAAAATTATTGCCTTTATGTGTAACTGGTGTACCTATGGGGCAGCCGATCTGGCCGGGGTGTCCCGGCTGGAATACCCGCCCAATATCATCCCCGTGCGGGTGATGTGTTCGGCATCCGTTTCCCCCCATCACATTCTCAGAGCCTTTCAAAACAATGTGGACGGCGTTCTGGTGGGCGGATGACATATCGGTGACTGTCATTACCTGTATGGTAATCACATGACGTTAAAGCGCATCGCTTTTGTTCAGGAACTGTTGAAATTCATGGGGCTGGAAGGCCGGCTTCACCTGGAATGGATCTCTTCCGCCGAAGCCCAGAAATATGTGGATGTGGTCACAAAATTCACTGAAAAAATCCGGAACATGGGCCCCAATCCGCTGCGGGCCATCAATGAGATGAAAAAGGCAGGTTAAAATATGGATATGGTAAAAGCGGCAAAAGAGCTCCTGTTGCAGGACAGGGTGGACATCTTCCTGGGATATCGCAAACTGGACGGCCACCAGATTCCCCACGGGTTTACAAAAGCGCATGTAGACGATCTGGACCAGCTTGAAATCAGTCTCAACCGGTATCCTCTGGAAAAAATCGCCTGTGACCTGGCCCAAAAGGACCCGACACTGAAAATCGGTATCCTGGCCCGGGACTGCAGCCAGCGGGCATTGAATCTGTTGTACACCTGGGATCAACTGAACCCGGAAAATATTGAAACCCTGACGGTTAACTGCTGCCCGTCTTCATTGTCAACCCACGGGGACTGTTCCTATCTCAAGCCGAAAACCACGGGTGAATATAAAAAAGCCCACGGGATCGACTATAATGACAGCCCAAAGGATTTTATGGCAGAGCATGATTCCCAAGACCGCTTGTCCCGGTGGATGTATGAGTTTCAAAAATGCATCAAATGCTATGGATGCCGGAATATCTGTCCCGTCTGTTTCTGCAAGGAATGCAGCCTGGAGCATCCGAACCTGGTAGAGCCGGGTGTGCTGCCGCCCGAGGTGCCGATTTTCCATTTAATCCGGGCCACCCACATGGCCGGGCGGTGCATTGACTGCGGTCTGTGCGAAGACGCCTGCCCGGCACATATTCCTTTGCGCATGCTGTACCGGGAAGTCAACGATGCCGTGTTCGATATCTTCGGGTACGTGCCCGGAGATCATATTGAAAAATCACCCTTTTCCATTATCGGAAAAACAGTTGAACTGACACCTGCACCTATGGATGTTTAATACGAGGAGATCAATCATGGACTGTGAATTTGTACCTTCAGTCTGTTCATATTGCGGTACGGGCTGCGGGGTCCTGTTTGAAGTCATTGACGGCAGGATCAACCGCACGCTGCCATTGAAATCCCATCCTGTAAACCAGGGGAAACTGTGCATTAAAGGATGGAACCTGCATGAATACATCAACAGCTATATGCGGCTGAAAGGCCCGCTGGTCAGAGAAAATGGCCGCCTGGAAAAAGCCACCTGGGATGAGGCCGTGAATCAGGCGGCCCGCCGGTTCACCCGGATTAAAGAGGAACACGGCCCGGATTCAATCGGGGTCCTGGTATCTGCCAAGATTACCAATGAAGAAAATTACCTGGCCCAGAAATTGACACGCGCCGTGATCGGCACCAATAATGTGGATCACTGCGCCCGGCTGTGACATTCTTCCACAGTGGCAGGTCTTGCCGCTGCTTTCGGAAGCGGGGCCATGACCAACTCCATTGCGGAGTTTGAGCATGATTCCAAAGCCATTTTTGTGATCGGATCCAATACCACGGCCTGTCATCCCCTGATTGCCAGCCGGATTATCCAGGCCAAGGAAAACGGAGCCAAACTGATTGTGGCGGATCCCCGCAACATTCAGCTGGCAAGGCTGGCAGATTTGTCCGTGAACCACCGGCTGGGATCGGATGTGGCACTGCTCAACGGCATGATGCATGTCATCATCCGGAATCAATGGCACCATCCCGATTATATCGCAGACCGGTGTGAGGACTTTGATGCATTCAAGGCCGTCATTGACACGTACACCCCAAAGCGGGTGTCTGACATCACGGGGGTGGATCCTGAAGATATCATCCGCATGGCTGAACTGTATTCCCAGAACGCTCCGGCTGCATTGCTGTATGCCATGGGCATTACCCAGCACACCACGGGTGTGGACAACGTCAAGTCCTGCTGCAACCTGGCCATGCTCTGCGGCAATGTCGGTGTCAAAGGCGGCGGGATCAATCCTTTGCGCGGCCAGAACAATGTCCAGGGCGCCTGTGACATGGGCGGGCTGCCCAACGTGTTTACGGGGTATCAGCCCGTATCCGATCCGGGTGTCAATAAAAAATTCTCCGATGCCTGGGGCGTGGCACTGTCCAGTACCCCGGGCCTGACCATCACGGATATGATCGAGGCCATTGATCAGAAAAAAATCAAGGCCATGTATATCATCGGCGAAAATCCCAAACTCAGCGACCCGGACTGGAACCATCTGAATCATGCCCTGAAAAAACTGGAATTTCTCCTGGTGCAGGATATTTTCCTGTCCGAGACGGCCCAGTCAGCGGATGTGATCTTTGCCTCGGCCGCCTTAGGCGAACGGGACGGCACCTTTACCAACACGGAACGCCGGTGTATGCGGGCCCGAAAAGCCCAGGACCCCGTCGGCAACACGCTGCCGGACTGGCAAATCATTTCACGCTTGTCCACTGCCATGGGATATGCCATGGATTATGATTCGGCAGAAGAAATATTTGATGAAATCACGGGACTCACAGAAAAAAGCTACGGGGGCATGACCTATGAGCGCTTAGGCATCAACGGGTTGCAATGGCCCTGTCCAGGCCCGGATCATCCCGGCACCCCGTATCTGCACAAGGAACCCTTTGCCCGGGGCAAGGGAAAGTTCCACGCGATTGAATACAAGGATCCCGCGGAACTGGCCTGTGCGGAATATCCTTTTCTGCTGACAACAGGACGGATGTTCGCCCATTTCCACACCGGCACCATGACCCGGGTGTCCCGGCATCTGGATGTGGAACAGAAAACCGGATATGTGGAGATCCATCCGGATGATGCCATGAGAATCAAGGTAAAATCAAATGATCCCGTGCTGTTGACCTCCCGCAGAGGGCAGATGGAGGTGCCGGCAAGGATCACCACGGATGTCATGCCCGGCAACCTGTTTTTACCCATCCATTTCGGGGAAAACCCGACCAATATCCTGACCAGCTCCAATGCATTTGATCCGCTGGCCAAGATTCCGGAATTCAAGGTAGGGGCCGTCAGAATTGAACGTTTGATCCAATAATATGAATCAAAAAGGCCGTTGCTGATATCCTGAGCCGGCGGATCCATAGATCCTATCTGTGTGAACCCGCCGGCTTCCGGTTTCAGTGCCGTGTCGGCAATGGACAGACGCTGCTGCTTGCAAAGTATGGTTGGAATTATGCTGTTTTGTGGAGAACAATTTTTATATGCTTTGAAAACAGCTCAAAATCTTTATCTGTCGTGAATATTGAAAATTTATTTCTGTTGGCCATGGCGCAAATTAAAAAATCAGTATTTGAGCCTTGGACCCCTTTTGAGCGGCAGCGATTAAAATACCTGGCGGCTGTAACATAATCCTCGGTGAGGGCGGGGAGGTCGGGAAAGCTTTCAAGATGTTTTTGAAGTTTTTTGAACTGAACGTCTCTGCTCTTTATAATCATATTCCGGATCATATTCCACAGTTCCGAACATCGAAAGGATTTTTTCCTGCTCTAAATTTTGTATATATTCAAGGAGCGCTTTTGATACAGCGGCCTTTTTTGTTTTATGACGTCCGAGCCTGACCGCCTTTTGAATTAGTTCGTCATCGATTTGTAAGTTTGTCGCCATAATGATCACCTCCTTTAAACTCACACATAATATTACACATTAATTTGTGTGACTTCAAGGCCATATTATGGCCAACAGGTTTTCCCGTCTGAATTCCAATTCCAGACAGGCCAGGATTGTATTGGAATCAACAGGGCGCCATGGCCCGGCCCGATATAAATAATACCTGTGAAAACCCGCCGGCCTCCGGTTAACGCCTATTTTTCAACGGTCACGGGGGTGTATCCTTTGGGCAGGTGAGCCGTTCCCAATACACAGGGCAGTTCGGCGGCCCGGGCAATGTCTTGGGCAATTTTTTCAATATGGTCGCAAAATCCGCCCTGACTGTTGTCCCAGCCCTTTTCTGTTTTTTTTGCAAAGCTGCATGTACAAAGGTGAATGACGTCGGCGCCCTTTGACTTTAAAATTTTACCTAAGTTGGCAACATTGTCCCCCGGGCATCTGCAGGTAAATACCCCGGCCGGGGTGCATTCATCATAGGCGCTGAAGCCCTGGGCCCCACTCATCATCGTATTAAAACAACTGGTCAGGGGACATGTTTTTTCATTTTTTTCGCATCGGATAATTCCAATTCTGGTCATCTGAACCTCCTGGTTATTCATCTGAATCAATCATCAAAATAATGGGTCGAAAATTTTTTCGATAAAAAAAGAGAGCAAAGTTTATACCAGAAGGAAATATTAAATAATGACGCATACTTACACACCGGGAACCGAATTAACCGTCTATAATTCTCCTTAAATGGTCGCAAAAATGCATCGAAAAACAACGACCGCTGTTTGAGATCCGGCACTGTTTTATTCTAACCTATTGAAATAAGATCAAAATAAGGAGAATCTGATGCGCGTTACAGATCTGTACAAGAACAAACAAAATGCCCACTGTGGCCTATATTGCCGGGTACTGCCTGGGGCCGGATGATGTCCAGGGTCTGCGGCTCCACCAGCCCAAATGAATGCCTTCCTGAATGAGCCGTTTGGCGATTTGACCACCGGCTCGATAAAAACGCCACTTTTTCATACGAGGAAGAGCAAGCTCTTTACCAAGGTGAAGCAAGTTTTCTCTTGCTTCTTGCGAGTTTCTCTATTTTTTTTCAAAAACCTCAACGTACATTTTTTGAAGGGTTTTTAACGGCAAAAAAAGTTCTAACGTATGATCAGGTAAAGGGATAAATCCAAACTTCAAATAATACTTTTTGGCATCTTCATTTGTTGCATCCACAAATAAGCCGATTATACCAACGTGTTTTGAAATTGCCATTGCTCGTCTAATTGCATCGATAATCATATACTTACCAAAGCCCTGATTTTGTAAGACTGTGGCAACAGCAAGACGGGCGATTTTTACGGCTGGAAGATGCCCTTTGTATTTTTTTGAAAATCTTTGTGGTAGTTTACGCGCACAAACTTCAAAAATAGACAGCGTATAAAAAGATAAAATCTCCTCTGGAATATCTTCACTCGTTAATACAAATGTCCGGGAAAGACCTTTTTTGAAATTTTGATGAGCAAGATTATGAAGAAAAACATTGAGTTCCTGCACGCCACAATCAAATCCAACTCGATTATGTGAACGGGTCAGTTCCTCAAACCGGTTCATCAATAAATTTCCTTTTGTAGTTTTTAGCTGCCTTTATTAACTGTTCATTTGGTAATGGTGGATTTTCAATTGCGTCGAATAGTGCTTCAGCATCACGATAAGTTAAATGTAATAGTTGTTCTCTTTCCAGTACAAAATTGGCTTTCTCTAAAGCGGATTGTACAACAAACTGGTTTAACGTTGCACCCGATATCTCTGCGGCATGCGCAAGCCTTTCGTGGACATGATAAGGCATCCGTGTTTGAAATCTTTTTTCTACTCTTGGCATACCCCCTCCTTTGTTTACAAGCCATTATTCAAATTGAGTCTTGGCATAATGATATAGCAACTGTGCCAAAATGACAACAATATTTGACTGCTGCCCGGACTTGTTGCAGCCGGAAGGCAGTTGCACCATACAGGGATTTTTGGCCACCCCGCCAGTGAACGGGAAAATGAATGCTTTCCTGAATGAACCGTCTGGCGATTTGACCACCGGTTCGACGAAAAAATCACACCGGTGAAAAACCACGGGCTTCCAGTTTCAGTGCCGTGTCGGCAATCCGGGATACCTGGTCCAGGTAATGGGATACCACGATCAGGGTACATCGTTCTTTGAGACGGACCAGCAGGTCTTCAATCACGGAGGCGGCCCCGGCATCCAGGGATGAGGTGGGCTCGTCCAGAAGAAGTATTTCAGGCTGTGAAACCAGGGCCCTGGCAATGCACAGCCGCTGCTGCTGGCCTCCGGAAAGGCTGAAGGCGCTGTCATGCAGGCGGTCTTTTACCTCATCCCATAAAAATGCCTGCCGGAGTGCGGCCGTGATCTTTTCCTCTATCAGGGATTTGTCCGCAACACCGGTCAACTTCAATGGGAACGCCATATTTTTATAGATACTCATGGGCAGCGGATTCGGGGTCTGGAACACCATGCCCACTTTTCTTCTCAGGTCCGGTTTGCTCAGGGTTTTCCCATAGATATCGACCCACTGCCCGTCCAGAAGGATCCAGACCTTTCCTTCCATCCTTGCAAAGGGCTGGGATTCCCACAACCGGTTCAAAAGGGATAAAAACGTGGATTTTCCTCTGCCCGAAGGCCCGATGATGGCCGTGATGGCATGGGCGTCAAACTCCAGATTGATATGCTCGAAAACCGGTGTCTGGTGATATGAAAAGGTCAGGTTTTCCACCCGGATCTTGACAGGCTTATCCATGGAACCTCCCCCGTGCCGGCCCGGCAGGACCGGCCAAATGTCTTTTGATGAGAAACGCCAGGAAAAAGAGAACCGCGCACACGCCCAGCAGGATAATCGCAGCCCCGTATCCGGACATCAGTTCCGCAGCATCTGTGTACTGGGATGAAATATAATAGATGTAAAACGGCAGGGCCTCGTAACTGCCCAGAAGGGACCCGGGAATCCCGGCCGTGGCCACGACTCCCGTGAGCATGATAACGGCCGTATCTTCAGCGCAGCGGCCGATGGCCAGAATGATGCCGGACAAAATCCCTGAAAACGATCGCGGCAGCAGCACATAAAAAATGTTCTGCACCCGTGTGGCCCCCAGGGCCAGGGCTGCCTGCCGGATCTGGATCGAAAGCCCCTGCATGGCGGCCTGGGTGGTGCGCGTGATGTACGGCAGGACCAGAAAAGCCAGGGCCGCCACAGACACGGCCAGGCACGGCCTGAAATCATTGGAGATATATTTGTGAATGAAAATGGCCCCTGAAAATCCGAACAACCCGATCACAATGGACGGGATGCCTGCCAGAATGTCAAACATCAACCCGAACACCCGCTGCTGAAAAACCGTGGCAAACTCGCTCATGTAAATACCGGCGCAGACCCCCACGGGAACGGCCAGCCCCACGGACAGGGCCACCACACTCAGGGTGCCGGCAATCGCCGGAAACAGCCCGTCAAACACCCGCTTTTTCAGCAGCACGGCATCCAGGACATCCACCTGCCCGAAGATGAGGTCCCGGCCCAGAGACGGCACCCCCTTGACCAGCAGATACCCCAGCAGCACCAGGACGGAACCGGTCAGCACCAGCACCGCCCCCCAGGAAAACACCCGCAGGCACCCGCCCAGAATCCGGATGGTCATCGGGCCTGCCCTCTTTTTTTGCCCAGCTTCCTCACCGCGATTACGGCAAAAGCATTCAACACATACAGGGTCAGGCCGCAGGCAAAAATGGATTTAAACGCCAGGCTGTCGTAATCCGATGCCGATACCAGGGCGATATGAGAGGTCAGGGTCCGGGCGGAGTCCAGAATCGACCCCGGCACATGCACGGCATTTCCCGCGATCATCAAGGCAATCAGGGTATCGCCCATGGCACGGCCCAGTCCCATGATGATCCCGGTGACAATGCCCGGCCATGCCTCCGGAAGGATCACGTAGATCAGCCGCTGCACGCTGTCCGCCCCCAGCGCGTCCGCCGCCTGGATATAGCGGACATCCACGGAATCAAACCCGTCCTTGAAAAAAATGATCATGGTGGGGCTGACCAGCAAAGAGAGCATCAGGGAGGCGGACAAAATGCACATGCCGGACCCGGCGGAAGTGAACAGGGTTCTGACCACGGGCACCAGCAGAAAAATACCTAAAAACCCATAAATCACCGTGGGGATGCCCGTCATGAACCGGACAAATCCGTCCACAAGCCGGCTGATCCGGGCCGGACCCAGCCCGCCCATGAAACACACCGTGCCCAGGCTCAAAGGCAATGCAAACACAATGCTCAGAAACGAGATGGCCGCCGTTCCCGTGATCATGGGCAGAAATCCGTACAGCCCCTGACCCGGAGACCAGGGCCGGGCCAGCAGAGAGAAAAACTCCCCCCCGCCGATCAGGGGGAACCCGAACACCAGAAGGAAACCAAACACCAGTGCCGCAGCCATGGCACTGACTGCGGCACTCAAAAAAAATACGATCCGGGCCGTCTGTTGGGTCACGCGGGTCAATTTACCGGCACAAATCCTTTCTGAACAACGATCCGCTGTCCTTCAGGACTCAGCAGATACGCGATGAACAATTTGGTCAATCCGGAAGGATCTCCTTGGGTGTTGCTGTAAAGCCCCCGGGCCACTTTGTATTCACCGGATTTGACCGTATCGATGGTGGGGGGGACCCCGTCCAGGGCCACGCCGGCCACACTGGCATCCATGTGTCCCACAGACACATAACCGATGGCATTGGGATCATTGGCAATGGCAGTTTTCATGGCCCCATTGGATACCACAAAATTGGCACTGGACACAATATCTCCTTTGTCCAGGGCTTTTTTCCAGAAAACCGCCCGGGTCCCGCTGGATTCATCCCGGGTGTAGACCGTGATGGGCGCATCCTTGCCGCCAAGGTCTTTCCAGTTGGTGATCTTCCCGCTGTAAATGTCTTTGAGCTGGGCTTTGGTCAGGGATGTGACCGGGTTACCCGGATTCACGGCCGCGCCCACCCCGTCAATGGCCCACTTGAACAGTTTCAGGCCATATTTTTCCACCTCCGCATCCGTTGCGGCACGGCCTGAATTACCAATGTCCACAATCCCTTCTCCCACCTGCTTGATCCCCACGCCGGAACCGCCGCCGGCAATGCTGATGGAAATCTCGGGATTGGCGCGCATGATCTGTTTGGCCGCTTCCTTCATGACCGGAATATGGGCGGTCCCGCCGGAGATCCGGATCTCTCCGGACAGGCCGCTGAACGGGTCAATGGCCCCGGCCTGGGCCGGCACCTGGAAAAATGTGACCGCCACCATCAAAACAACCAACATGATATTTTTTTTACAAGACATCGCTTCCTCCTTTTTCTCGATTTACGAGACAGGTCGATCAGCTGATCGATCCTTTCATTTTTTTTACCAATAGAATTCCATTATTTATACTTGATAGATGGATATGTAAAATTGATTCTATCAATAAAATTCGATGCAGCCTATTGAGTTATTCAATACTTTCATCCGAATGGCCTGTTCCATGCCTTAAGAGGGAAAAGAATTGTATATTCGGGTTGACAACGGCCCACATCCGGGCCTAATTTGTATAAAGTTTCCGGACCGGACATATCCAGGCCGGCTGTGCCTGGATCATCCGCCTGAATGCTGAAAACAATTCCATAAATCAGCCCAGATAACGATCAGGAATCGAGTTATGAGCTATTCCTCCATCCCCACCAGGGGCCGAACCCTTGATTATGCCGCCGGTGTATACGACATTCTGGAACCCTGGGTCATGTTCGGGTTTCAGGAAAAGATCAACCGCCAGGTCATCGACCATCTGGAAATTGAACCGGACCACCGGATCCTTGATGTGGGCTGCGGCACCGGGGTTGTGACAAGGATGATCTCCGAAAAACTGTCTCCGGAAAAAGGGGGCGTGGCCATAGGAATCGATGCTGCCGGAAAGATGATACAGGGAGCGGTTGAAAAGCGCCAGGGACCGGCCTGCACCTTCCGGACCGCAGCAGCCGAAGCCCTTCCCTTTGAAAACGACTCCTTTGACTCGGTGGTCTCCACCCTCTTTTTTCACCATATCCAGATGGATCTGAAGATCCGGGCCTTTGCCGAAGCTTTCCGGGTGTTGAAACCCGGCGGACGGCTGGTCATCTCCGATATGCATGTCCCCGAGACATTTCTGGGCGCCCTGATTGCCCACGCTTCCCGCTGGCTGCTCTTCCAGCCCCAGATCGGGGAAAATATCCGGGGGGTGCTGCCGGATCTCATCCAAGAGGCCGGTTTCACATATCCCCGGCTGGTCAAAACCTATCTGGGATATATCACCCTGTTTGTGAGCAAAAAACCCGTGGGTTTGACATCATGACCTCTCCGGTGGCTGATGACACTGCAGTCAGAGAATTTTTCGACCTGGTGACCCGGGAGTTGCACCAGGCTCTTTCGCTGTTCCAGGAAACGGCCGCATCCATTCTGGACCAAAGCGGGGTCTGCCTGACCCCGCCGTCACCTTCCTGGTTTTCCCTGGAAAACCATTTTTTTTCCGCCCTGTTTCTCTATTCCTATATCCAGGGCCGTATCCCGGAGGACCGGCGCATCTACTATGCCGCCATGAACCAGTGCCTCAGGGGAATGGTCACCGGGTGCGACAATATTCTGGATGATGAGTACAAGATCACCCTGGATACGGATCTGCCTGAATCCGCCGCAAAATTCCGGTCCATCCTGGACATCATGGTCTGTGACCGGGTCCTGACCGCCCTTATGGTCAAGGGGGAAAAGGCGGGATGTTTTTCCCGGGATCAGCTGCTGACGGCAAATACCGTTTCTCTGCATGCCCTTTTGAAAAGCGGTGCCCAGGAGGCATCGGAAGAACAGGGAGTGGTAACCACCCTGCTGCCGGAGGCCGTCTTATCAGATATCCATTCAGTAAAAACCGGGTTGCTGTTCCAGGCCCCATGGGCACTGCCCGAAGCCCTTGAAGGGCCTGATTTGGCCCCCCCGGACCGGATCAAGGAGGGACTTGCCCTTGTGGGGGTGGGCTGTCAGGTCATGGATGATATGGTGGATCTGGCCAGAGATCTGGAGACCCGGCGGCATAACTATGTGGCTTCCCTGATTTGCCACACCTCCGGAGAGGATGAAACATTCCGGTTGAACCGGATGCTTGAACAGGGCGGCCCGGTTTCCGCAAAAAGAGATCTTTTAAACGAATTCCCCCGGGCAAGGAAACAGGCGGCTAATAAAGCACGGGCATTTCTGAAAGAGGGATGCGGCATGCTGTTTGCCCCGGAACATGGCTCGATGATCCCCTTTGCCGTTGATTTTGTTGCCAGACGGATCGGGGCGGACCGGTTCCAGGATCTGGCACCATGACTCCGGCGTTCTGGATCAGAACTGCGGCTGCCTTTATTTTCCGGTCCGGCCGCAGCACCGCCGCCTTAGGCGCCACGATCAGCATGGCCGTGGCAGCCCTGGTCTTTATCTCTGCCGTGGCCACAGGCATAAACGACTGCATGATCCAGAACGCCACCGGCCTTTACAGCGGTCAGATTTCAGGTACGGCCCTGCCTGCTGCCCTGGTGCCGGAAGACCTGGAACTTCCCGGGGTTTTGACGATCCTCCGGCGGTACCTGATTCCGGGAATGATCAGCAGCCCGGAAGGTCATGCTGGCCCTGCCGGCCAAACCGCTGCCGCCGCATCCAGCACTGACCTGTCGCTGACCCTGGTGGCCCTGGACCCGGAACCGGAGAAAAAAGCCTGTGCATTCTGGAAAAAAATCATTGCCGGCACCTACCCGGCCCCGGAAACAGATGACATCCTCATCAGCCGTCAGACTGCCATGGCCTTAGGTGTCCAACCCGGCAATCCCCTCTTGTTCCAGTCCGGCTCTCTGGAAAAACAGTTCCGTGTGGCCGGCATTTTTGCCACCGGTATTCCTGCCATGGATCAGGGGCTGGCCTTCTGCCCTAAGGCCGCCATGCCCGTGTTGCCGGAAACCTGGTCAACCGCGGTGTTTCTGATGCCCGGAGTTTCGGAAACCCGGATCCGGTCGGCCTGGGCTGAAAAGGGAATAGATCCATCCCGGTTCCAAACCTGGCAGGAAACCATGCCCGACCTGACCCAGCTCATTGATCTGAACCGGATCTCCATGGGCTTTGTCAACGTACTTGTCCTGGGGGTGGTGGCATTTGCTACGGCCGCCGCCTTTGCCATCTCCATCATCAGCCGTCTCCGGGAATACGGAATCATGAAGACCATGGGCATCACTCCGGGGGAAACCGCGCTGCTTATTTTCTCACAGGTGATCCTGCTCAACCTGCTGGCTGCCGCTGCCGGCATCCTGCTGGGGGCTGCCATGGCTGCCTTTGCCGCAGGGACCGGGATCGATCTGTCCGGGTTCACCTCCCACAACCAGTATTTCGTGGTTTCCGGGGTGATCGTTCCCAGACTGACTTTCTTTTCCCTGCTGCTGCCCCCGGGGCTGGCCCTTGTCTTCTGCCTGGCCGCCGCAGCCTGGCCGCTCTTGATCGTGGTCCGGCAGCAGCCGGCCCGCATTTTAAGGAGCATCTATCCGTGATCCAGGTGACAGATCTTTATAAGGGGTTTAGATCCGGATCCAGGACGGTCCAGGTCCTCTCCGGGATCTGCCTGTCCGTGGAAAAAGGGAACACACTGGCCATTGTCGGAAAATCCGGATCAGGCAAAACCACCCTGCTCAACTGCCTGGGGGGACTGGAACGGCCGGACAGCGGCCGGATTACCTGTCTCGGCACGGAAATAACGGCCCTGAACCAGCGGCAGATGACCCGGTTCAGACGTCAACACTTAGGGTTTATGTTCCAGGCCGGCAACCTGATCGCCTGTCTCACCGTGTTTGAAAACATTGCATTTCCCCTGCACCTGAACCATTTTGGCAAAAAAGAACTGAACCGCCGGGTGAACCGGCTGCTGGAAGCGCTGTCCCTGGACGGGTTGTCCCGGTCCATGCCCCATGAACTGTCCGGGGGACAGGCCCAGCGGGTGGCCTTTGCCCGTGCCGTCTCCCATGTGCCGGCCCTGCTTCTGGCAGATGAACCCACGGCCAGCCTGGACAGTGCCACGGCATTGCACCTGATCCGGCTCATGGCAGATACCGGCAGGGCCCTGGGGGTCACCATTATTGTTACAACCCATGACAATGACATCATCCGGCTTTCAGACCGGACCATCCGCCTGACGGATGGAAAAGCAAAGGAAGAAAACCATGAAACAACCGGTTAAGTTTTTATTGGGAATTGCGGGGGCCATGCTTATTGGCGGATGCGCCCACACCGCGTACCTGGGATTCCATGGAAAATCCGTCAACGCCTTTCCCGACATTCATGCCGGGGTGACCCGGGATGTTCAATGCCTTGAATGCCATCACCCTGACCATGCCCAGGGCCCCCCTACCCCTCACCCCGACTTTACCGGATGCCTGAACTGCCATAACGATTAAGGGAACAGACCATGACTGCAGGATATCGAAAAGCAGCGCCGGTTCGGCCCGTACCTTTGGGTGTCAGGATATTTCCATTTCTGTCCTGGATAAAAACAGTGAACCGCGGCACCCTCAAGGCGGATCTTCTGGCCGGGCTGACCGGGGCCTTCATCGTTCTGCCCCAGGGGGTCTCTTTTGCGATGATTGCCGGATTGCCGGCTGAATACGGACTCTATGCCGCCATTGTGCCGCCGGTCATTGCCGCCCTGTTCGGCTCTTCCATGTACCTGGTTTCCGGGCCGACCACAGCCATCTCCATCATTGTCTTTTCCACGTTAAGTCCCCTGGCAGACCCGGGATCGGCAGATTACGTGCGCCTGGCCCTGACCCTCACCTTTATGGCCGGACTGTTTCAGCTGGCGTTCGGCCTGGCCCGGCTGGGCACACTGATCAATTTTGTGTCCCATTCAGTGATCGTCGGGTTCACGGCCGGAGCCGCCTTTCTCATCGCCACCAGCCAGCTCAAACATGCATTGGGAATTCCCATCCCCGGCGGAGCCTCATTTCTGACATCCTGGGCTTTTATTATCAAATCGGCGGGACAGACCAACGGGTATGAACTGGTGGTGGCCCTGGCCACCCTGGTATGCGCGGTCATATTCAAGATCCTGCGGCCCCGGTGGCCCGGCCTTCTCATTGCCCTGGCGGCAGGCAGCCTGCTCAACCTGGCCATGGACGGTGCCGCTCATGGTGTCCGGCTGCTCGGAGAACTTCCCGGACATCTGCCGCCCCTGTCTTCTCCGGATTTCACCCTGGACACCTTGAGGATGATGGGTCCGGGAGCCTTGGCCGTGGCATTCCTGGGCCTGATCGAGGCCCTTTCCATTGCCCGGTCCATCACAGTGCAGTCCAACCAGCATATCAACGGTAACCAGGAGTTCATCGGCCAGGGTCTGTCCAACATAGTGGGCAGCTTTTTCTCAAGCTATGCCAGCTCCGGTTCCTTTACACGGTCCGGGGTCAATTTTGATGCCGGCGCCAGAACGCCCCTGGCCAGTATTTTTTCCGCCCTGTTCCTGGCCGTGATTGTGGTGCTCATCGCGCCGTTGACCGCCTGGCTCCCCCTGCCGGCCATGGGGGGAGTCATTTTTTTCGTAGCGTTCAAGCTCATTGATTTTCCTCACATCAAAGAGATCCTCAGAAGCAGCCGTTCCGAAACCCTGGTCCTGCTGGCCACTTTTTTCGGCACCCTGTTTTTTGAAATCGAATTTGCCATTTATTCAGGGGTGCTGCTCTCCATGGCTATCTACCTGACCCGGACATCCCATCCCCATGTGGATGCCATGGTTCCGGGCCCCGGTGATCCGGACCGTCAGCTCACTGAAATTTCCCAGACAGAACTTGTGGAATGTCCCCAGCTCAGAATTCTCCGGATCAGCGGTTCTTTGTTTTTCGGAGCAGCCAATCATGTGTCGGAAATTCTGGAAGAGAGTGATGACAGCGATCCCCGGCACCTTCTCATCATCGGGTATGGGATCAATTTCATCGATGTGTCCGGGTCACTGGTGCTGGAACAGGAAGCACACCGCCGTCTGAAACTGGGAAAAAATCTTTTTCTCTGCCGGCTCAACCGGGATGTGATCCGGTTTCTTGCCCATGGCGGTTTTTTAAAGCAGATCGGTGAAAACCGGCTGTTTGCCACCGAATCCCAGGCTATTTCCCGGATATTCAACATCCTGGACAAATCCATCTGCAGCACCTGTACCGCCCGGATTTTCGAAGAATGCCAGAGTGTGCCCGGTCCGGGGCAGGCGCTGGGAAAAAGCCGAAATAATGGCAGGGGCAGATGAAACTGTCAATAAAGATCAGGTCGATTTTCCAGAAAACACCCAGCACATCAGGATGGTTTAGCCAGGAATGGTATAAATAAAGATCCCTACAAAACTATTCTTCAGTGATTTTAGATTCCGATGGTTCAATGTGAATTTCCACATCGATTACTTCGGGACCGTTTTCAAGAATCTGTTTTTTAACCGCTTCCGCAACCTCATGACCGTCGAAAACCGTCATGTGACTGTCGACAACCACGTGCAGATTTACCTGGAGATTACTTCCCATATATCTTGTACGAATGCCATGGGCCTGAAGGACGGAAGGATGGCTCTCTGCAAGTGATTTGATCTGCTTTAGAACTTCTTCAGAAGCGCCGATATCAACAAATTCCTTGATCCCGTCAAAAATTATTTTAACAGCGGCATGAAAAATAAATGCGGTAACAAAAATCGCTCCGGCATGATCCAGAAACGTCCATCCCGGAAAAACGATTGAAGCGCCAACAGCAATGAAAACAGGGATGGAGCTAAAGGAATCCAGCCGATGATGCCATGCATTGGCCACCAGTGACATGCTTTTGATTTTTTTGCCGACCCTTGCTGTCCACTGATACAGGAATTCTTTAATGATAATCGAAATCACCGCAGCCCACAGCGCTGTCATTGATGGCGGCTGCGCATGTTTTTCCCTTATCGTAATAATCGCTTCCCATCCAATGGCGGCCCCGGCCACGAGAAGAATGACACCGATAAACATTGTGACCAGTGTTTCATACCTTCTGTGACCATAGGGGTGGCAGCTGTCCGGGGGCCTTGACCAATAGTAGGATCCGATGATAACTGCAAAATCGGTCACCGTATCTGAAATACTGTGAATACCGTCCGCCAGGACTGCCTGACTGTGTCCAAACACACCGGCGGAAATTTTCAGAGCCGAAAGAGCAACATTTATACACAGGCCGATCCATGTGACTTTGCGTATTTTTCTATCCCGATCCATATCAGGCATTACCGTGGAATGGTAACATAGTCATCATCATAGTGGCCCTGATCCGCAGACGTGTGACAGGCGATACAATTCCCCAGGGAACCGATCGATGGTCTGGCCAGGATCGCCGCATCCAGGTCATGGTGCTTTTCAAAAATATAAGGGATCTCACTCACCCTGACGGGTGTGTTACCTCTCAGGCTTTTCATGATTTTCCGGGACCGTTTGACTGACACACGATCCGCTGCATTGGCTGTAAGGTATTGATTAATGGTCTTCTGGGTTTCTTCATCGAGCGGGATATCTTCGCCAAAGTGGGACGGCAGTTCTTCAAGAATCTTCTCCCAGGAACCGGACGGTAGCAGCCATGGCTGATACGCAAAATGGCAGGCCCCGCATTCCTGTGCATAGGTGTCATTACTCACCGATTCTGACTGCCTTTTTTCATGGCTGTGATGTTTGCCATGGTCATTGTCGTGCTCATCATCGTCAGCAAACCCGGCACCGGCAAAAAAAAGTATAAACATAACCCCAGCAAGGATGCTGTATTTTAATCTATTCATAACCGTTTTCCTCTTTTCCAGATCATTTTATTGAAAAAATTCATTAAAAAGCCCAGCACATCAACTGCTTTTTTCAGTATAAAAAAAATAATATAACATGTCATACGAAAACTGCCCGTCAGTAAGCGTGAAAACCGCTTGAACCAGTGTTCCCACTGGATAGAACGTTGATGCCGCCGCCATGGTGTTTTCTTTTGCCCGATATTATAAAAGGCCGTTTTCTGTTCATCAGGTTCGGCATGATGCAGTGGTTCTGAAGGATGGGTGGATTTTTTGATCGTTGAGTTTTTACTGTTCCTTTGCCAAAAAGATAATTTTGCAGTTACTTGCGGGGTAACGCGATGCAAAAAATTATGTCGGCTCCAGGCAAAGGTTTTTTCCCATTCCGGCAATACCCCAAGGTTTTCATGCCACTTCTTTTTACTCATATTTTCATAAACATCATACTCTCCGGGCCCTAAAAACAAAATGCCGGACTCTATAAAACCACCCCCGCCCTTGATACTGTTTGGTCTATTATATCTCTGCCATGAAACCGCACCTGTTTTTTCAATACTGATTTTATACCTGCCTAAACGGAAAATCCCATGTTCAACTGTCTGGCCAGGATCGATATATATCTGGTTTCCACCCTGCTTATTATTGAAAAAATGGGCCAGCGGCCGCATACCCGGTAATAATCTGGTCACCCAGCCGGTATTGTTTTCCCTGCATTTTTCTGGCCCTCAGATCAGTGTTGTTTATCGTCAGGTTTACATCAAAACCTGAACCCAAAGCAAACCATATTATCTGATTTCTGAATTGCGTCACATGAAGGATGCTGACCAGGTCTTTCTGGAAAACCGGGGATCTCAGACCTGCCGATTATTCCTTTCCCACCGTCTGTTCCGCTGCCAGAAGGGCGGCCCCATAGGCCCCGGCCAGCTGGGGATCGGATGGGATCCGGATCTCCCGGTCCAGTCTGCCGGCCAGCAGTTGCACCATGCAGGGGTTTTTGGCCACCCCGCCCGTGAACACGATGGGCCCGTTTGAAGATACCCGGTTGATCATGCCCGCAGCCCTCCGGATCACACTGGTGTGCAGGCCCCGGGCGATCTCTTTGCGGTCTTCGCCCTTAGCGATCAGGGAGGTCACTTCCGATTCGGCAAACACCGTGCACATGCTGGAAATCAGCAGGTCTTTTTCAGCGGCCAGGGCCTGGGCCCCGAACTCCGCCAATTCAAATCCCAGGGTGGCGGCCATGATTTCCAGGAACTTGCCCGTGCCGGCGGCACACCGGTCGTTCATTTCAAATTTTTTCACTTTGCCCGTGTCAAACAGGGAAATGGCCTTGCTGTCCTGTCCCCCGATGTCCAGAACCGTGCGGGCATCGGGGAATTCCGTCCAGGCGCCCCGGGCATGGGCCTTGATCTCCGTGACCGTGGGCGCGTCAAAGGAGAGTTCAAACAGGTTCCGGCCGTATCCAGTGGCCATGATTTTGTCGAATGATACCTTGGCAATGAGTGCATTGGCCGTGGTCATGGGATCAAATCCCGTGTCGGACTGGAACCGCTCCAGGATCTTGCCCGATGAGTCAACCACCACCAGTTTGATGGTGCGGGAGCCGATATCAATACCGGCATACCGCACCGCTGTTGTGTCTGAGGACATGTCGATCCTTACCTGAGCTGTTCGATAAAGGCTTCCACCCGGGTCTTGAGCTGACCCGCATCTTCCATGCCGTAATCGGTTTCCACCCGCAGGCAGGGAATGTTTTTCTCCTCCAGGGCCTTTTCCACGGGAATGGATTCCATGAGATAGGGCTGACAGAACTGCAGGCCGTAATGGATCACGCCCTGGGCATTGTATGCCGTGACCATCTCCTGAATGTGGTCCAGGCGCTGGGGATTGGGGGTGAATATGGCGCAATCCACTTGAAAATACCGGTCCACGATGGCATCCATCATCTCATCCACGGTGGTGCCCGTATCGGCGGTCAGGTTCCGGGTGCCCCGTTCGCCCACACAGGATTCCTCGCCCACGATCACGGCCCCGGCCGTTTCAACAATCATATGCAGTTTCCAGTTGGGAACGGCCTGGGGACATCCCGACACCAGGATGCGGGGCGCGCCGGCAGGGAATGCCCCGGTTTTTTCCTGGATCCGGGTTTCCAGTTCATCACAGATTTTGTTGACCGATTCCGTGAACCGGGCCGGGTTGTCATAAAAGAACACCTGGTTGGCCAGCAGGGCATCCAGGCCGGAAATGGGGGCAGGGTCGGCCTTTCTCAATGCAGACAGCCGGTGAATGGCGGCCCGCTTGGCATTGACCACATCAATGGCAGATTTCAGGGACTCCGCCGTGACCGTGATACCCGTTAATTCTTCCACAGCCGTCTTGAACTTCATGTATTCCGCCTTGAGCAGGTCTCTGGTCTGGTCGGTCTTGGTCTGGGGCAAATCCATGACATACAGATTGTCTACCAGGGTCCCCAGGGTTTCATAGGCTTTTTTCTTGCCGTCACAGGTGTTTTCCCCCACGATCATGTCCGCGCTTTCCAGATAGGGGCACACCTTGCCGATTTTAAACCCGAATGAGGATTTGATCAGCGCACAGGTGTTTCTGGGCAAAAGCTGCTCCACTTTTTCCATGGCAAAATCCGCTCCGGAGCACAGCCCCACCAGGGTGGCATTGGCTGCCAACACAATCTCTTCAGGCACAAACACGCAATAGGAGCCGATGATCTTTCTGCCGGCGGCTTTTTCGTCCATCAGTTCTTTAATGCGCAGCCCATGGACCTCGCTCATCACAAAATCAAAATAGCCCATGCCTTCGGGCCGGTTCTTCTGGGACAGATAAATATCTGTGTAAGCGGTTCCCAGGACATTGAGCAGGGCTTCATGGCCGGCCAGGTCGAGCCCCAGCTCCTGCCACATGGGTGTATAATCGGTCGTCATGGTATCTCCTTTTTTTTAATTGGGTTTGAACCAGTATTTATACATTTGCGAATTCTATCTGTAAAATTGATTATCTGAATCAATTTTACCCTGATCATCGGTTTTTTCGATATCTACATCCCTGGTTTCCATTTCCCGGTCGGGTATTGATCCTTTCAATAGGAACTTTGATATTTCATCCAAATTACGAATTAGACAAACATGCTCCCACTGGCTATTTTACAAATCATGCAAATTCATAACCCATTGAATAGTAGACGTTCCATGAAAATTGAAACCATCCTTGAAAAAGGATCGGCCCGTCTGAATGAAGACACCCTGGTGGCTCAGGGCAATCTCTTCGGTGTGTTTGACGGGGCCACCAGCCTGAACAAAACCGTGTTTGAAAAAGAAAAAACCGGGGGATTGATCGCGTCCTCCGCGGCCCGGTCCGTTTTTGCTACCAACCATTTTCCCTTAAAGGCACTGGCACACACGGCAAACCACTCCATTCACCAACATATGGTCCGCCATGGCGTGGATCTTACCCGGAAAGAAAACCTGTGGAGTACCAGCGCGGCCGTGGTCCGGATCCGGGACAATACCCTGGAATGGGTGCAGACCGGCGATGCCCAGATCATTCTGATTTATCACGACAACACCCACGAAGTGGTGGTGGACCGGGAAGATCATGATTACGACACCCTGTGCCTGTGGCCGGCCCGGAAAAAAACCGGTCCATGCGGCATGGACGCAAGGATTTCCCAACAGATCCGAAAGAAACGGGCCGAGATGAACCTGACTTATGGGGTGTTGAACGGGGAGCCCCATGCCATGGATTTCCTCCACCACGGCCGTAAATCCCTGGATCAGGTCAACACCGTGCTGCTGTTCACGGACGGCCTGTCCATTCCATCGGAAAAACCGGCAAAAAAGAAAAATTTCACGCCCTTGGTCACCCTGTACCGGGACCTGGGTCTGTCAGGCCTGAAACACCGGATCCGGCAGATCGAGAAAACCGACCCGGAATGCCGCCGATTTCCCAGGTTCAAGACCCACGACGACATTGCCGCCATTGCTGTTCAAGACCTTTCACCCGCCGGACATCCCAAGGAACTCTGAGAATGAAACAGGCCCTGTTCAAAAAAATTCAGCAGATCACGGAACAAAACCTGATGGACATCGAAGCCCATAAGGAAAAAGGCAACCATGTCATCGGATTTTACTGCCTGTACGGCCCCACTGAGCTGGCCGTGGCAGCGGATGCCATTCCGCTGCCGTTGTGCGGCACCCGCCAGGACCCCATTGATGCGGCCGAAGAGGTACTGCCCAGGAACCTGTGTCCGCTGATCAAAAGCAGCTATGGATTTGCCGCCACAGACACCTGCCCCTTTTTCAGGTTTTCGGACATGATTGTGGCGGATACCACGTGTGACGGGAAAAAAAAGATGTTCGAGATCATGTCCGACCTCAAACCGGTCCATGTGTTGCAGCTGCCGCAGAATCAGGTTCCTGCCCTGTCCCTTGGACCCTGGAAAGCGGAAATCGAAACCCTGATCACGGTACTTGAAAACCGGATCGGCCGTCAGATCACGCCGGAAAAAATCTCTGCCGCCATCCGCCTGATGAACCGGGAACGACAGGCAAAAAAGCGGCTCATGGACATCACCAGAGCCAACCCTTCTCCGTTGACGGGCATGGAACTGGTTGAAATCCTGTTCAAAACCGGATTCTTCGCCGACAAGGAAAAAGGGATCGCCCTGATGGATGAAATTTCAGATGTCTGTCTGACACTGATTGAACAAAACCAGAGTCCCTACACAAACACAACCCCCCGGATTCTGCTGACCGGCGTGCCTGTCGGGCTCGGGTCGGACAAGGTGGTGAAAATCCTGGAACAGTGCGGTGCCAATGTCGTGGCCCTTGAAAACTGCAGCGGATACAAACAGGCTTTTCAGGTAAATGACACCATCGACCCGGTCACGGCCCTGGCCGATCAGTATCTGGCCATTCCCTGTTCCGTCATGAGTCCCAACCCGGGCCGTATGGAAATGCTCCGGGAGATGATTCCGGCATTTTCCATCGACGGCGTGGTGGACCTGACCTGGCAGGCCTGCCACACTTACAATATTGAATCGTTTCAGGTGGCAACGCTGGTTCAGGATGACTTTGGCCTGCCGTTCCTGCACATTGAAACCGATTATTCCGAATCAGACACGGAGCAGCTCCGGGTCCGGATTCAGGCCTTCATTGAGATGATATAAAAATTTTTCGCCGTATTCGCAGTATTCGCCGCAAAGGAGATATCATGACCGAAAAAACAGACATACACATCCATCCGGATATGACCATTTTGGATGTCGTATCCGCCCATCCGGACACGATTGCCGTGTTCAAATCCTTTGATGAACAGGCCGGCGAATGTATCTGCTGTACCTCTCTGTTCATGACGATCCGGGATGTGGCAAAAAAATACGACTTCAATCTGCCGCAATTTCTTTCAACCCTTGAAAAAGCAATTTAATGATGTTCATACAAAGGCGGTTATCGAAGAATCCGGCTCAAAAACTGCCGGGTCCGGTCATGCCGGGGATTGTCGAAAAATGATGCAGTATCGGCATGTTCCAGTATCCGGCCTTTGTCCATGAAAATGATCTCATCGGCCACTTCTTTGGCAAAGCCCATCTCATGGGTCACCAGCGCCATTGTCATGCCTTCTTTCGCCAGATCCGTCATGACATCGAGGACTTCCTGAATCATTTCCGGATCCAGGGCGGATGTGGGTTCATCAAACAGCATCAGTTTCGGTTCCATGGCCAGGGCCCGGGCAATGGCCACCCGCTGCTGCTGCCCGCCTGAAAGCTCACCCGGATAATTGGCGGCATGTTCCAGGATGCCGACCCGTTCCAGGAGACTCCGGGCATGGGTTTCCGCGTCAGCAAGGGATTTTTTGCGCACCCTGACCGGGGCCAATGTGATATTCTGAAGAACCGTCATATGGGGATACAGCTCAAAATGCTGAAATACCATGCCGATGCCGGCCCTCAGTTCATGGATATCGGTTTGTTTTGCCAGTACGGAAATTCCATCCACAAGAATCCGGCCTTCCTGGAACCGTTCCAGCCCATTGATACATCGCAGAAGCGAACTTTTCCCGGATCCGCTGGGACCGCAGATCACCACTTTCCGACCATGACCGATGCGGACATCAATATTGAAAAGCACTCTGGTTTGTTTGGAATACCAGAGGCTGACATTTTCGATTTCGATCATCGAACCTTCCTTTCCCGGTTTTTGCGCTCCAGCCGTTTGCCGGTGAAAGTACCGGCAGAGCATAAGATAAAATATACCAGACCCGCAAACAGATAGAGTTCCAGGGACCGGGCTTCCCTGGCATCCACCAGATTTACCCGGCGCAGAAACTCACGCAGCCCGATGACATAGGCCAGAGAGGTATCCTGGAAAATGACCACGCTGTGCGTTACCAGGGAGGGCACCATGGTCCGCAGGGCCTGGGGCAGGATAACATGTCTCAACGTTTGAACGCCGGTCATGCCGCTGGACAGTCCCGCCATCCGCTGGCCCCTGGAGACGGATTGAATACCGGCCCGGACAATTTCGGAAAAATAGGCGGCTTCATATACAATGAACGCGATGACGGCCGCGGCAAATTCATTGAGATTGCGGCCCGTGATGACCGGGATGAGAAAATAAAGCCAGAAAATGACCAGCAGCAGCGGAAGTCCCCGAAAAAAATGAACATAGCCACTGACAGGATAATACAGCCATGGCTGCCGGGACAATCGGGCAGCCCCCAGAAGAATGCCTAAGACAAGCCCGCCGCCGATGGCAAAAACGGCAAGCTGTACGGTAAGATACAGCCCCCCGAAAATAAATGGGGCATTTCTGACAATGACATCCACATCCATGACCGATCATCCCGCCTTTCGGATCTGGCCGGGGATGTAAACCCGTTTTTCCACCTGCCCCATGACGGCAATCACGGTCCAGGCGATGGTCAGATACACCAGGCTGGCCGCCGTCGTGGTTTCCAGGCCATGCCAGGTAAAAGAATCGATATAATAAGCCGTGTGGGTGATCTCCATGACACCGATGGTCATGGTCAATGCAGAGTTTTTGAAGCAGGTGAGAAATTCCGTGGTAATGGTGGGCAGGATCAGCCGGAATCCATAGGGGATAATGACCCACCGGTACACCTGGAAGGTCCGGAGCCCGGATGCATAGGCGGCCCGATACTGATCTGCGGGGATGGAAGAAAAACCGGACCGGAACTGTTCAGCCACCCGTGATGCCGTGTACATCCCGAGTCCGGCCACTCCGGCCCAATACGCATAGTTCGGCACCGTGTCATACAGCCACTGCTGTCCGGATTCCGGCAGAATCAAGGGCGCGGCATAGTACCAGAAAAAAAGATGCACCAGAAACGGGGTGTTGCGAAATATCTGTACATAGGCCGCACCGAAAATCCGGCCCGGAAGCCATGGCTGGGTCCGCAATACCCCGATCAAAATTCCCAGGACAAGGGCAAGGCCCCAGGCAATGAGAGACAGGTGGACGGTGGTAAAAATACCCTGTATCATCATCTGCCCATAGGGGGCCCGCCAGAGGACACTCCAGTCAAATTGATAGTTCAACAATCCCATATCCGTCCCACCGTCCTGTCAATTTCAGTGCGTCAGTCCGGAAAACTCAACGCCTTGAGCAATGCTTTGTATTCGTCGCCCATTTCCAGAGGCACCTCGCCATCCGGGCCGAACCATTTGTCATAAATTTCCATGAACTTGCCGCTTTTGATAATCTGAACCAGGGTTTCATTGATAAAATCACGCCACTCCCCCTGATTTTCCGGTAAAAGCAGGCCATACGGTTCATAGGTCAGATACCGGCCCACAATTTTCCAGTCATCGGGTTTTTCTGCCTTGGCTTTCATACCGGCCAGGATGCTGGCATCCGTGAAATAGGCATGGATTTTTCCCTGCTGCAGGGCCAGAAAGCCTTTGTTGTGTTCTTCAAAAAGCATTTTCTGGCATTCCGGTTCGATCAGTCCCTGGGCAATGGCCCTGTCAAGGCCCTTGATATTTGCGGTCGAGCCGCTGCCCATCCCGACCCGTTTCCCGGCAAGATCCGGAAAATCTTTGATCGGGCTGTCTTTGGGGACCAGCAGCCGGGTGCCGGTTAAAAAATAGGGCAGGCTGAAATCGATCACTTTTTCCCGTTCCAGGGTAATGGTTGTGGAACCGATACCGATGTCCACCGTGCCATTGACCACCAGGGGAATCCGGGTCTTCGGATTCATGGGTTTTTTGACCAGTTCGATCTCTTTACCGAATTTTCTCTCCAGGGCCTGATGGATTTCATACCCCAGGTCCAGGCCGAACCCGACCCATTCCCCTTTCTGGTTCATATACCCGAAAGGAACTGACCCTTCCCGGAATGCCATGGTGACCACACCAGTCCGTTCAATCTTTTCAAGAATGGGTTCAGCCACAGCCGAAACGGCAAACACGGTTGCAGTCAGAAATAAAATAACACCAAGAGCCAGTCGTTTTTTTACTCGCATACACAATTCTCCTGTTTTTAACATGATTATGGGGTTAACTGTCGGGTTATTCCTCCAGACCCCTTTCATATTGATTTTTAGTAGGTCATTTACGCATCAGTCTGTTGTTCAATTTCCGGTTCGGTCAAAACACGCATACCATCTTTTCTTTGGGTAAATTTGATCGAATCCAGGTACTCATAAACAGATATTCCCACGGTTCTTCCATACCCAAGCAGTTCCTTGCCGTCTTCGATCGTAAGACCGCCCTTTGATCTGATCAAATTTTTCACCCTTTCTTTGATAACCGCCATGGCATCGTGGGATATAAACCGTCTGTTGTTGAGTCGAATCAGCCTTTTTTGAAGGTACAGATAATCAAGCACCCGCTGAACTTCATTCAGGCTGTATTCCTTTTTATGTAACGTCCAGAATGTATGGGCGCTGAAGGGCACCAGCCAGGATGTTTGCGCATAATTCTCCAACAGGACGATGAGTTTTTCCCTGTCGCTCGACAGATTGGCTGTATAATCCGGCACCTGAAATCCACCCCCGGTTTTGATGATTTTATTTTCATTCAACAGCTCAGCAATCATTCTTTGAAACGGGCCATCGTTGAGCCGGGGTGACAACCTGTCTTTTATCTCTTCATGGCTCGCCTTCACTTTTAAAGGATTATCCGTCAGAATCTTTTTTACGACCGAAGGCACCTGTTTTTTCAACGTCTGATATTGTTTTTTTTCGAAAAAACCCTGACCCTTAAATAAAAGAATTTCGCCGCTTCTCACGCCTTTCAAAATTTCTTTTTCAATTGCCGCCTCATCAACAAAAAAACATCTGGCCAGTTTTCTGGATGTCATCAGGTTCGAGGGTTTTAATTTGAAAATATGCGTGACAAACACCTTGATGTCATTTTCCTGGACCGCCTTCATGAGTGAACGGGTGGCACCAGCGTTATTACGTCTGATTTTCTCCCGGCATATCTGAAGAACCCTGCCCCCACCGATAACGGCCTGAATATTGAGAATCCCTATGACAAAAGGATCGCCCGGCAGCGCGGGAACGGGTTTCATCAACCTGACCTGTGCAAATCCTTTCCCGCCCGGATACAGATATTCCTGTTCCATGAAAACGATCATGGCATTTGTCACGGAAGTGCCAAGATAGAGTTTTACCCGCTGCCGGTTTTTAACCGGCTTTCCGGCATTTTCAAGCAGCCTGATTTCCACATTCAGAAGATAAGTTGGATGGACCGCGTCCGGCCCTGAAAGGACCATGCCCCTTTTTACGTCTTTAACCGGAACCTTGGGGATGTTGATGCCGACACGCTGTCCGGCAACGGCTTTATCGGCTTTATCATGGTGCATCTCCAGTAAACGGGCTCTGGTTTCAATACCAGCCGGTAAAAGATGAAGGGTGTCTCCCTGATTCAGTGTGCCTGACTGTATGGTTCCGGTTACCACGGTTCCGATACCGGCAAAACTTTTCACCTGATCAATCCATAAACGGAACGGCAGCGATGATTCCTTGATCTGGATTTCTCTCGCCGTTTCCACAATACATTTTTCAATTTCATGAAGCCCTCTTTTATCGATCACCGAAAACGGAATGATCGGTTTTTCATCTAAAAAGGTACCTTCCAATGCCTCTCTGATTTCAAGTTCCGCCAGATATAAAATTTCGTCATCCGCAAGATCGCATTTGCTCAAGACGACAAACCCGTTTTTAACGTCAAAGAAATTGAGGATGTGAAGATGTGCCAGTGTTTGCGGCATCAGTCCGTCATCTGCGGCGACAACCAGTATCGCCATGTCCACGCCGCTCAGCCCGCGGATGGTATTCTTCAAAAAATCCGTGTGACCCGGTACATCCACGAATGCCATCCGCAAACCGGCATCATTTGATTGAAACGGCGCAATCCCCGACTCGATGGATAATCCCCGCCGTTTTTCTTCCTGAAGACGATCCGTATCCGTCCCGGTCAGGCATTTGACAAGGGATGTCTTGCCATGATCCACGTGCCCGGCAATCCCTATTGTGACATATTTTTCAATCATTTATTGTTTTTCAATACGCCCTATGACATAAACCGTTAGTTCCGGGCGCAACGGACTGTCGGTTTTCAAAATGACTTTGCCGTAATATCTTGCGCTGTCTCGCACGAGGTTTGACACCTCAAGCAGGTAAATGCCTTTATCTGCTTTAAGATTTGCCGCTATTTTCCCTGAAATATGTGTGTCGATGACCACTTTTTCGATTTGAAAAGGATAATTTGGTTCAGGGACAATTCTGACCAGCCCTTTGATCTCTTTCCCTGCGACACCCCTTAACAACAAACGATCAGGCAAAATGCGGGCAAAACGGGTAACCCTGCCTTTGATTGTCAGTACGATCAATTTTTGATCAGGGTCGTCCGTGGTCACATGGGTATTTTTGATAACGTTTCTTCCTCCATACCCCCTGGTATGGAACTTCACTGTAACATGTCCCTTTTGGCCGGGCTCAATGCGATCCGGTTTTTCGGCCGTTGTACAGCCGCATGTTGTTTTTACTTTTAATATGCGAAGTGGCTTCGTGCTTTGATTGAATATAACAAAAGCATGGGTAACGACTTCTCCTTCAATAATTTCACCGAAATCAAAATCCTTGTCCACCACTACGCCTTTTGGGAATTCAATTTGGGTCGAATCGGCGGCAAAAGCAACAGTTACCATAACGAACAGAACCAGTACCATCCACGTGCCACCGATTTTTTTTATCAATGATTTCTTCACCATATTGTTTCCTCTCTACATGGTTTAATTAACCGCATAGATGTATAGATACCTAATATGTTTGTGGAGGGGGCAAGGGGAATCGAACCTCCTCCCGGTTTTGCAGACCGGGCCAACGGGTTTGAAGCCCGCGGGGCGCCCAGCACCATTGCCCCCCAATCATATTTATTCGTAAGGTATATCCTCATCTATCTTCGACTTTCACGTGTTCAGTATTTTTAACTCCCTGCTCAGAGAACGAAAGAGATTGAGCCAGCACGAACGCGGCCTGGAGATAGGAGGTGGGGCAAAAAGGAAAGCACTCTTTGCAGTCATTGCAGTATTTGGCCGCAATTTCGGGCACAAAGCTGATCTCTTTGTTGATGCCCCTGTCCACAAATCCGATAGCGTTTTTCTGGGCCACTTCCGCACAATACCGCACGCACAGGCCGCAGTGGATGCAGAAAGAGGGATCGCTTTCATACCGGTTGGGGTCTGCCCCGTAAACTTTTGCCAGCTCAACCAGTTGCGGCGCATCCGGTGCATGGGCCATGAGCAGTTCAAGAATGGTTTTACGCAGCCGGTCCACTTTTTCGGACCGGGTCCGGACGTTGATGCCGCCGGCAGCCGGGAACACACAGGATACCACATACTTGGTCCGACCCCGGTCTTGCACCTCCACGATACACAGCCGGCACCCGCCGAACGGCTCCAGTTTTTCATGATGGCACAGGCTGGGGATATAAATCCCATGTTTCTGGGCCACTTCCAGGACGGTCATGCCCGGATCCGCTGTCACGGTCTGTCCATCGATTTCAAATTGTATGTCTCCCATGATGGCCTATCCTTTCTCTTTCGTTTTTTTCCGGATGGTGCGCGCTTCTTCAGGCACCGGGTCCGGCACCGGTTCACCCGACAGTTTGACCACGGAAGAAAATTTGGGCGGGCACACCTCAAAGCAGGTGCCGCACCGGGTACATTTGTCCTGGTCGATGATGTGGATCAGTTTCTTGTCTCCGTTTATGGCATCGGCCGGGCACTGCTTGCGGCAGGTGCCGCAACCCGTGCATTTGTCCGGATCGATGTAAAAACTGATCAATTCCTTGCAGGACAGGGCCGGGCATCTCTTGTCATGGATATGGGCCTCATACTCATCCCGAAAATATTTCAACGTGCTTAAAAACGGGTTGGGCGCACTTTTGCCCAAAGCACAGAGCGAGGCTTCCACCGCGGTTTCCGCCAGTTCCTCAAGGATTTCGATGTCCCCTTCCTTGCCCTTGCCTTTGGTGATATTGGTCAATATCCGGTGCATCTGGCGCAGCCCTTCCCTGCAGGGCACGCACTTGCCGCAGGACTCGTCGGTCAGAAACTCGATAAAATATCTCGCCACATCCACCATGCAGGTGTCTTCATCCATGACGATCATGCCCCCGGACCCCATCATGGACCCGGCTTTGGTGAGTTCGTCAAACCCCACCTGCAGGTCCAGCAGGTGTTCCGGGATACAGCCCCCGGGGGGGCCGCCCGTCTGAACGGCCTTGAATTTCTTGTTGTTGGGGATCCCACCCCCGATATCATAGATGATTTCCCGTAATGTCATGCCCATGGGGACTTCCACCAGGCCGGTGTTGGTGATCTTTCCCACCAGGGAAAAGATCTTGGTGCCTTTGGAACTGTCCGTGCCCACCGATGTAAACCAGTCCGCGCCCTTGTCGATGATCAGGGGGATGTTGGACCAGGTTTCCACGTTGTTGAGGACGGACGGCCGTTCCCACAGTCCCTTGACATTGGACCGGACATACTTGGGACGGGGTTCGCCGGCCTTGCCTTCCAGGGAGGTCATGAGTGCCGTGGACTCCCCGCACACAAACGCCCCGGCCCCCTGGTGCACGATCACCTTGAAATCAAACCCGGATCCCAGGATATTCTCGCCTAAAAGGCCGTAATGTTCCGCCTGCTGGATAGCCAGATGAATGTTTTTCACTGCCAGGGGATATTCCTGGCGCACATAAAAATACCCTTCATGGGCCTTGACGGCATATCCCCCTAAGATCAATCCTTCCAGGATGGAATGGGGATTGCCCTCCAGAAGGGCCCGGTCCATGAACGCCCCCGGGTCGCCTTCATCGGCATTCACGATCACGTATTTGATGGGATCATCGGCATTTCTGGAGCCTTCCCATTTTCGGCCGGCCGGGAACCCGGCCCCGCCCCGGCCACGGATATTGGATTTTTTCACCTCTTCCAGTACTTCGAGATCGGTCATCTGTCCCAGGGCCTTGGCCAGTGCCGCATATCCGCCCAACGCCAGATAATCTTCAATGCTTTTGGAATCGATTTTGATGTTGTTGCACAAGACCGTACGCTGCTGGGACCGGTAAAACGGAATATCCGATTCTTTGACGGCCCGCTCGCCTGTGGCAGGGTCTTTGTAGCACAACCTTTCCACCACTTGTTTATTTTTGATGGTCTGTTCAACGATCTCGGGCACATCTTTGGCCTGCACCTGAAGATAGCAGATCTCTTCGGGATAGACCACCACCACCGGGCCCTGTTCACAGAATCCCGGGCAGCCGGTCCCTTTGGTGGACACTGTGGCGGACAATCCCTGGGCTTCGATTTCCTTTTCAAATGCGGCGATGACTTCATCCGCACCGGATGCCACACATCCGGCACCCGCACAGATGGATACACAGGGGCTGTCAGGATCTCTCCGGGTCAATATCTCCTGCCGGAAACTTTCCAAAGCCTCCGGCGTTTCCAACCGTGTCATAATTTTCCCCTATTCATATGTTTTCAAGGCTTTGGACGCCTTGACCGGTGACATTTTGCCATGAACTTTGCCGTCCACTTCCATCACAGGCCCCAGGGCGCAACACCCCAGACAGTTCACAGTCTCCAGACTGAATTTCAGATCCAGGTCGGTTTCCCCGGGCTTGATGCCCGTGGCTTCCTCCACCGTGTCCAGAATCCTGGTGGCCCCCCGGACATGACAGGCCGTGCCCATGCAGATATGCACCTTGTGCCGTCCTTTAGGAACCAGGCTGAACGCCTTGTAAAACGTGGCGATATGCTGAATCCGGGTCATGGGGACGGACAGTTTTTCACTGACCCGTGCCAGGGCCTGTTTGGAAAGCCAGTTGTTCTCACTTTGAATATCCAGCATGATCTGAAGCAGGTTGATAGCTTCTCCATGATGCTTCTCGATTATCTGATCTACTCTTTCAATTTCCATCGGATGCTTCCCGTAAAATTTTTTTGGTTATGCCCCGGCCAGTTCGTAGCAGTTACTGGCTGTATCATATTTGACCATGCCGTGCCGGGAGGAGGTGATCATATGACGGGAAATCTCAGACGGGTTCAACCCCAGGTGTCCGGAAATATCACTGGTGGTCAGCGGTTTTTCCTTTAACAGCAGCAGAATCCGGCTTGTGACCATTTTATCTGCAATGGTTTGATCAAAACATTGATCCAGAACACCGCTTTGCAGAAATCGATGCACCCCCGCCTCGGTTCTGTCGGGCAGCCTGAGCTTTTCTCTTTCCACCAGCTTGATGAAGGGAACCAGTTTCATGGCGGCCTTCAGATTCAACTCCAGATCTTTTTTATCTATCTCTTCACTGGTACCCAGCGGCCCGAGTTGACGGATTTTTTGACTGAAATCATTCATCACTTCTGCAAAACGGATGCCTTCACCCGCAGAGACCCATTCCAGTCTCAACCGGTCCGGATCGATTCCGGTATGACCCAGCAGTTTCCGGCACAACCTGGCGGTGATCAGGGCATCATAATTGCCTTCCGGATTATAGTGGCAGTCATTAAGATGACAGCCGCCGATGAACACGCCGTCTGCGCCGTTCAGAAAAGCTTTGACCAGAAATTTCAAATCCACCCTGCCCGAGCACATGACCCGGATCACCCGGAGATAGGGGGGATACTGAAACCGGGAAACACCGCAGAGATCAGCGCCGCCATAGCAGCACCAGTTACACAGAAATCCGATGATCGTGGGTTTGAAATTAGTTTCCATTTTATATGATCCTTTTGAATTGTCAGATAGTGGGTCTTTTTCAGCAGTCGGCCGGCTCAAGTTCCGGAAATGCCGCATCCAGTTGGTATAAAATCTCCTCGTCCGTGTAATGCTTCAGCTGAATTGCTTCTGTGGGGCATTTGGCATTACATAGGCCGTCCCCTTTGCATAGAACAGGAATGACACGGGCTTTTTTACCTTTCTTCGTCTCATAAAACTCAATGGCGCCGTAGGTACAGGCGGTAATACAGGCCCCGCAGGAAACACACAGGTCTTCATCCACTTCGCATACGGAACCGGACGCGGTAACCGTATCCTGCGAGAGCAGAACCGCTGCCCGGCCTGCAGCCCCACTGGCCTGAGTGACAGCTTCGGAAATGTGCTTGGGATAATGGGCCGTGCCGCACAGAAACACCCCTTCAGCGGCAAAATCTACGGGCCTGAGTTTGACATGGGCCTCCTGGAAAAATCCTTCCGGGCTCAGGGCCACCTTGAATAAACCGGCGATATTATGTGTATCGGGTGCGGGAACAACCGCAGCGGACAGGACCACAAAGTCCGCATCCAGCTCAAGCCGTTTGCCCAGAATTTGATCCGGAACAGTAACGCGTAAGATGTCTCCGCCGTTTTCCCGAACCTTTTCCACTATCGGTTGATCGGTAACGTCATACCGGATAAATTTAACCCCTTTTTCCGATGCGGTTCGGTAATAATCTTCATTGAACCCGTAAGTTCTCATATCCCGGAACAGAATATGGATCCGAATTTCCGGATTGATTTTTGTAAGTGCCAGGGCATTTTTTACGGCATGGGTGCAACAGACCCGGGAGCAGTAGTTTCTCTCTTCATTCCGGCAGCCTACACACTGAATCATGACCAGGCTCTGTGCATCCATGAGTTGAAGATCGCGGCTGGACAATTTTTCTTCAAGCGCCAGCTGGGTCATAACGGAATCATTTTTGCCGTAAAGGTACTCATCGGGTTCATATTCAGCGGCACCAGTTGCAATAATGGCGGCACCATGCTGAATGGTTTTTGTCCGGCCTTCCGTTACCACGGTGGTGGTAAAATTGCCCACGTAACCGGAAACGTCCGTGATGACCGCCTCATGGGAAACATGAACGAGAGGGTGCTGGTAAACATCCCGGATCAGAGTTTTCACGAATGCCTGGACATCCATACCATCCAATGTGGTATGAATCCGCCGCGCCATACCGCCCAGATCGTTTTCCTTTTCCAGCAGATGAACTGAAAACCCTTGCCTGGCAAGGCTCAAAGCACTGGTCATACCGGCGACTCCGCCGCCGACCACCATGGCGGTCTTATTGACCGGCAGATCAAACTCCTGAAGCGGCTCAAGGTTTTTTGTCCGGCCCACCGACATCCGGACCAGATCTTTTGCCTTTTGTGTGGCATCCTCCTTTTCCCTTGAATGCACCCAGGAACAATGTTCCCGGATATTGGCCATATCATAAAGATATTGATTGATCCCGCCTTCCCGGAGCGTATCCCGGAATACCGGCTCATGGGTCCTGGGGGTGCAGGCGGCAACAATCACGCGGTTCAGCCCTTTTTCCCGGATGGTATCTGTTATCTGCTGGGCGGAATTGGTGGCACATGAGAACAGCTGTTCCTGGGCATGTACCACATGGGGAAGTGTCAGGGCATAATCGACCACGGAAGGGACATCCACGATCCGGCCGATATTGGCGCCGCAGTGACAGACAAATACGCCGATTTTCGGTGTTTCCCCGGAAATATCCCTTTCTTTGGGATAGATCCTTTTTCTGGAAAGCCTGCCCTTCCGAAAGGAAAGAATTTCACTGCACCGGGCGCAGGCCCCGCTGGCGGAAAAAACGGATTCCGGGATATCCATGGGGCCCTGGAAGGCACCGGCGACAAACACGCCCTTCCTGGAGGTTTCCACCGGATTTTCAGGACGGGTGCTGCAGAATCCGTGGGCATTCAGATCAATACCGAATTTTTCTGCCAGCTGCTGATAGCCGGCCGGCGGAACCAGCCCGACAGACAGGACCACCATGTCAAATTCTTCTTCGATAACACCGGCATCCGGTGTGCTGTATCTTAAAGTGATATTTTTTGTCTCAGGGATCTCTCTGCCAACAGACACATAGCTTCGGATGAACCGGATGCCGGGCAGGCTTTCCGCTCTCTGGTAAAACCGTTCAAATCCCTTGCTGTAGGACCGGATATCATTGTGAAAAATGGTACATTCCGCCCCTTCATCATGATCCTTGGTCAGGATCACCTGTTTCTGGGTATAGGTACAGCATACGGCGGAACAATAGCTGTTATGCCCTTGGGTGACCCGCCGTGATCCCACACAGTGAATCCAGGCGATTCTGCGGGGGTGTTTTTTGTCCGAAGCCCGCAGGATCTCGCCGTCATAAGGACCGGTAGCGCACAGGAGGCGTTCATAATCCAGGCTGGTCACCACATTTTCCATGATGCCATAGCCATAGTCGTTTTTAATTGCCGGATCAAAGGTGTCCATCCCTAAAGAAAGAACGACCGCACCGACGTGAAGCGATATTTGTTGCGGTGTCTGGTTAAAATCCAGGGCATCGTTTTTACAGATACCCAGGCAGATGGTACATTTTTCATCTTCCAGAAAGATGCATTTCTCGTCAATATACGGGGTAAGTGGAATGGCCTGGGCAAAATACATATGGACGGCTTTGTTCCGGGATATATTCTGGTTGAACGGGTCCGGTATGGTCACCGGGCAGTATTCCGCACAACTGGTGCAGCCCGTGCACTTATCCTCATCCACATATCTCGGCCGTTTTTCAACGGTCACGGTAAAATCGCCGGCCTGTCCCTGAACGGATGCCACTTCGGTCATGGTCAGGATCTCGATATTGGGATGCCGGCTGCATTCCAGAAACTTGGGAGATTCAATGCACATGGAACAGTCATTGGTGGGAAAGGTTTTGTCCAGCTGGGCCATTTTGCCGCCGATGGTCGGGGATTTTTCCACCAGATAAACTTTAAATCCAGCCGTTGCCAGATCAAGGGATGCCTGGATACCGCTGATCCCGCCGCCGACCACCAGTACGTCACCGATTTTTTTTTCAAAAGGTTTGTTTTCCACAGTTCTACCATCCTTTTCAAAGCGCTATAAAAACAAAGCAATTACATGTCAGGCCTTGGATAAAGCCCGCTTTTTTCAACTATTTCCGGCACTTTTTCTTCCCATTCAATGGCCATGATGTGAAACCCCGCGATTCCGGGCACTTCCTTGAGTTCCTGGATATGCTCCACGCAGATCTGGATGCCTTCCTGGGCCTGGTGCTTTTTTTCCACGCCCGCCAGCCGCTGGATAATTTCATCGGGCACATCCATGCCCGGCACCTTGTTTTTCATGTACTTGGCCATACCCACGGACTTCATGGGCGTCATGCCGGCCATGATAAAAACCTTTTCCGTCAATCCCCGGTCAGAAGCCCTGCGCATCCACTCCTTGAATTTGTCGATATTGTAGATGCACTGGGTCTGGATGAATTCGGCTCCGCAGGCGATCTTTTTGGCCAGGCGCGGTATCCGGATTTCAAAGGGATCGGCAAAAGGGTTGGCTGCCGCCCCCACAAAAATTTTCGGGGGCCGCTTGATATCATCACCGCCCAGAAACTTTCCTTCATCCCGCATGTGGCGCACGGTCTGCACCAGCTGCATGGAATCCAAGTCATGGACGTTCTGGCCCCGGGCGCAGTCACCAAAACTCTGGTGGTCTCCGGACAGGCACAGCATGTTGGAAATATCAAAGGAAGCCGCTCCCAGGATATCGCTCTGCAACGCCACCCGGTTTCTATCCCTTGTCACCATCTGGAGCACCGGTTCTATGCCCAGCAGCTTGAGGTGGATGCAGGCGGCCAGAGAAGACATGCGAGTCATGGCGGTCTGGTTGTCCGTGACATTCACTGCATCCACATAATCTTTGATAAGCAGACCTTTTTTTGTAACCTCTTCCGCATCACTGCCCCTGGGAGGCCCGCACTCTGAAGTAACCCCTAAGTGCCCTGCCTTTAAAATGCGCTCCAGTCTGCTGCTGCTAACATATTTGCTCATATCTTCACATCCTCCCTGGTTACGGTTCTGGGGCCGCCGGCCCGGTCTTTGGACCAGTCTTTCACAGGGGCGACGGCCTCATAATCATCCATTTTATCCAGGGCTTTGAGCCGGTCGATGATCAGCTGCCACGCACAATCGGTGTCTTTGGAGATCTCACACTTGCCGTTTGTGGACCCGCCGCAGGGACCGTTCAACACCCGTTTGGCGCACCGGGACACCGGACAGATGCCGCCGGTGCGGGCCAGTACACAGGACCCGCAGGCCTGGCACCGCTCGGTCCATAGACCTCTGTCCTCGTTGGCCCCCAGACAGACGGTGTTGACCCCGGGCAGCAGCGGCATGGTGAGGTATTTTTCTGCGGCAAACTGCACCCCCACCCCGCAGGCCAGGGATACAATGGCATCATAGTCATCCACCATGTTTCTGATCTCTTCTAAGTACTCATGGTCGCACTGGCGCTCCAGGGTGTGTTCGCCAATGGTTTTCTCAATGCCCTGGGACAGGCAGAAGATCCTGAGTGCCGAAGCCAGTACTTCCACCTCTTTTTTGCCCCCTGCCTCGCACACGGTAACACATTCGTTGCACCCCAGAATCAGGATGCGGGAATAGGGCGTTATCTCCTGTATGATCTCTTCGATGGGTTTTTTGCTGGCAATAATCATGGGTCATTCCTCTGGTTGTTGGATTATCTCACACCCGTTGTTCCGGTTTTCAGGCGGCATCTCTGGATTTCTTCCCGGCGGTCGCCACAGGGCTGGGTCCCAGTTGACGGATGCGGTCGGTCATTTGTGCGGTGATTTCAGCAAATTTTGGCCCCATGGCGGATGACAGGTTGAACATGGCCACCCGGTCCGGTTCCATGCCGATCTGTGCCAGGATGCGGCGGACCGCTTCCACCCGGCTTCTGGCCTTGAAATTGCCCTGGAGAAAATGGCACTCCCCCTCCAGGCATCCGGCGATCATGACCCCGTCCGCACCATCCTCCAGTGATTTAAGGATATGGATCATATCAATGCGGCCGGTGCAGGGCACCTGGATGATCTTGACACTGGCCGGATAGGAGATTCGCATGGATCCGGCCAGGTCGGCGGCGGCATAGGCACAAAATTTACAGCAGAAACCGATGATTCTGGGTTCAAACGCCTCTTTCGTTGATGTATCCTGCATAACAGCCTCCTTTTTTTAATGTCAGGCAAACAGGGCATGGGACTTTTCGGTAAGCTGCCGGTCTGTAAAATGGTGCAGGGTCAGTATCTTGGCCGGGCATTCCGCCGCGCATATCCCGCACCCGTGACACAGGGCCGGATCGATCCAGGCATGGCCCTCTTTGATCCGGGGAACGTCATAGGGGCAGTTCCGCACACAGACCAGGCACCGGGCGCATTGTTCCGGATGGATATTTTCCGCCACCACCCCGCCCACCAGTATGTGGTCCCGGGAAAGAATCACCGAAGCCCTTGCCACGGCCGCCTGGGCCTGGGCAATGGTTTCATCCAGGGATTTGGGGTAATGGGCCAGGCCGGCCAGAAAAATGCCGTCGGACGAAAAATCAACCGGCCGCAGCTTGGCATGGGCCTCGTTCAAAAACCCGTCCGCATTCACCGGCACCTTGAACAGCTCGAACAGCTCCCTGTTTTCATGGGGCAGCACCGCCGAAGCCAGCACCACGGCATCCGCAGATATGGCCACATCCATCTTGAGAATCCGCTCTTTCACCGTGACCTGAAGGCTCAGGTCTTTGGATGACGAATCCAGCCCCTCCGGGGTGGTGACCCTGGGGGGTGCCTCCGGTTCATACCGGATGAACAGGATCCCTTTTTTCCGGGCCTCGGTGTACAGGTCTTCTTTCAGGCCATAGGTCCGAATATCCCGGTACAGAATATAGATATCCATATCCGGATGTTCCTGTTTGAGCATCAGGGCTTTTTTAATACTCACGGTGCAGCAGATCCGGGAACAGTAGGGGCGCTGGTCGTTTCTGGATCCCACGCACTGGATAAACACCACGGTTTTGACCCCATGGATCCCATGGCCCGGTTCTGCCATGGCCCGGTTCAGATCCAGGTGGGTATATACCCGGGGGTGACGGCCGTATGCATATTCATCGGGCACCGACTCTTTCCCGCCGGTGGCCAGGATCGTGGCCCCGTGCCGGACCGTGACCGCGACCGGTTTGCCGTCATCGGCCCGGGTCATGATCCGGGTGGTAAAATTGCCCAGGACCCCGGCAGTCTCCACCACCTCGCTGTTCTTGTATATCCGGACCCGGTCATGGCTTGACAGGGTTTCCGCCAGGTCCGAGACAAACGGCGGTACCGGTTCTCCCTGTACCGTTGTCAGCAGGTGCCCGGCCACGCCCCCCAGGGTGTCTTCCCGCTCAACCAGGGTCACGGGATATCCCTGGCAGGCGGCTGACAGGGCCGCGGTCATGCCCGCCACCCCGCCGCCCACCACCAGCAGGGATCTTTCGACATTCAGGGGAATCTGGTAAAGGGGCTGGGCACAATTGGCCCTGGCCACGGCCATGGCCACCAGGTCTTTGGCCTTGGCCGTGGCCTGGTCCGGGTTGTTCATATGCACCCAGGTGTTCTGGTCCCGGATATTGGCCATCTCAAACAGATACTTGTTCAATCCCGCCTCCCGGATGGTTTCCTGGAACAACGGTTCATGGGTCCGGGGGGAGCAGGACGCCACCACTACCCGGTTGATGCCGTGCTCGGCAATCACCGCTTTCATCTTGTCCTGGGTGTCCTGGGAACAGGTGAAAAGATTGTCCTCCACATGCACCACATGGGGCAGGGTCCGGGCAAATTCGCGCACCGCCGGCACATCCGCCACCCCGCCGATGTTGATGCCGCAGTTGCACACAAACACCCCCACCCGGGGCAGCTGACCGGAAAAATCCTGCTCCGGCGGCAGTTCCCGGGTCCGGGTCAGGCTGCCCCGGGCCGGTGCCAGGTGAGCGGCCGCACCGGCAGCAGCGGCCGAAGCCTCCATCACGGACTGGGGAATGTCCTTGGGTCCCTGGAACACCCCGCAGACAAAAATACCGCTGCGGCTGGTGGCCACAGGAGACAGGTCGGATGTACGGGCAAACCCGTGGGCATTGACATCGATCCCCAGATTTTCCGCCAGTTCACGGGTCTGTTCCGTGGTTTCAAGGCCCACGGAAAGTACCACCATATCGAATGTTTCCGTCTCAAGGCCCCCCTCTTCTGTCACATATTTCAACACCGGATTCTGATCGGCATCGCATTCCACAGTATGGACCCGGGACCGGATGAACCGGACACCTTTTTCCTGTTCCGCCCGCTGGTAATAGCGCTCGAATTCCTTGCCGTGGGTCCGCATATCCATGAAAAATACGGCCGTATCCAGAGGCCGGGGACTATGTTCCTTGGCAATAACGGTCTGTTTGGCGGCGATCATGCAGCACACCGAGGAACAATACCCGTGACTGCACGGGTTTTCGTCCCTGGACCCCACACACTGGAGCCAGGCGATCTTTTGAGGTTCCCGAAGGTCCGAGGGCCGCACCAGATGTCCCTGAAACGGTCCGGATGCAGACAGAATCCGTTCAAATTCCAGGGAGGTGACCACATTGGGGTTGCCCGTATAGTTGAGATGGGCAAGTGCAGACGGATCAAACGCCTTGAATCCCGGTGCCAGGATCACGGCCCCCACATCCAGAGAAACGGTCCGGGTGGCCATGGTATGGTCCACAGCGCCGGCCAGGCACACCTCTACACACTGGTAGCACTCGGAACAAATGCCGCAGGACAGACACCGGGCCGCTTCCCGGTCGATCAGCTCTTTGGCCAGGGCTCGGGTCACCTCCTTGAAATTGCCCTCTCTTTGTGCCACGGGCAGTTTTTCCGGCGTGATCCGCTGGATCTGCGGCACATTGTCTATTTCCGGTTTTTCAAAATCCCAGGATTTTTCACGGCCTTCGGCCAGGTCCAGGCCGTTGATAAACCGGTGAATGCTTTCCGCCGCAGTCTTTCCCGATGCCACGGCATCCACCACGGATTTGGGACCGTAAAATGCATCCCCGCCGGCAAACACCCATTCAATGGGGGTCTGGAGGGTGACCGGGTCCGCTTCATACCCGCCCGGCGGGGTCAGGGCGATGCCCTGGTCTTTGGCAAATTCAGTCTCTCCCATCTGGCCGATGGCCACGATCACGGTATCTGCTTCATGGGTGATCAACTGACAGTCATCGTACCGGGGATTGAACCGGCCGTTTTCATCAAATACCGATGTGCATTCCTGGAAGGAGACTTCCGTGACCTTACCGTCCTCATCACCGTAGAACCGCAACGGCCCCTTGCTGTTCACGATATTGACCTTTTCTTCCAGGGCCTCTTCGATCTCATAATCCCAGGCCGGCATCTCCTCTCTTTTTTCCAGGCACACCATGGTGACATCGTCGGATCCCAGGCGCCGGGCGGAGAGTGCCACATCCACGGCCACGTTGCCACCGCCGATGACAATGGTTTTGCCGGACAGTTTGTCTGCCCTGCCCATGGCAGCATCCCGCAGAAATGTGGTGCCGGCCAGAACCCCTTTCAGGTCTTCTCCTTGGACACCCAGAGAACGGGAACCGTGCAGGCCCGTGGCCATGAACACCGATGCAAATCCGTCTTTTTTCAGGCTGTCCAGGGTGATGTCTTTCCCGAACGCCATCCCGGTTTTGATCGTAACCCCCAGGGCTTCGATGACGGCGATCTCTTTTTCCAGTTCCACCTTGGGCAGCCGGTATTCGGGAATTCCCACCGCCATCATGCCGCCTTTTACCGGCAGTTTTTCATACACCGTCACCCCGTAACCCTTCTGGGCCAGGTAATAGGCTGCCGTAAGTCCGGCCGGGCCGGACCCGATAATGGCCACTTTCTCATCTCTTTTTTCATCTATTTCCGGTATCCAGGCAGATTCCTGTTCAAAATCCAGGTCTGCCAGAAACCGGTGCAGATACTGGATGGCCAGGGGCTGGTCTGCATCCCCTCTGGTGCACACCGCTTCACAGGGATGGTGACAGACCCGGCCGCAGGCCCCGGGAAACGGATGTTCCTGCTTGAACAGCTTCAATGCTTCCGCATATTTTTCCTGCTGCATCAGGGCGATGAACCCCTGGATGGACACATGGGCAGGACAGGTGGCTTTGCACGGGGCCACGGACCGTTTGTCGATGGCCCAGGCCCCGGGCATTCCCTGGGGATAGAGTTTATAAATGGCTTTGCGGCTTCCCAGTTCCTGGTCAAACCGGTTGGGAACCGTCACCGGACAAACCTTGGCACACTCGCCGCAGGACGTACATTTGTCCAGGTCCACAAACCGGGCCTGTTTTTCCAGGGTCACGGAAAACCGGCCGGCCTCACCCGTGATGCCGGTCACCCGGCTTCTGGTGTGCAGATCGATGTTCAGATGACGGCCCGCTTCCACCAGTTTGGGAGAGATCACACACATGGCGCAGTCATTGGTGGGAAAGGTCTTGTCCAGCTGGGCCATGACCCCGCCGATCTGGGGCTCCTGCTCCACCAGGTGAACCAGAAACCCGGAGTCCGCCAGATCCAGTGCCGCCTGAATCCCGGCGATCCCACCGCCAACCACCAACACTGCCCCGGTTTTTTCTTTCTGTGTCATTGCCCCTCCTCTTTTAGGTACTGAAAGTTGACATTTCCAACCGTTGGCTTTCTTCATCTTCAAAGATACGTCTGCCGCCGTTGAAAACGGATCGACCCTTTTGTCCGGTCTGGTTTCCCCGGTCAGAACCGAGATGATCTGCCTAGCGGGCCTGCACGCTTCTCACCAGCCCGCTGAACACTTCCCGCAGATCCTTCTGGGAAACCGGGGGCATCCGGTCGCACAGATCCTCCTCCGGGTCTGCAAAGGATAAGGGTGCAGGACAACTTTGCCGCCGTTTCTTTTGCGTGATCTCATAACAGACCATGGGGACCTCTGTCTGATGGGGTTTCCCCTTGCTGTTGGTATCCAGCCAGGTGTCACACCGGTCATGGGACCCCACAAAAAGGATGTACAATGCTGACTTGTCCTTGAGGCTGATCAGGCGGTACCCTTTTCCCAGGTCATACTTGAACAGCCTTCTGATCCGGGCATCCTTGGTTTTGGACAGACGGCCGGCCCGGGCCATGATGATGCCGTTTTTCAGGGCATCGATAATGGCCTCGGCCCGTTCTGCCGCAATTTTCGGCGCATTGTCCTGTGCCTTCATCTGTTCCAGGATTTTTTCCACTCTGGGATGGATTTGCAGTGTTTCAAGCATGCATGTCCTCCTGTTATGATCCGCAGCACCCACCTCCGGTACCGCAAGAGCTGCATCCCCCGCCTCCCAGTTCCAGGCTGGATGAGATATTAAACCCCATGCCCGTATAATCCACCGTCACGGGCTGGGCCTTTTTCAGTAGCTCGGTTTCCATGATATAATCCACATCGCCCTGGGTGAAGACAGTATCCGCCTCTTTTGGCTGATCCAATGCCATGGCCAGTGATGGTCCCCCGCATCCGGATGTGATAAAAAGCCGGACCGGTGATTTTTCCTTGCCGTCAAAATATTTGGCCACCTCTTTCCGGGCAGCCTGGGTCACAGTAATCATGTGTCTCTCCTTTTGGTTATTGCAGTTGCTGCCGGATCTTTGTCCGGCAGATGAGTTAAAACTCCCCGGGGGTTTTGTTCAGATACGCCAGGGTAAATACCGGCCCGTCCCTGCAGACCAGTTCCTGTCCGATATTGCACCTGCCGCACATGCCGATGCCGCATTTCATCCGGTTTTCCAGGCTCATGAGAATATTTTCGTCCCCGTATCCCAGGTCCGCCAGAACCGGCCGGGTGAATTTGATCATCACCGGGGGACCGCATACGATGGCCACTGAATTGCCGGTACTTTCCGGGGCACATTCGCCTGCCACCGCAGGAACAAATCCGGTGTGATGGGGCCAGTCCGGGTCATCCGTCTCATCCACAGTGATATGCATGTTGATCCCCGGCTGTCTGCACCACTGGTCCAGTTCGTCCTGATACAGCAGCATGCCGGGATTTCTGGCACCGTATACCACATCGATGGTGCCGTATTGGTCCCGGACATCCGGCTGCATCAGGGTAATGATGGTCGACCGCAGGGTGGTAAAGGCGAACCCGCCCCCGATGATCAGCAAATTTTTCTTTGTCATCTGTTCCAGAGGAAACCCGTTTCCCATGGGCCCCCGGATGCCCATGACATCCCCTTGTTTCATGTTATGTAAAAACGTGGTCACTTTGCCGGTTTTGAATACGGTAAATTTGACGATCCCTTTTTCCGACGGGGCGGAAGCGATGCCGATGGGAATTTCCCCCACCCGGGGAACCGAGAGCATGGCAAACTGACCGGACCGGTAGGAAAATGCGGCCTCATCCGCTTGGTGAATGAATGCAAACGTAAAGGTTTTCAGGGACCTGTCCGCGGTTTCGGTTTTGATCTCTTTGATGGTTACCGGATACGGGTCATACGGGTTGTTCATGTCACCGCCTCCAGACGGCTCAAGGCCTGATGAATGGTTCGGATATCGATGCCGGCGGGACATAACCGGATGCACCGGCCGCATCCCACGCACATGGGACCGGCCCCGTATTTGTCGGCAAAATACTTGAGCTTGTGCATAAACCGGTTCCTGAACCGCTGCCACCCTTGCTGGCGGGGGTTGTGGCCGGATGCATGGGCCGAATACAAGGCAGACATGCACGAATCCCATAGTTTGAGGCGGACCCCTTTTTGCCCCCGGGCCTCGTCCTGAATGTCGAAACACCAGCAGGTGGGACACACAAACGTGCAGGTGTTGCAGTTGATGCAGCCGAATGCCAGGGCTTCCCAATCCGCCTGCTCATACAGATCCAAGGTGGAAACAGGGTCCAGGGAGCCGAATTCCCGGGGAGACGTCATTGATTTTTCAGCCCGGGTTTTCAATTCGGCAATGGTTGAGGCAACGGCCGTTTTTTTCTCCGCCGGTATGGGGACCAGCCCGGCGGCCCGGGCAAAGGCCTCACCCTTGTCTGTCAGGATTTTGCCCGCCAGTGCATCTCCAAGGTCCACCAACAGCATATCCAGCCCGGTCTCGTCAAAGGGACCTGTGCCGCAGCTGGTACTGAAATTGGCCGGGTCCGGCTGATTTTCCGCCAGCCCCACCAGGGTGAGGTTCTCAAACCGGGAAAGAAAAAACGGATCTTTGTATTCCGGGGTGTCAAAATTGTATTTGAGCAGGTGCAGGGCTTTGGCATCATAGGGCCGGATTCCTACGGCCGCCTGGGGCGGCAAACCTGCCAGGTCCGGCCCTGTCCAGTCATTCCCGGAAAATGTCAACAGGGGATCGGATGGGGGAAATACCACTGCCTTGGGTGACACCAATGTATGTTGGTAGCTCAGGTCCGGGGTCTGACCGGGTTCCAAGTGCCTGAAAGTGTGACCGTGGAAGGTTTCCACCGGCCCGCTGAGCAGATATGTCTCCTGGGCCCGGGTCATGGCACCGGCCAGATCTGTTTTATTAATGATGATCATACAAGAAAATCCCTCATGCAAAAAAATAATCTGTTACTTGTGGAAACTTCGGCCTGTTACCGGAAAAAATCATTGGGGTCATTGACCTGGAACCTGTCCAGAACCGGCCGCTGATCCGGATTCAACCCGGCTTCCTCCCCGAAATGGTTCACACAGTCCATGATGGTTTTCCGGGTAAAGGACCGGACCCTGATATTCATGGGACAGGCTGCCTCGCATGCCCCGCAGTCCGTACACCGGCCGGTATCATGAAACGCCCGGACCAGGTGATAGGTTGTCACATCCACCGGGTCCGGGGTCTTGCCCACCCACTGGGGCGAAGATTCATCCACAAAACAGGTGGGGCAGTAACACAGGGGACAGGCATCCCGGCAGGCATAACAGCGGATGCAGTCTTTGAGCAGGTGCTGGAAATACGCCTGTTTTTCCCCGGGATCCATTTTCTGGACCGCCGTCACATCCGCAAACCGGTCCAGCAGATCCGGTTCCGGCACCGCAGGACCTGCCAGCGCGTCATAGATCACCGGATTGTGCCGGATGCAGGTGACGCAGTTGTCCTGGAGCAGGTCCTGCCGGGACAGGGTATGGGTGGTTCCTTGCGTGGTTTCCACTTCGATCTGTTCCCCCCGGTCGTTCACGCGGATCAGATCCCAACCGCCGGCAGCGGCCCGGAGTTTGTTTTTATCCGCCATGCCGGAACAGGGAACCCCGATGATATACAGGTCTTCCCGTTTCACCCGGTTTTCAGTCATCTGAATGACCAGGTTCCGGCTGTCGCATCCCTTGGCCACAATTCCGGTCCGGCCTTTGAGGCCCGGCACGAATGTGGCCAGGTTCATGCGACAGTTGCAGTTGAACACCAGATGCTCCGCCTCTTTTGGGTTTCGGGCCAGAAAGGGCCGGGTGACGGCAGCCAGGCTTCCCTGGCAGAATCCCACCACCTGGTCCACTTTTTTCTGGGCCAGCAGGTCTTTGGCCATCTGCCGGATCCGGGTTTCCATCTCCTTCATCAGGCCACCTCCGGCAGCTGCTTGACCAGTTTTCCGGCCGGCCCCAGGGCCCGGATATCGGCAATCACCTGTTGGGCCACCTCGGCAAACTTGACCCCCTCGGCCGAGGAGATCCAGGAAAACTGCAGGCGGCCGGGTTCCAGCCCGGTATATTCCAGCAGCTCTTTGAGCAGAACAAATTTGCGCCGGGCATAAAAGTTGCCTTCAATATAATGGCAGTCACCGGGATGGCACCCGGAAATCCAGACGCCGTCCGCACCGCTGCGGATGGCATGGAGCACCATTTTAACGGACACCCGGCCCGAACAGGGGATCCGGATGATTCTCATGTTGGGCGGGTACTGAAACCGGCTCACACCGGCCAGGTCCGCAGCCCCGTAGCTGCACCAGTTGCACAGAAAGGTGATGATTCTGGGTTCGAATTCAGTCATATGCTTAAACTCCGCTTAAAAGGCATGGTCAATCATGGCCATGATCTGTTGTTCTTTATATCCCATCAATTCCACGGCACCGGACCGGCAGGAGGCGGTGCACAGGCCGCATCCCTTGCACAGCACCGGGTTGACCCGGGCCTTTCCCGCATCCCGCCCGTCTGGGATCATTTCAGGGGCGCTGTAGGGACACACGGCCACACAAACCCCGCAGCCGCTGCAAACGGCGGTATTTACCTGTGCGGTATTGCCCAGGGTCTTGATTTCATGCTTGGCAAACAGGCGGCTGACACCGGCGGCCGCTGCCTGGGCCTGGGCAATGGATTCATCAATGGGTTTGGGATAATGGGCCAGGCCGCATAAAAACACCCCGTCCACGGCAAAGTTGGAAGGGGCCAGCTTGACATGGGCTTCGGCAAAAAACCCGTCGCTGTCCATGGGCACTTTGAACAGTTTGGCCAGGGCATCCTCTTTCCGGGACACCACTGCCGATGCCAGCACCACCAGGTCCGCCGGAATCCGGACCGGCTGCCGGAGCACATGGTCCATGACCGTTACGGTCAGGCCGTCTTTTTCCCGGGTCACATCCGGTTTGTTGTCTACACTGTACCGGATGAACACCACCCCTTTTTCCCGGGCTTCCTGGTAGAGCCGCTCTTTTTCCCCGTAGGTGCGGATATCCCGGTACAGGATATATACATCCATCTGCGGGTTCATCTCTTTGAGGTGCAGGGCCGATGCAATGGAATGGGTACAGCAGATCCGGGAACAATAGGGCCGGTCCGGCTCCCTGGACCCCACGCACTGGATGAACACGGCGGTTTTTGCCGTGGTCACCAGGTCATCGTTCTGCATGATTTTCTCATCCAGGGAAAGTCCGGTGATCACCCGGGGGGACTTATTGTACAGATATTCATCCGGCTGAAATTCTTTTGCGCCCGTGGCAATCACTACTGCCCCGTGCCGGACGGTGATATCCCCTGCCGGACCGGTGATCCGGGATTCGAAATTGCCCACAAATCCGTTCACCCCGGCCAGGGTACTTTCCAGATGTGTCCGGATCCGGTCATGGTCCAGCACCCGTCTTTGCAGCGCTTCCAGACCGGTCTGCACATCCGCACCCGTGGCGGTCTGCAAAATCCGGTTGGCCTGGCCTCCCAGACAATGTTGTTTTTCCACCAGGGTGACGTCAAATCCCTGATCTGCCATGGACAGGGCCGCACTCATGCCGGAGATCCCGCCCCCCACCACCAGCAGGTCCTTGTCCACGGACAGGCTTTCCTCTTTGAGCGGGGTGAACAGGGCCACCTTGGCCACGGCCATGGCCACACTTTCCATGGCCTTTTTTGTGGCCGCCTCCGGGTCATCCTTGTGGACCCAGGAGTTGTGGTTCCGGATATTCACCATTTCAAACAGATACTTGTTCAATCCGGCCTGGGCCAGGGTCTCCTGGAACAGGGGTTCATGGGTTCTGGGACTGCATGCGGCCACCACCACCCGGTTCAGCCCTTTGTCCCGGATAATGCCGGTGATGATCTCCTGGGCATCCTGGGAACAGGAGTACAGGTTGTCATCGGCAAATGCCACAAACGGCAGGGCAGCGGCAAAATCTCTCACCGCCCCCACATCCACCACACCGCTGATGTTGATGCCGCAGTGACAGACAAACACGCCGATGCGCGGCACCTCGCCGGTCACGTCCCGCTCGGGAACTTTTTCCACGGTTTTTACCAATGTGCCCCGGCTTTTGGAAACGGCCGTACCGGCACACAGGGCCGCAGATCCCGCCTCGATCACGGACTGGGGAATGTCCTTGGGACCCTGGAATGCACCGCACACATAGATGCCGTCCCGGGAGGTGGTGGTGGGGGAAAAAGAATGGGTGTTACAGAAACCGGATGCCGTGAGATCGATGCCGATTTTTTGGGCAAAGGCCCGGGTTTCTGCATCGATCTGCATGCCCACGGACAGTACCACCAGGTCGGCATCGGTCTGGGCCGCTGCGCCGGCCTCGTCGTCGAAATAATCCAGGGTGGGGCAGGGTTTGTCCGGGGCCTGGTACACGGAATGGACCCGGCACCGGACAAACCGGATGCCGTGCTTGTCCCTTGCCTCGTTGAAGCAGGCCTCAAACCCCTTGCCGTGGGTACGCATGTCCATGTAGAAGATGGTGCATGCCAGGGAGGGATCATGTTCCTTGGCAATGATGGCCTGCTTGATGGCGTACATACAGCACACAGACGAACAGTGGGCATTGTCGCACCGGTTGATGTCCCGGGAGCCCACGCATTGCAGCCAGGCGATGTGACGGGGTTCGGCCCCGTCGGACAGCCGGGTGACATGACCTTTTTTCGGACCGGATGCCGACAGCATCCGTTCAAATTCCAGGGAGGTCACCACATCCTTGAGCTGGTGCCAGCCGTATATCGGCGAATCACCGGGATGGTACGCCTCAAACCCCGGGGCCAGGATCACTGCCCCCACCTGCAGGGTAAGGGTTTTATCCGTATCCTGAAAATTGACGGCACCGGCGGGGCACACTTTTTCACAAATGCCGCACCTGTCTTTGGTCAGCTTGATGCAGTGGACCGGATCGATGACATATTTGAGGGGAACGGCCTGGGCATAGGGAACATAGACGGCTTTTCGCTTATCCAGCCCCTGGTTGTAGACGTCCGCCACTTTTTTAGGGCATTTTTCCGCACAGGCCCCGCAGCCCACACATTTATCCAGGTCCACGTACCGGGCCTTCTGAAAGATTTCAACAGAAAAATTGCCTTTTTGCCCCTGTATATCCTGAATCGTGGCAAGGGTGACCAGTTCGATATTGATGTGCCGTCCCACCTCCACCAGTTTGGGGGACATGATGCACATGGAACAGTCATTGGTGGGAAAAGTCTTGTCCAGCTGGGCCATGACCCCGCCGATGGCCGGACCCTGCTCCACCAGGTAAACGAAAAATCCGGAATCCGCCAGGTCCAGGGCCGCCTGGATGCCGGCAATACCGCCGCCGGCCACCAGGACCGCGCCCACCGGGGAATCGGATGTATTTAAAATGGGAGTACCCATAGAATCTCTCCTTTGTGTCAAAGCCCGTATTCGGCCAGGTCCGGCCCCAGATAGGTCCGCTCGTTTTCACCCAGAATGCCCATGGACAGGCAGATCAAGGTCCACAGATGCACCGTGTAATAGTCACCGCCATGGGCATGGGCCATATCTTCGATCTGGGCATGGCAGTTGTGACAGGGTGTCACCACATAATTGGCCCCCGTGGCCTGGATCTGATCGAACTTGGTTTTGCCATATTGTCTGCGTTCATCCGTGTACCCGGCCTGGAGGGCCCCGCCTCCACCGCCGCAGCAGAAGTTGTTGGATTTATTGGGGGCCATTTCCACAAAATTCTCTTCCCCCACCACCTGTTTGACCACGTACCGCAGGTCATCGGCAAAACGGTCTCCCAGCGATTTTCTCACCACGTTGCAGGGGTCCTGGACCGTGAATTTGATACCGGTCGTATTCCAGCCGGATGTGACGGGCAGTTTTCCCTCCCGGATCCATCGGGCGTAATATTCCACAATGCTTCTGAATTCAAATTTGTGAGGGATGTTGAACCGCTGGAGACCGGCCCAGACCGCATAAAAAGAGTGGCCGCATTCCGTATTGAGAAACACCTTGCAGCCCAGTTTGTCGATATGTTCGGCCTGGGCCCGGACGATCTTTTCCCAGGATGCATCATCGGCCAGGAACATGCAGTAGTTTTCTCCCCCCCACATGTCGGAATAATAGGTCCAGTCAGCCCCGACCTTGTGAAGGATCTTCCACAACGGCATGAGCTCATCCGGCTCGGTCACGGGTTCCCGGGAGTTCTGGTTCAAAGCGAAATAGGCCCCTTCCCGGTCCAGGTCCACGGTAAGCTCTTCAAACCCTTCCTGCTCCCGGCACTCTTCAGCCACATCTTCCACCGTGAACTGAAAATCCTCCAGAGGGACTCCCATGGCCCCGCCCCGGGAGCGTACATGGTGATCGCAGGACCCCAGAATACCTTTGGGCCGTTCCTCCCTGGGCCACTGGGACCGCAGGTAAAAGATGAGCTGGGGAATGTTGAGTTTCATGGGGCAGGCATCATAGCAGCGGTTGCACATGGTGCAGGCCCACACCCAGGGATGACGTTCCAGCTCCCGGTCCAGGCCGAAAACCGCCATGCGCAGAAATTTTCTGGGATCCATATCCATCAAACCCGTGGCAGGACAGCCACTGGTACAGGTACCGCAGGTCAGACAGGCCGACAGATTGCCGTCCGGGATGAGTTGTTTGACTTTGTCGCTGATCCCGTTGGAAGAACGGGTCAATTGAATTGCTTCCGGCATCATATCTTTCCCTCCACAGGGTGATCTCCTATTGGTCACACATCACCCGGAATCAAAGGGAAAGAGTGAGCAGCCGTCAGGTCACGGTCCCCCCTTTTTTCCCGGGAACAATCAGCTGCTGCCGGACACGGGCAGCGCTGTTCTCATTCACTCATTGTCTGCCGGGGTAATACCGCATGGGTTTCTTCCTCATTATCTAAGGTTTCGGATCGGTCATCTTCGGTTTCAGCGAAGCAATCCATTTTTTTCCTGGTGTTATTATTAAAATTTCCGGATTTTGGCAAATTGATAATATTAATATTTTATTGTTTTCCCATAGAAATAATAAATGATATAGTGCCATTTGACTTTTTCACCTTTCATTTCTGTTTTGCTCTGCTCTGTTCTAATCATAGATAAAAACTATGGGGTTCATCAAGTCTATTCAATCAATCAATTTGATTTCAGTGGCATCCCGGGGTATGAAAAAAGATGTCTGCAGCATTGTGTAACAATCCAACAACGAATGGAGGTGCCATGAAAACAGATCAGCAGATCGAATTTTACGACAACCTGGAGAAAAAAGGGGTCTCACGAAGGGACTTTCTCAAGTATTGTACCGCCCTCACCGCAACCATGGGCCTGTCCTATTCCTGCGTGGGCAAGGTGGCGGAACAGATCGAGGCAGCCGCAGCACAGCGGCCGGCCGTTATCTGGCTGCATTTTGGTGAATGCACCGGGTGTTCGGAGGCATTTTTACGGACCCCGGATGTGGGGGGGATCATCCTGGAAACCATTTCAGTTGAATACCATGAAACCATCATGGCGGCATCCGGACATCAGGCAGAGCAAAACCTTCACAATGCAGTCAAACAGTATGACGGCAAATTTGTCTGTGTGGTGGAAGGGGCCATTGCCACGGCCCATAACGGGGCATACGGCAAAGTCGGGGGCAGAACCTTTCTGGACATCGCCTGGGATGTCATCCCCCATGCCGCTGTCACCCTTGCCATCGGCTCCTGTGCCGCTTACGGCGGGGTAGCAGCCGCCGCTCCCAACCCCGGAGGATACAAAGGAGTCACCGATGCCATTGGCGCGCCGGCCATCAACCTGCCGGGCTGCCCCATGAATCCGTTGAACCTCTTAGGCACCATTCTCAAATACCTGAACAATGAACCCATGGAAATGGATGGATACGGCAGGCCCCTGTTTGCCTATGGTGAGAGTGTCCATGACCGGTGTCCCCGGCTGAAACATTATGAAAATTTCGAATTTGCCACGGAATTCGGGTCCAAAGAGGTGGAAATGGGCTACTGCCTTTTAGATCTGGGATGTAAAGGTCCGGAAACCTATAACAATTGTCCTACCGCAAAATTCAATGACAGCACCAGTTTTCCCATCCAGGCGGGGCACCCCTGTATCGGGTGCAGTGAACCCGGCTTCTGGGACACCATGACCCCGTTTTACGAAGAAACCTGATGACATAGCACCATTGAAAATACGAATTACAGAAAAAATCGGGTATGAAACCCGATACCAAAAGAAAGGAAAATGATTATGGGCCAACGAATCCTTATCGATCCCATTACCAGAATAGAGGGACATTTACGCATTGAAGTGGAGGTGGAGAACGGCCGGGTCAAAGATGCCTGGAGTTCAGGCCAGATGTTCCGGGGCATAGAAATGATGCTCAAGGGCCGCGATCCCAGGGATGCCCACCATTTTGTCCAGCGGTCCTGCGGGGTGTGCACCTATGTCCATGCCCTGTCATCGGCCAGGGCCGTGGAAGCGGCCTGCAACATCACCATCCCGGACAATGCACGGATCATCCGGAACCTGCTCCACGGGGCACAGTACCAGCATGACCATATCGTGCATTTTTATCATCTGCACGCCCTGGACTGGGTGGACATCGTGTCCGCCCTGTCTGCCGACCCGGTGAAAACCGCTTCACTGTCGGAAAATGTCAGCGGCCGTCCCGGAACGGCCGATTATTTCAGAACGGTCCAGGACAAATTAAAGACCTTTGTCAACAGCGGCCAGCTGGGGCCATTCAACAACGCCTACTGGGGGCATCCCGCCTACCAGCTGCCGGCTGAAGCCAACCTCATGGCCGCCTCCCATTACCTGGAAGCCCTGAAACTCCAGGCCAAAGCCGCCCGGATGCATGCCATCTTCGGCGGCAAAAACCCCCATCCCCAGTCCCTGGTGGTGGGCGGTGTCACCTGTATCGGGGATCTGACACCTGAACGGCTCGATGAATTTTACGGGATCTGGAAAGAGACCAAAGAATTTGTGGACCAGGTCTATATCCCGGATATTCTGGCCGTGGCCTCATTTTACAAGGACTGGGCCGGCATCGGCGGCAACAACGCCACCTATCTGGCGTATGGGGATTTTCCCCGCAAAGGCGTGGACGACGACCTGCTGCTGCCCGGCGGGGTCCTGATGGGGGACCTTACACCCAAACCCCTGGACACGAATCTGATCACCGAAGATGTCACCCGGGGCTGGTATGAACCCGGAGAATCCAGACATCCCTATCAGGGTGAAACCAAACCCATACCGGCGGAGGTCACATATAACACGGATGACAAGTACTCCTGGATCAAAGCCCCCCGGTATGACGGCAGATCCGCAGAGGTGGGTCCCCTGGCCCGGAACCTGGTGGCCTACACCCGGGGCCAGAAAGATGTGAAACAGCTGGTGGACCATGTCCTTTCCACTCTGGGCGTGGGCACGGAGGCGTTGTTCTCCACGCTGGGCAGGACCGCTGCCAGAGGGATTGAAACCGCTGTGGTGGGCAATGCCATGGAAACCTGGATTGATGAACTGCGGACCAATATCGCCAGAGGGGATAAAGAGATCTACCAGCCCTGGACCATGCCGGACACGGGCATGGGATACGGGCTCAATGATGTCCCGAGAGGGGCATTGGGCCACTGGATCGAAATCGACAAGGGCATGATCAAAAATTACCAGTATGTGGTTCCCTCCACCTGGAATTTAGGACCCAGGGATGCGCAAAACCAGAAAGGGCCGGTGGAAAATTCCCTGATCGGCACCCCCGTGGCGGATCCCAAACAGCCTCTGGAAATCCTGCGCACGGTCCATTCCTATGACCCGTGCATTGCCTGTGCCATCCATGTGATCGATCCCCACACCAATGAAACATACAAGGTCCGGGTCATCTGATACTGATCATCTGAACCGATCGCGGACATCCGGTGCCGGCAGCCTGTACCGCCGGCACCGGACACATTGAAACAGACCCATACAAAAAAAGATTTGAACATATGACAGATAATATCACCGTGCTGGGAGTGGGAAACATCCTGTACCAGGATGACGGGGTGGGCATCCGTGTGGTGGAAGCCCTGTCACAGGGCTATGACTTTTCCGACAATGTCTCCATAGTGGACGGCGGGGTTCTGGGGATCAACCTTTTAGGGATCATCTCCCAGGCCGGCCGCCTCATTGTGGTGGATACCGTCATCAACCACGGCCGGCCCGGGGACCTCCACCGCCTGGAACATCAGGACATCCCCCACCGGATCCTGGCCAAAAACTCCCTTCACCAGGTGGACCTCATCGAAGCCCTGACCCTGTGCCAGGCCCTGGACCATGTGCCGGAAACCACCATCATTGGGATCGAGCCCCAAAACCTGAACACCCTTAATGAAAACCTGACACCCCTGATCCGGTCCCGGCTGCCGGCCCTGATCGAAAAGGTGCTGGAAGAGATTGTTCTCAGTGGAGGGACCTATACCCGAAAAATCTGACATGAACATCCATCCGGATATGACCATTTTTGATATCGTATCCACCCATCAGAACACGATTGCCGTATTCAAATCATTTGACGAACAGGCCAACGAATGTATCTGCTGTACTTTTCTGTTCATGACGATCCGTGATGTAGCGGCAATATACAACTTCGACCTTGCGAGTTTTCTCTCAACCGTTTCAGGAAAATTCTCAGACAGGACCCTTGTCCCGGCTTTTGAAGTTGAATGCCCCGATGAAAGATGTTAAGAAGAATCTGACGGCACGGAACACAACTTGTAACCGGTTCAAACGGAACGTAACAGGAGATCGCCCCCATGGAAAAATCAAATTCACTGAATATCCTTAAAAGCGCCTTTCTGATGGAACGTCAGGGCAAAAGCCTGTATGAGACCGCCCGGGACAAGGCGGAGGATGAGGCAGTCAAACGTTTTTTCGACGACCTGGCAACCGAGGAAGCCCAGCACATGAAAATGCTGGAGGCACAGTTCAAATCCATCATGCAGAGCGGTAAATTTGCGGCCGGCGGGTATGAAGCCAACGGGACCGGAGACACGCCGCCGCCCATTCTCAGTCAGGACCTGAAGAACAAAATCAACACGGCCGGATTTGAAGCGACCGCCATCACGGCCGCGGTGGCGTTTGAACAAAAAGCGGTCAAACTGTATGGGGAACGGGCTGACGCCACCACGGATCCAGAGGAAAAAAAGCTCTATCAATGGCTGTCATCCTGGGAACAGACCCATCTGCAAAAGCTGCTGACCCTCCAGGAAGATCTGAATCAGCGGATCTGGGAGGACAACAGTTTCTGGCCATTTTAATGATGGGAAAAGGAGAAAAAAATGGGTATGTTTACAGATGAGCTTTACTTTAAACCCAGACTTCAAGTCATTAACGACGATCAGATCGCCCAGCTTCATATGGCAACCCTGGATGTTCTGGAACGAACGGGGATCAAGCTGACCCATCCAAAGGCTTTGGAACTTCTGGCGGATGCCGGGGCAACCGTTAATGGGGACCGGGTAAAAATTCCGTCCTGGCTGGTGGAGGATGCCATCCGGAAGGCCCCGAAACGGGTGGTTCTCGGCAAACGGACCGGAGAGAGAACGGTGACCCTGGAACGGGACAAATCCTATTTTGGTCCCAGCCTGGACTGCATCGATTATATGGATCCCGTCACCCATGAGCGCACCCGCTTCAACAGCGACCATGTGGAAACAACGGCAGCGCTTTGTGATGCACTGCCCGGATTTGACTGGTGCATGACCATCGGCATGGCCGATGATGTGGATGCAGACATTGCCGACCGCGTGGTGGCCCGGCAGACGCTGCAGTACTGTGAAAAGCCCCTGGTTTTCTGCTGCAAGGACACCAACAGTGTCAAAGATATCCATGAGATGGCCCTGTTGATGTGCGGCGGACAGGAAGCATTTGAAAATGCCCCCTGCCTGGTCCACTACTCAGAACCCATCTCGCCCCTGGTGTACTATGATCCTGCCGTGGACAAGATTCTTTTCTGCGCGGAAAAAAAGATTCCCCTGATCAACTTTCCTGCCCCCCAGGCCTGTGGATCCGCCCCGGCCACCTTTGCCGGAATACTGGTTCAGGCCAGTGCAGAATCATTGAGCGGACTGGTGATCCATCAACTGGCCCGGCCGGGTGCCCCGTTTATTTACGGGGCCTTTACAACCATCATGGACATGCGGACATCCATATTCTCCTATGGCGCACCGGAACTGAGCCTGATGACCGCGGCCCTGGCCCAGATGGCCCAGCATTACCGGCTGCCCTTTTTCGGGACGGCAGGGGCCACGGATGCCAAGTTCTGTGATGCCCAGGCAGGCGCGGAAGCGGCCTTTCAATGCCTGAGCGCAGCGGCCGCAGGATCCGGCCTGGTCCATGACTGCAGCTCCTGGATGGATCACGGCAACCTGGTTTCACCGGAATTCATGGTACTGGTCAATGACATTGTCACCTCCGTCCAGCACTACATGAAAGGCATTCCCATCACCCGGGAAACCCTTGCACTGGATGTGATCCACAAGGTGGGACCGGGCGGTCACTATCTCCAGGAAAAGCATACCATGGACCACTTCAGGGAGATCAAGTACTCGGATCTGTTTGAACGCGACATTTATGAAAAATGGAAAGGCAAGGGGGAGAAGAGAATGGAACAGCGGCTCCAGGAGCTGACCATTGAAAAAATGAAACACCGGCCGGCCCCGCTGGACCAAAAAGTGATCCAGGAACTGGACCGGATGCAGGCTGCATGGAAATAACCCGGCGATCTGCCTGAAGATGTCATCCCCCTGCTGGCCATGGCGCAAATTAAAAAATCAGTATTTGAGCCTTGTATCCCTTTTGAATAAGTGCGTCGCCATACTGATCACCTCCTTTAATTTCACACATTGATTTGTGGAAATTCAAGATAATATTTTATATTCCAACCCGGCTGCACAATACAAAGGCATGAATGTCAGTTTCTGCTCCGGCAGCTTTTTGAAAATCCCGCTGTAAAGCACAATTCCCTCAGGGCAGTGGGGATATTTTTCAAGCATCAGATGAAGGCTTTTCAAACTTCCGCCGGCGCCGGATTTCACCTCTACGGGATAAATCGTTCCCTGACGTACCGCCAGATAGTCCACTTCGGCACTGCTGCTCCGGGCATCCCTTGCCCAGTAATACAGTCCGGAGCCATCTTTTCCGGCCAGCATTTCCTGGGCGACAAACTGTTCTGCGAGGAGGCCGCGATACATGGCCAAAAGATTTTCCTGTCTGAATTCCAATTCCACGGGAACCTGGCAGATGCGCTGCAACAACCCGATATCCAGCATGGTGGCCTTGAATTTCTTGTGATTGGCTGTGGCTCCCAAAGGCAGTCCCGTGGGATCGCAGGCCGGAATTTTGTGAATGAGCCCTGCCTTTACCAGCAGATCAAACGCTTTATGATTCATCTGCCCGGAATGTCCTGCATTGAGGCGGGTATATTTCAACTGCCGCCCGATATTTTGGGCAACATTCAGAAACACCGCATCCAGGCAGGTAATATCCATTTTCGGCGTATATTTGGAAAAATCATCGCGATATGAATCAAGAATTTCCGATTGGACAGCAAATGCTTCGATCATCGAGCCGGCATCACGGTAAGTCTTGATGCATTCAGGCATACCCCCGACAAAAAAATAGATCTTCAATTCATTCAGGATCTTTTTCTGAATTTTCGGGTCCACTTCAGACGGAGATTTGCGTATAAACTCCGCCATCGGTTCTTTGCCTACAGCATTGAGATATTCATAAAATGTCATGGGATGCATGTATAGATACTGGACCCGTCCGACGGGAATGGATATGTCGCCAAACGCAAACTCCAGCAGTGATCCGGCAGCGATCACATGCAGTTCAGGCATCTGCTCGTAAAAATACCTCAGGGCCATGATGGCCCGCGGGCAGGCCTGAATCTCGTCAAAGAACAGCAGTGTTTTACCGGGAATAATTCTGCCGGCTTCCAATTCCAGATAGACCAGAATTTTTTCAGGATCAAGATTGTCCTCGAAGAGGGTATGGATATCACGCCTTTTTTCAAGGTCGATTTTGACAAACCGGTCAAACTGTCCGGCAAGAACGTTTTCAACCAGCCAGGTCTTACCCACCTGACGCGCCCCTCGAATGATCAGGGGCTTGCGCCGTGACGCATCTTTCCACTCGAGAATCTGTTTTGCAGCCAGCCGTTTCATAAACGCAGCCTCCTTGCCATTATCAAAATCAGGTACTGATGTTAACATGAAAACGTAGAAAGTCAATGTTGTTTCTATTATACCAGCGTGAAAACTCAAGAAACTATTGTTTATTCATATAAGGTCCCAAAAGATATTTATAAAATTGCTTTACCTGACTAAAAACATCTGATAAGGAATCAAATCAGCGAAACAACCTGGTAAAAAGGTCCAATAAAACTAAAAGGTTGATATAACCTGTCATGGCCCTGACATCGACACAAATTCCTCTTTCTTCCATCATTCTGGATGAGTCGATTTATCCCAGAAAAGCAGTCGATCACAGGCGGGTGGCCATATTTGCCGAAAACATCCGGGATGGGATTGCCTTTGATCCCATCGAGGTGGAACCCTTTCCTGACAAACCCGGTTTCTACCGCCATCTGGACGGGGTACACCGATGGCACGCCTACAAGGCAACAGGCGTGGAAATGGTCACTGTCATTATCAAAGATCTGGCCGGGGATGATCCCCTGCTGTATGCAGCAGCCAAAGCCATCGGGCCGAAACAGTTGACAGAAGAAGAAGCCAGGGACACAGCCCGCCGGGCATATTCAGGAAACCCCCGCCTCAGTTCTGCGGAGATCGGAAAGGCTGTCGGCCGGGCCAGACGAACTGTGGACGGCTACATCGCCGATCTTCGTGCCGCCACCCAGATGGACACGGACATCAAGATATTCCGCATGCACCACTTGGGCATGCCCCAGGACCGGATGGCACAGCGGCTGGGCCTGAATCAGAAAACGATACATAACCATTTAGGAGATTTGGCAACATTGCCAAATCTCCTAAATGCCGATTTATCCCGGGGATTCACCGTGGCCCAGGTGGCTGAAAAGCACGGCTGGCCCGAGCCTCTGGTCTGGTCCCTGGCCCTGGAGGGCAAAAATGATCATGACCGGTTCAAAGCACTTGGCTGGGGATTCCGGACCTGGGACCAGTGGGAATTCAATGACTGTGACGACCGGTTCGGGGATGACTGGCCCGGCCGAATCCCGGCCCAGCTGGTCGCCCATATCCTGCGCTATTTTTCCCAGCCCGGGGACCTGGTCCTGGACCCCATGGCCGGGGGCGGCGTGACCCCGGACACCTGCCTTGCCATGAACCGCCGGTGCTGGGCATTCGACATGGAGGACCGGCCCGATACCCGCCCGGAAATCGAACCCTTCACCTGGGAGATCTCTTCGGATCAAGGGCTGTCCTGGCCTGTGAGCGCCAAGGGAAAACCAGACCTGGTCATTTTTGATCCGCCCTACTTTGATAAAAAAGCCGGGGAGTATGATGAAAAAAGCATTTCCGGACTGTCCAGAAACGATTATCTGGATTTTCTGGCGGCGTTTTTTGCCCGAATGAAAAAACATGTCAAAAAAAAGACCCGGCTGGCGTTTATCAATGCAGACTGGCGGGATTTTCAGAACACCCCGGCAATGGCTGAAACACACAAGGGCGGCATCCTCATCGACGATTACCTGGAGATCCTGAACAAAACAGGATGGTATCACACCCATATCATCCAGGCCCCCCTGTCCTCCCAGCGCTTCAGCCCCGGCATCGTTTCAGCCATGCAGAAACGAGATATCCTGGGCGTTACCAGCCGGTATGTGATCATTCTGAACCAGCAGGGGAAAGCATGATGCAGGTTCAGTCTCCCATGCCGGTGGAAATGTCTGTGAATAATGAACAGAGTGCGTATGATATTTTTAAAATTAAAATTGCTTTACCTGAGAAAAGACATCTGATATGGAATCAAATCAGCTATTAAGGCGGTATACAGATCTGGAGTTGCTTCAAATTCTTTTGTTATCCAGTTTGTTATTGGAAAAATCATGATATCCAGATCAGCTCAACAACTTGTTACATTAAGCCTAGTCGGCGGACATCGCCTATTTTAAAGGCTATACAGAATTTTAAACGTTTGAAAAACAAAGCTTTTAAACACCTATGGAGATAACTTTACCGGAGAACGGGGGCAGCCCTCCCGCAAGAATTTCGCCAGTCATGTCATTTGCAAAAAGACGCAACTGCCACGCCTGTCATAATTCTTGCACCGTGCTGCCCCCTTATCTCCTCTGCTTTGGGCTCCGATAACCTATGACGACGCTTTGCAGCCATACACAACTTCCGGAAAAGCTTCAATCAAGCCCAAACCTTGGTGATATATTCAGGAAACATGGTAATCAATTTCGATCGGTACACCGACTCCATCCACGGCAGCATAAGGTCATGTACGATATTGAGCATTGCCGATGCGGTGAGTTCGGCACCCACTGGGAGGTTTGCGACACTTGCAGCCACATGGAAAAAGGATACAACTCCTGCCGGAACCGCCACTGTCCCGGCTGCAACCATATTGCCCAGAAACGATGGGTTGATGCAAGAAGCAATGATTTGTTGCCTGTGTCGTATCACCATTGTGTTTTTACACTACCGCATGAGTTCAACCCCATCTGCCAGTATAATCGGCGAGTCATGTATGACCTGTTGTTTGAAAAATCATCAGAAACACTGCTGGACTTCGGACACAACCCCAAACGTCTGGGCGCCACCATAGGATTTTACGGACTTTTGCACACCTGGGGCGGAAAGATGTGGCAGCATCCCCATGTCCATTTCATCACAACCGCAGGGGGAATCGCCCCTGACGGCCACTGGGTCGAACCAAAATACCACAGCAGTTTTCTGTTCCCGGTAACGGCATTGTCAAACGTATTCAGGGCAAAGTTTCTGGAGGGACTGAAAGAGATCCACCATAAGCTTAAGTTCCCGGACAACTTGAGTTTTCTTGCAGATCCCAACACCTTCAGCCAGTGGCTGTACCATGAAATCCCCCTGGAATGGGTGGTTTTCTCCAAACCGCCCTTTAAAGGCCCCGAAGAAGTGGTCAAGTATATCGGCAGATACACCCACCGGTGCGCCATCAGCAATAACCGGATCATTGCCGAAAAAGACGGCAACATCGAATTCTGGTTCAAGAACACGAAGAAAGATGCCCGTTGGGAAATCACATCCCTGCCTGTGATGACCTTCATGGAGCGGTTCCTGTATCATGTGCTGCCCAAACATTTTCACCGCATCCGGTATTACGGGTTCCTGGCCAACGGAAAGGCGAGAACCAACATTGAATCCATTCGTCGGGATCTGGCAGTTGAAACTTCAAAGCCTGCGGCCCCACCGGAAGAAAACCGGATATGTCCGCACTGCGAACAAGGCAATATGATAACCGTCCTGATCATAGATGGCCGCGGGAACGTCATTGTTGATGAAACCGACCTGGCAGACCCTGCTGCTGTAATGGATACAACATAGCCTGGGAGAACTATCATGATCAGTTTTAAATCCGAATACAGCCTCTGCGATCACATAGGTGGACTGTGCCCAGACAAAGATATCAACAGGATTTTTGAGCAATACGGATGCAGAATCGACCAGAAAAGCAGTCAAAAGGCAAAGGATATTACAAATATGGTAGAGGATGGAACCAACTTTCTACAGTCAAATCCGGAAATGAATGGTTGGCGTCTTTTACTTTACACCAAGGAACCAAACGTCCGGGCTTCGACCCGGTTAATGTAACAAATCAGTTCGAACGGATGCGATTCGGCATTTTTTTGGCTATGTGATCACCGCTCAACTGAACGTTTGCTATAGTAATTAAAAAATGAACCTGGCATTTGAAGCGGAGGGAAAGGATGGAGATCATAAACCTGCTTGGTAGTTCATTGGGGCTTGCACTGGTGGCAGGAATTAACCTTTATGCAACTGTTTTAACAGTCGGCCTTGGTGTAAGATATGACCTTATCACTCTTCCGCCACACTTAGAGGCCCTGACGGTTTTGGCACACCCTTATATAGTTATTGCCGCAGGAATAGCCTACACACTTGAATTCTTCGCTGATAAAATACCTTGGGTAGACAGCCTTTGGGATTCCATTCACACTTTTATCCGCCCGATTGGGGCGGCTGTAATAGGCATTAAAGCAATTGGAACGGTTGACCCAATAATAGAAATATCAATATTTTTGCTTTGCGGTGGCATAGCACTCTCTTCACACTCAACTAAAGCAAGCATTAGGTTGGCAGCCAACCATAGCCCTGAGCCATTGAGTAATGGGGCATTAAGCATCGTTGAAGATGTTGCTGTCATTTGTGGTGCTTGGTTGGCCTTGAAGCATCCAGCCGTAGTTCTTGTTGTATCCGTATTATTCTTGATTGGTTTTGTATATTTTGCCCCAAAAATATTTCGCCTCTTAAGAATGGAGCTCCTTGGCATCATGGCGTTATGGCGAGCTATTGTACTTAAAAAACCAGGCGTCCAATTAACAATCCAGCCAGATATAGTTCCTGAAAAATACAATAAAATCATCACAAACGAACTCTTTTCTGGTGGTGGGAACTTTTGCGTTCGTTGCTTTTCAGGAAAAGGTTCTAAAATTGCGAGAAACAAGTTAGGTTTTTTATGCAAAATTGACAACGAGTTGTTTTTCTTGACAAAGAAAGGGAATCGTTTTCCAAAAATAAATTTTGAACCGGCCCAAATTAATAAAATCAGCATGAACAAAAAGCTTATTCTCAATCATTTAACTATTCAACATGGCAACGAAGAAACTCGATTGGTTTACACCAAAGACAGACAATCTCATTTTGAGAAACTTATTGAATTATTGCTATGGCCACAAAATTCAGTTGGATTTTGTAGAATCATGAACATTTCTCCAAAGCCAGATAAATTTTCTCCGGCAGATTGTCTATTTTTATCAATTTCCTGAAGCCCGGCAATACACGATCGGTAGGAGAAGTTGAAGAGGTTGCTTCATATCCATTGATTTCGAGATCTGCGAACAGTCCTTCAAGATTTTCCTTCCCATTCAGAAGCAGGTGCATGTATTCGGGGTTTTTCAGATTTTTTATCAAGGGCGTGTCAGCCAGCATTGCATGCAAGACCCGCCGCATGGAGTTATCACCGGTTTTTCTTCGATGATCACGGCGCAGACCCCGAAAAAATTGTTCCAGCAGATTATTGGTGCGCTGGGGATGGATGGTTATTTTTCCGGACGGGGTATCGATATCGATAGGATCTGCAAACAGTCGTTCATCGTACTTGTCGATCTGTTTGGCCAGCTTTTGGCAAAGCAGATCTCTTTTATATCTGGCGTTTTTATCAAGTTTCGAACGGAATCGGCGGACGGCTTTTCGGATACTTTTCATAGATTTGTGCGATCCTTCATCATTCAAACCGTTCCGTCCGGAAGGATCGGCAATACGCATTTTTTCCCGGAGATCATCAAATAGAATGGTCCGCCATTCAAGATCGTCAACAGATCGCTTGAAATTAGGATCACCACAGAGATCATTTGTCAGTGTATTAAGCTTGCAAAACAACCGTTTTCCGACTCGGTCTACATGGGAGACCTGATCCTGCATGATCGGAAGATTTTTGTTCAACTTCACAATTCTGCGGGCGAAGGCCAGAAGTGGTCTATCAAACGGGAATCCATAACCGTTTCCCTCTTTTTTGCCCTGCAGGCACCACAGGCACAGGGAATAGATCGAAACCAAAGATGTCAGATTCATGTTTTCTACAGCAGGGTCTTCTGTGATGGCATTTTTCAGTTGCCCCGCATCAACAGTTTGGGCTTCAATCCGCTGGAGAAGATCCCGGATCATTTCACCCAGCCGGGTGGTGGCGGCATGTTTTTGCAGGGTTTTTCTCAATTGACCGTAAGAGGGTTCGAGCAGATCCTTTCCGGCATCCCGCAGAAAATGAAAATGGCAGACAAAGTCCCGGATACCGGGAAAAACCTGGGTTACTGCTTTACAGATACCGGTCCCCATGTCATGGACACAGGCAATGGGGTTTCCGTAGTTGTTTTGAAGCTGCTCAAGAAAAGGCACGATATGATCGGCATGTTCGCTGGGGATTTTTACATTGCCCAGTACAATCTGTTTCAGACCGTCCATACCGGTCATCAGTACCGGTGCATCTCCTTCATGAGTAGCGTCCAAGTGCAATATGTATCCACCATTGCGGTTCATGGCCTGTTCAATGCGAGGTGTGGCCTGCCGGTGCGCCAGTGCGAGATAGATGATGAATTTTCGCCCAAGGTACGTGACTTCTGAATGGCTCAAATCAATGTTTCTGAGCTTCAATTCATGGCAGACCTGATCGATTGTCAGGCAACGCTGGAAAAGGCTTTTACCCACAAAAACAAGGACATCCCAGGCCACATTGCAACACCTGGGAACAATGTTCCTTAGATCTTTCGATCGGTGAACCTGCCGGCATGTCCGGCAGTAGTGCAGAGTTTCATGGGCTTTAAAGGGACCGGTCATGCAAAACACAGTTTTCCGTCTGGTTTTCTGGACAAAAAGAGTCTTGCCGCAGGAACAGCGATTTTCTTCGGGCCGGAACCTTACGACCGGCGGCTTCGGGAACAATGCCCCCGGCAGTGTATCGTGATAAAGCCGGATCAAACTCTGGCGCAGTGCAAGCCAGGCTTTGGCTTCGGAATTCAGGCCTTTTTTTTTAACCCGTGTGCATCGAAAAGCATTTGAATCTGCGCAGTGCTGATTCGTGCCCCTGTTTTTTGCAAAACAGATTTGGCCAGCTGTTGCAAATCTGTACCGGGATTCTGGATAAATGCCACAAGGATCTGCACAGCCAACTCCGCCGGCAGGGGTGCAGGTTCGGTTTGAAGCGCTTTTTTCTGAGCATCGGCTTTGATCGGATCGCCGGCCAAATACACATAGGAGCCGCCATGTTTTTGTCTTTGCAGCTGACCCTTTCGGTACAATTGAACCAGAACAGCATGGCAGCGGCATCGAAGCAGCTGACCCAGATGATCGGCTGTCATCCCGGATGTACTTTTCTCGATCAGATTCACCAGTGTGTGGGTCAATGGACCATGTCTTGAAAATCCGATATCCCGGTAAAACCACAAACCCTTGCTGCTGAAACGGGGAATCGAAGCCAGGGTGTACCATTTCCCATTGTGGGAAAAACTGCTGAAGTAACCGGTTTTGGCCAGGAACCGCCGAACCGAAGGGATGGAGTAGTTCATTCGCTCGGCCAGTGGTTGGATCATCCAGCACTTGTTTTCCTGAAAGGCTGAAATCAGCTTCTGGTCGGGTGTTGTTTCCATATGTACCAGCACCTCCTGATAAAGTATTGCAAATATACTCTAATCCAGCTGAGTATTTGCAATACTTTATCAAAACCGGGCCGGCATTACAAGCTTTAATTTTGATTTTTACTATCAAGTAATATAGCCCATGATGCTTGATTATCAGCATGTTGGTCATTTTTTCTTTCTTATCGGTCAAAACAAAAATGAGCAAAGCAATCATAAAGAAATGATCAAGTATGGCATTTTTGAGGTTGTAACCGATTGACATTATTGAATCCAACCGTTATTTGTGGTCATAGAATTATTGAATAGTTCTCTATCAAAACAACCAGACCTAAAAGAATAGCGGAGGCCACATGATTAAACTAACTATTTCTGAAAAACTTGAACCAATTTGTGACTTTATCGATAATCGTCTGGTTTTAATTATGGCTGAAAAAAAACTTCGCCAACTTAATCTTATGGGAGAGTTAAAACTTTTTTTTAAAGAAGAATACAAAGTAAAAATTATCGATAATACAGTGCTTTATTTAGAAAAAAATCCCCAAAGGATCTCTTTGACAATATCTACCATTGAAAAGAAAGGTGATAAGCCAAAAACAGATCACTTTGGGGTATCTATAACGAATAAAAATGATAGTGAAACTGAATTCTATATAGATACGTTAAATGAGGCATTCAAAAAAGGTATTTTAAGCATTGAAATGAAAAAGAAAGTTTTTACGATGAAAATTGTCGGATATGCATTTCTTGCTATTCTTTTACTTTCCATCATCTCAGTTACAGGTGGCCTAGCTTTCATTGGCCTTTGTATATTAGCAATTATTATATCTCCTATTCAATATTTGCTAAACAAGAGGATGTTTAAAAAAACACAACAAAAAATGGAAACGCTTGTATCAATTTTTGAGGAAGAATTTAATGTGATCAATAAAACTAACACCAATGACTGGATTAGCTTTTGGGGCCAAGTAAAAAGCGATATCAAAGATGAGGTTAAGACCTCACTTCCATTCTCTTACCGTTGAATGAATATTGGAAAGTAGCATAACAAAGCTTTTGCAGCGGATCGCAAAAAGCCGCGCCCGCTGAAAAGCGGCGTTGGGCCACCATATCTGCTCAACACAACTAAAAAGGAGGAAACATGACACCTGAAGAATTTGAAACAATGGTCGCAGATGCGAGTAGGATGGTTGGACAGAATAAATTTGATGAAGCCATTTCACTTTGCAAGGAGGCGCTAAAATTCGAGGCTTGTGATGAAGAACCATTTGCTCGTATTTGGCCTGCGGGGACTATAGTAGCAGCCTATGCATTTAAACATAAAGATAACGAACCAGATCCGGGTACCGATGCCTATGAGGACTTAAAGAAATACACGAAAATAACCTTGGATGCTTTTGATAATCTTGATGTTGACCAACAGGAGCATTACAAGAATTCGAATCAGTTATTTCACATGTTACGCCCATTGCTTGAAATTACACAAGCGGGGAAACCGTTAAGCGATTTGAATGCACCCCCGCCTAAAAAGTCTGGCTGTTTTGTGGCAACTGAAATTTATGGATCGTATAATGACAGTAACGTACTTGTATTGAGAAGTTACCGCGATAACGTTTTATTGCCATCTCAGTTAGGTAAATTTTTAGTGAATGTGTACTATACAGTATCTCCTTCAATTGCTATTTTTCTGAGCAAAGTTCCAGTTTTAAAGAAATTAATAAGGAAATTCGTTCTTCAACCATTTGTTGATCATCTATCTTCGAATAATCAGTGAGACTGGAGGTTTGAAATGGCAGCTACGATAATCGGTCGCGTAAAATCAGGCAAAGGTAAGAGCTACGAAGTAAAATGGGATCAGTCCAATAGAGATGTTTATGTTTCATGGGGAGGTTGGTCTCATATCGGAAAAGCGTCTTCTGCTAATGAGGCTATGAATAAAGCTGAAGCTTGGCTTTATAACAAATAAGGCCCAACATCCGCATTAACTCGGACTGGGAAAAGCCGCGCCGCTTCGCTATGCAGCTTTTCCCAGCCGGTTATGCGGGGCGTTAGCCTTCCAAAGGCCGAAATGAGAGAGGTTTGAATGACATCAACCCAAAAAACAGATAATTACCACCGTTCATGTCCAAAATGTGGTCATATAAAAGCTATAACCGAGCTTGAATGCCCCAAGTGTGGCATAGTCTATGAAAAGTACGAAAAGTTACAAAATCGAAGAAAAGAAGAAGCTAAATTAGCCAAAGAGCAAGAGGCAATAAAGAAAGAAAAACATGAAAACACGAAACAGCAGCATGAAGAGAAAAGATTACGAAGGGAACATTTTAAACAAAAAAGTAAAAATAAAATCAAAAAATTATTTAAGCCGTCACTGAAAAAAATATCTATAGCTCTATTGATATTATGTGTAACAGGTGTAAGTGCTTTTTTTTATAGCAAAAGCAAGTATGGCAGTGAATATATTGCAAATCTAAAACTTGCCAACTCTATTATGGCTTTGTCGACAATAAAATGTGTTGAGATGAGTGAGCAATATTCAACAGTATGGCGTGAAGCAATAGAGGATAAGTATAATTCTGATTTTAGTGATGATATCAGAGAACAAAGAAGAAAATTTGAACTTTACGGTGATATTAGAAAAATTGATGAGTCAAAGAAACTCGCAGAAGAACTTCTTCAAAAATTAAATCAACCAAATGAACCGTATCCTCAAGCTCACAAAAAAATCGTTGAACTTTATGGGGTGTATTCTCAATTACATTCTCTTGCCCAATCACCATCAGGTTCGTTAATGACATACAACAAAAAAGTAAATGACCTTCAAAGTCAATATATAAAAATTGTTAATGAATTAAAGGTTCTATTGCCAAAAGAAAAATAATTATGAAATACGACAATCTTCTATATTTAGATATAGATTTCTTATCAGAGAAATACGAAGAGGAAACTGGCGTGGCACCAAGTACTGTCATTTCTAAAAATGAAGGTATGGATGCGCAGGCAGGAGTTTCTTTCTTGAAATCGAAGCTTCATAGCCAAGTTACAAAGCAATATACCGCGTCAAATCAAGTTATGCTCAAGGCTACAAGAAAATCCCTTGAACAATATCCAAAATCCACACACAGCTTGGAAGTAGGAATGGTGCCTGGGAATTATTGGGTTGAGGGTGAATTGTCTATTGGACAATGGGGGGAAAACAAAAATTCAAAAACTGCCTTAAATCAATTTTATGAAATCAAATCTGGAGAAATAACATATTCGCTACTTCCTCAAAACGAATATTTCCTCGCTAATTTGCAGGCTCTTGAAATAATTTCTCCAGCCTTGCAAAGGCACATAAATATTCCGGTGACGATGCTATGTAAGGTACTGTATCCATTACCTGATATCAAAACTATCGTATCGACACCATATATCATTCAAACAAAAGGCTATGGGGATAGGGAGTAGCCTCGCGGCTACCCCCTCCCACACCACCCGGCATACGGATCGCGTACCAAGGCGGTTCGGCTGATCAGGAAAGTTAGTTACCGGGAAGATATAATCCTTTGTTGATGAAATACTGCCCCGGCATTGCGTAAGCAACCCATTTAACCCTGCTCATCCGCCAGTATTTCTTGCGGGCGTTTCCGCAAGTCATGGCATGTTCATGGTCGATACCGAGCTTTTCAAGGTTTCGTACCTTGGTCCGGGGGTTCTTCCACTGCTTCCAGACCAGACACCGAAGACGCCTGATTATCCAGGTCTTCAACGCTTTCAGTTTGTGTCTGGCTTCAGCGAGGCGAAAGTAATTCCACCAGCCCCTGAGGTACCCGTTCAGCTCTTTGATAACCTGCTCCAGGCTTTTACCACAATTGCGGTCGGTCAGTTCTCGGATTCGCTGCTTGAACCGTTCGATGGTTTTGGCATGAATCTTAATTTTGGACTGCCCGTACATGTGAAAGAAGGTAAATCCGAGAAACTTTCGCAGCCAGGGTCGACTGACCTCGCTTTTCTCCTCGTTCACCTTCAGCCTAAGTCTGACGGTTAAGAACCTCGTGATACTGGTGTACACCCGCTCGGCCGCCTTGCGGCTTTTGCAATAGATTCTGAAGTCGTCGGCGTATCGGACGAATTTGTGCCCTGTTGCTTCCAGTTCCTTGTCCAGTTCATCCAGGACGATATTTGAAAGCAGTGGTGAGAGCGGGCCGCCCTGGGGCGTTCCTTCTGCGCATAGGTGACCACGCCGTTGATCAACGTTCCGGCATTGAGGTATCCGCGTATCAGTTTCAATACGCGCTTATCCTTTATCCTGGATGCCAGGCGACTCATCAGCCTGTCGTGGTTCACCCTGTCGAAAAACTTCGATAAATCCATGTCGACAACATAAGTGTATCCGTCCAACAGGTATCGTTTCGACTGCAGGATCGCGTCATGGGCCGACTTTCCGGGTCTGAATCCATAACTGAAATCAGAGAAGGTCGGGTCCCAGATCTGTTCCAGAGTCTGGCCGACAGCCTGTTGGATGATCCGATCCAAGACGGTCGGGATTCCGAGTAAACGGACCCCGCCGTCCGGTTTGTCGATTTCTTTGCGCCTTACCGGCAAGGTTTTGTAGCTCCCATTGAGCAAAGCCTCCTTGATTTTGGGCCAATGCCGTCTCAGGTATCCGCCGATTTGGCCGACGGTTATCTTGTCGACTCCGGGGGCTCCTTTGTTGGCGCGGACCTGTTTCAAGGCTCTGAGCATATTCCGGCGTTCAAGGATTATTTCCAGTAGCCGGTCGTTCGCCCCCAGACGTTCGGCCAGGTGCAACGCTGTGAACATTTCCATCTGCTGTGGCCGTATGTTCATAAGTACGCTCCTCCTACTTGTCGTTATCATTTACCCGTCCCATTCGAGTCGGGCACCGTTCAGGCCTTCATCGGGGTGAGTCCTCCGGGTATACTTCTCCCTCATTGAGGGAGGCCCGGCTCGTTTCCACCGAATACTATGCCCTCTGCTGACTTCTGCCACACGCTCGCCTCCCCTTTCGAGTCGGTCAGTCCGGACAACGGACAGCGTGGCAGATCTCCCGGGGTAAACACACGTCTTTCGATACATGGATGCCGAGTATACGGACATTGCCTGAGATGGATAGAGGACTTTGCCTTGTGTTGCAGGCTCGTCCCACAATGCACGCCTGACTCGATTTCTGTTCGTCACCCCGTACCTTTGCGGCACCCAGCCTCGGCAGGGCAGCTTCCTCCCGAAGCACCGTCACCGGTACCCTGTTGCTTGCCGCTACACCCTTCGCCTCCATCGGGCTGGGTCTAAGACTTGCCAAAATTATCAAAAGGATGGTAACCTTGGCTCACTTTTAAGAACGTGTGCCGTGCCCGGCACACAACCATCGCATCAACGCGAACTGGTAATTTCGCTGCGCTCAATTACCCGCCGGTTATGCGAACGTTAGGAGATGAAACAGATGGAAATACCGAAGTTCAATGAAACTTTCATGCCAATTTTAAAGATATTGCGGACGGGAGAGGTCCTTCGCCATCGAGAACTTTTGAAGCGCGTCCAGGAACAGTATTACTCGAATCTGCCTGAGGATTTGCTGCAGCAGAAGACAAAGAGTGGTGAGATTCTGATTGAAAACCGGATTGCGTGGGGCAAGTCCTATCTCAAGAAGGGCGGTCTTGTTCATTATCCCAAACGAGGTATGGTTGAGATAACGGAGAAAGGGAAGGAAGCCTGCACCCGGGGAATAACGCTGGGAGATCTTGAATCCAACTTGATGGACTTCTACGCCGACGAGAAGACCAGACAAGGAGAAGCGCCACCTGCCACAGAACAATCTCCACAGGATCTCATAGACGCAGGTTTTTCAAAAATTGAAGGCCAGGCAAAATCTGAATTGCTGGAAAAGCTGCGAGAATTGGATCCTTTCTATTTCGAAAAGGTCATTCTCATCCTGCTGAAGAGAATGGGATATGGAGACTTCACCGAGACGTCTAAGACTGGAGATGGCGGCATTGATGGTGTGATTGACGAAGACAAACTTGGACTGGAAAAGATTTACATCCAGGCAAAACGGTACACTGACAACAAAGTCCGGGAAACCGACATGCGTAATTTCATCGGCGCGATGAGTGGAGACACAAGAAAAGGCGTCTTCGTGACAACGAGCAGCTTTGATGAAAAGGCAATAAAGAAAGCCCGCGAGGCGCATCATACGATTATTCTTGTGGACGGAAAGCGACTTGTTGATCTCATGTATGAGTATAATGTCGGCGTTCAGGTTCACAGTCAGTACGAAGTGAAGGAGATCGATTCTGACTTTTTTGAAGCCTCGTGAATCACCAATGAGCCAAGATTTGATAGCATGGAATACCACGCACGAGAACGCAGACTCTGGTCATAGTAAATCAAATATGGAAATCGAAAATTTAAAAACAAAGACCTCAACGCCCTTGATGGATTGTTCAGGCAATTCTGGGGAGAGTAATCCATGACAGGATTCAACCCGATATTCACTATCACCAACCGCATGACATCCGCCATCACCCGGATTGAGCGTGCGCGGGGGTTTCTGGAGGCCGCCAGGTTATCCGACGACTGGGTCAGGGATATGGGAAACCAGGCCCTGATCAAAGAGGCCCATCATACCACCCATATCGAAGGGACAAGGCTGACGCTGGATCAGGCGGAACGATTGTGGAGAGGTGAAACGGTCCCCGGAGCCGATCCGGATGATACCATGGAGTTATTGAACTACAGGTCTGCGTTTGAATTTGTATCCGAATGCCTGGACAGCGGAGATCCCATTACGGAAGCAATGATACGGGAAATTCATCGAAAACTGGTGGAGGGAGTTCGAGGCGGCAAAGCTGATCCGGGAAACTATCGGCGGATTCAAAATTATGTGGCCAATTCATCCACGGGCGAGGTTATTTATACGCCCCCATCTGCCGTGGAAGTACCAATCATGATGTCTGAAATGGTCACATGGCTGAATTCGGATCTTGAGGTTCACCCCGTTTTAATCAGCGGGATTGCCCAGTTCCAGCTGGTCCATATTCATCCCTTTCTTGACGGGAATGGCCGGGTATCAAGGTTGTTGTCAACCCTCTGTCTGTACAGGGCCGGGTATGATTTCAAACGGCTGTTCACCATCAGTGAATATTATGACCGTAACAGACCGACTTTTTATAAAAAAATCCAAAGCGTTCGTGAAAACGACATGGATATGACGGGATGGCTGGATTATTATATCACGGGCCTGGAAACCCAGATGATTGAGGTCAAAGAGCGCGGCGAACAGGTCATTCGCCGGGATGTGCTGACACAGAAACACCTTCTGAACGAAAGGCAGGCCAAAGCCATTGAATACCTGCTTCAACATGAGAGGCTGACGATCCAGAATTATGAAGCACTGTGTCCGGAGGTAAATCGGCGCACCTTACAGCGGGATCTCAAAACAATGATTGAAAAAGAACTGATCGCCAGTGAAGGCGCCACAAATCAGCTGGTCTATCGGTTGAAGGCATGAACTTGCGGCATCTTGTGACAAAAACTTGTGACAGACTCATGCCATAACTTGCGACATCAACAAAATCATGCTGACGGCGGGGCCGCACTGAAAATCCCATAACCTGCCCAGACGGGCTAAAGGCACGACCTAAGCATCTCCCAGGACCGAATTAATCGGTGAGCTGTTTAACAGAAAGCGTGTTGTTCTCAATGGCCAGCTGTTGCTCCGTTGTGCCACTGACTCTTTAAAATCCGAGTGAAAATTTTATAGCCCGTCCGACATCAACCATTTTGGCCGGAGGAAGGGCGGTAATCAGAGCGCCGATTTTCCCTCGGGAAACCGTCTGCAAATGGTCACAATTGACAGCGCAATTACGGGGCATGCCGTCAGCAGCCGAAAGAAACACTTCGGACGGTATATCACGGATTGTACTTGTCACAGGTGCCACGGTGACTTCACCAAGATATTCCAGTACGGAATTTCGTGTAAGGATAAGCACCGGTCTTTTTTTATCAGGATTTACAAACTTGTACCAGCGAATTTCACCCCGTTTCATTCATCCCCCCAGGCATGCTCTTCTTCCCACACAGAAAACTCGTCCGCCGCAACCGGTTGCTTCGCATAGCCTTGCCGGTGCTTTTGCTCCAGCTGCTCAACATTATAGCGAGACAGAGCCTCACGAAGTGCCTTTCGCGTGAACGCCGACCGGGTTGTGCCAAGCTGTTTTGAAATACGGTCAACTACCTGGACAAGATCGTCATCAAGGGTCATCTGGATTGTTCTCATGGCGCACCTCCATAGCATGGATAATAATAGCTATATTAATCCACACGATTGCGTATGTCAAGTCCAGGTTGACCCTGGCAAAGTGACTGTTCCCCATCCAAAGAAGGATCTCCCTGTCGGAACACTTCGAAGTCTTTACCGGCAGGCGGGTTGGCAATGGAGGTGAAACTATGAAATACCCGGTGGTTATCCACAAAGATGAAAATTCAGATTATGGGGTGACGTTTCCTGATTTACCGGGCTGCTTTTCCAGTGTACTGGTTCTTAAGTTGTCTGATTTTTCCATGGTCGAACCAGCGCCGGCCTCTCCCGGTCACCGATAGCGCTGGGTCGGGTTCTGTTCGGCCAGCACGGTGTAGCGGCCGATGGTTTCGCTGATCCCGGCAACCAGATTCACAATCGCCGGAGTGAGGATGTATGGCGGTCGATAAACAGAATTCATCATCCACCCACCCTTGCCATAACGGCATTCAACATTTCTGTCTGTTTGGCGATGCCGTCGGGTGCGGCAAAGGCGGTGTCGAAGTGCTGTTCCAGCAGCTGGGCCGTCTGTTTATTCATGACTGCCTTTCTGCCGCAACATGGCGCGTCCTTTATCTGTGAGACGGTATTTCAGCCATCAGTTACTTCTTACTCTGCTCACCTTTTATGGCCATCAGCAGGCTTCTGACTTGCCCTGCGACTTGCCCTGCGACTTGCCCTGCGACTTGTTTTGACTCTGCCCCTGACTCTGCCTTGGTCCCGACTTGTCCGAAGACTTGAGCCCTGGCTCGGAAAGTGGCCGGCCACGTTAGCTCTCCTCAAAAATCCTTGCATTTTCCATCTAAAAAATGCATACCAATATGTATTGTTGATGCATATAACAAGAAAGGTTAAAAAAATGAGAACCACATTAAATATCGATGATGACCTTGTTGAGAGAGCATCTAAACTAACTGGAATAAAAGAAAAAACATCTCTTGTTCGTAAGGGGCTTGAAGCCTTGATCAGCCTGGAGAGCAGTAAGCGTTTAGCTGCGCTCGGGGGAAGCGAAAAAAAAATCCGGATGCCGAGACGTCGAAGATCGGAGTCATAAAAAATGATTCTTGCCGACACAAATGTCTGGATCAAACATTTCAGAGAATCTGATGCTGAACTGATTTCTCAATTAAATATCGGCTTTGTTGCCTGCCATCCATTTATAATTGGAGAGTTGGCCTGTGGTAACCTGGGCAATCGAGCAGAAATCTTGATGCTTCTCCAGGCACTTCCCCCGGCACCCCTTGTTGAAGCTACAGAAATTTTAGAATTTATCGAAAATAATTCACTAATGGGGCGGGGCCTTGGATATGTGGATATTCATTTGTTAGCTTCTGCCATTATAGGCAATGTTTTCCTTTGGACTTATGATCGACGTCTCAATGACGCAGCTATAGAGCTCGGTGTCGCGTACCCGGGGAGCTAACAACTTCCACCTATACATCCTGGCGAAATTCTTATTGAAGAATTTTTAAAGCCCATGGGAATCAGCCAGTATCGTTTGGCAAAAGACATAAGTGTGCCTCCAGGGCGAATAAATGAAATTGTGCATGGTAAAAGATCAATTACCGCAGATACTGCTCTCCGGTGGGACGTTTTTTCGGTATGTCCCCCCAGTTCTGGTTAAATCTCCAATCTCGATACGATCTCGAGATGACCGCAGATTTTTTGGTGGACAGGCCGCCGGGGTTGGTGAAAAGCTGAAATGTGTGCCGCTTTTCCAAATTATCCGTCGCAGCGGATAATCTTGCAAAAATTGCTTTATCTGAAAATTAAGTTCTGGTAAAAATTCAAATCAGGAAATTATTTATACCCCGCCATCTGCGGTGGAAATACGGATCATGATGTCTGAAATGATAAAAGGTAAGGCGGATATGGCAAAGAATAAAACAAAAAAAGATACGGCACTGGCCAAACTGATTACAGCAGCACCGGCAGAGGCCCTTTCAGAGCTGATACTTAATCTAGCAGAAAATGATCCTGAGATACGTCGAAAGTGCTTTGATTATTTAAAGAAAAATACAGCTGTTTCCAAGATGCTTAAACGCCAGTCGGAAGGGGAGGCCATCCTGTCCATATGGGCTGAACTGCTGCCCGATCTTGAGGATCTGGATGCTTATGGCGGCGGACCTTATGGGGTGGAAGACCAGGTGTGGGAGTTGCTGTATGAAATTACAAAGCGCCTGACTTCAAAAAAGGTCGATGAAACGTATCGACGTGAAATACTCGACTCTGTTATACCGTTTATTAAAAGCGGAAATTCAGGGGCGGTGGATGCACTGGATGAGCTTGCTTATGCTGCCTGTTATTCCGCTGCTGAATTGCGTTACCTTGCCGAAAGCCTGGAAGCGATGCATGATGAGTGGCAAACCCGCAATGCCCGCAACATTTATCGGCAGATCGGGGACCGTGATAAATACCTTGAGCTTCGGTTGAAGTATATGGAAGTTGGCGCTGATTACCATGATCTGGCTGAGTTTTACTGGGAAACAGGAGAGAAGGAAAAATCGATTCAGATCGCCCAAAAAGGACTTAAGAAGGCAACAGGGCGGATGGATGAATTGCGGGCATTTTTGGCCGAACGGGCCCAGGAGGCGGGTGACCGGACGACCTGGAACGAACTTCAGTTTGATCAGGCGACAGATCGTTTAACCCTTGATAAATACAAAAAATTCAAAATCGCGTGTACAGCGGAAGAATGGAAAGAGTATGAACCCAGACTCCTGAAAAAAATGAAAGATACCGGAAAAACCGAGCAGATGAAAATCCATATGGATCGAAAAGAATACGACAGTGTTGTGAATCTTTTGTCAAAATGCAGTTATCCACAATACAATTTTGTCAGCGATCCGCATGTAAGCATCGCAGAAAAACTTGAAAAACAGTACCCTGAAAAAATTCTTAAATGGTATATTTCCGGTCTGGGTAATCTTTCTTCCAATCACAAAAGAGAAGAATATACAAGAAAGGCTGAAGTAATGGCAAAAGTTCGCCATATGCTGGTCAACGTGATGAATGATGAAAGCAGATGGGAAAAGCTGGCAGCCAAAGTCAAAAATGATAATCTCAGACGTCCGGCTTTTCAGCAGGAATTTGCCAGTATTGTTCCGGGATGGACGGCGATATAATAATGAAATCAAGGACTATACATGGTTCTGTCCTTGGCAGATAGCACTGCGAAGAAGCGGTGGTCATTGATGGAGAATGCTATGGACGAACCACATTAAAACACCTGACCACTTTACAAGTATTGAAAACTTTATCATTGACTTTGTTACAATATTTGTGTCAAATATCCATGACTTTATGCCAATTATACCCTTCGTCCTCGGTCAGACCTCCTTTCCAATGACAGTCTCCCCAGTTCTGGTTAAATCTCCAATCGCGATATGATCTCGATTTTCAGACAATATCGACAAATTATTTTCAGCATGGTATTAATGAAAATATCTGTTAAGGGATAATCGCAAAAAGGGGGTAAATTATGGGCAAGCAAACAGTTTTAATCGTTGATGACGAACCGGATTTTGTGACAATGCTTAAACAAGACCTTCACAGTGAGGGATATGCCGTTGAAGTTGCCTACAATGGGGTCGAAGCGATTCAAAAAGTAAAGCAGAGCCCGCCGGATATCATTGTACTGGATATCATGATGCCGGAAAAAGATGGCTTTGCAGTATGTTCCGAGCTTAAAAACGATGACCGGTATGCAGACATCCCCATCATTTTACTCACTGCGGTGTCAGACCACGTCAGCTCATCACAGTATTCCCATTCCCAGGCCCTGGATGTGGAAGCTGATGATTATCTGTCCAAACCGGCATCATTTGAGGAGATCCTGGAGAGCATCAGATCGCTTTTAGCGTAAAGTGACTTATTCCGTTTCTCCGGTTTTGGCATTGCAGGGCAAAATTACCGTAAACAGGCTGCCGTGGCCGGGCTCACTTTCCACATGAATACTGCCTTTCAAAGAGTCGACCAGTGATTTGACTATGGTAAGCCCCAGGCCTGTTCCATTGATGAAACGGGTGTTGTCATCTTTCACCCGGTAGAATTTTTCAAAAAGCCTGGGCAGATGTTTCTGTTCAATGCCGAACCCGTTGTCTTTTACTTTTACCCGGACATTCTCGTCTCTGATATCCATTTCTATGGATATCTTACCCCCCTCCGGGGTATATTTGATGGCATTTGTGATCAGATTACCAAAAATGCTTTCAAGCGATAAGGGGTCGCAGACCAGTGTGGGCGTTTCAGTCTCCGGCAGTTTCAACTCAATGGACTGGTTCTTCTTTTTGGCCTGGACTTCCTGATATTCGACGATTTTTTTGATAATGTCTTCCACATGCACCTTGACCGGGTCCAGGCATTCTTTACCGGCTTCAATCCTTGAGATATCAAGAAGATCACCGATCAGAGAGATTAAGCTTCTGGTTTTGTCCCTGGCACGGCCAAGCAGATACTGGTTGTTTTCAGATTTAACGGATTGACCTGATTTTTCTGAATCACTTGACTTGATAACCATGGCAAGCTGATCATGAATGACAGACAGAGGGGATCGAAGCTCATGTGACACCTTGGCTACAAACTCGGGTTTCAACCGTTCAAATATTTTCAAATCCGTGATGTCAGAAAGCGTCACCACCGCCCCCATGCATTGGGCATCCTCGTTTAAAACCGGCCGGCCCTCGGCAAGGATATACCGCTGATCCGGTAACACAAATTCATGGGAAGTATCCTTATCCGCTTTGTAATGGCCTTTTGAAATTTTTATGATGTAATCGCACAACCCTTTATCTTCAATGCACCGCTCGATATTTTTACCCAGACAATTATCCTTGCCCTGGTCGAGACATTTTTGAGCCACCGGGTTCATCAAAACAATCTGGCCCTGGGTATTGGTCACCAAAAGGCCGTGGGGCAGGGTTTCAATAATCGTACGGATACGGCTTTGTTCTGTTTCAAGATCAATCAGATTTTTCTGCTGTTCCCGTTTAAGGGCATTTGCCTCCAGCGTCAGGCGCAGGGTTTTAAATGCCCTTTTAATGACGATTCTCAGTCCGTCCGGTGTAAACGGTTTTGAGATAAAATCATATGCGCCTTTTTTCATGGCTTCAACGGCGGCTTCAACGGTGCTGAAGCCTGTAATCATGATCACCAGAACAGATGGAAACTGTTCTTTGATCTTTGCCAGGACGTCAAATCCATCCATGCCGGGCATTTTAATATCACAGAGGACTAAATGAATATCTTCGTTTTCAAGAACCTGTAACCCGTCCGGCCCATTTTCTGCACAGAACACCTCATACCCCATCCGGGAAAGAATCCATTCACACCCATCCCTGATATCTTTTTCATCATCAATTACCAGTATTTTGGGGATATTTTCCTTATCTGCCATGACCCGGTCCTTTCATATCCGGTGGTGACAATAACAATTCAATCACAAATGCCGTGCCTGAACCCACGGTGCTCTCCGCATAAATATTTCCGCCATGGTCCTGAACAATCCGGTAGGCCAGACTCAATCCCAGCCCGGTTCCTTTTCCCGGTGCCTTGGTGGTGAAAAACGGATCAAATACCTTTAAAAGCATGTCATCCGGTATGCCAGGCCCTGTGTCTGCAATTTCAACAAACACCTTGTCTTTTTTCGGTGACACCCAGCAGGATAAAGACAAATCGCCTTTTCCTTCCATGGCATCGGCAGCATTTAAAATGATATTCATAAACACATGTTTTATCTTTTGAACGTCAACCGGCACAAGGGGAATGGGTTCATCAAAATCCCTGTGAATCTTTATATTTTGAAACAATGTCTGGTCTTCAACCAGGGAAAGGGTTTGTGACAATATCTCTTTGATATCCTGAGGGTGTATTTTATTGTCTGTCTTTCTTGCGAATGTCAGTAATTCATTGACGATAGATCGGCATCGGTTTGCATTGTCAAGAATCCGTTTAAGACCTTTTACGGCCCCTTCGGGCAGCGGGTACTCTTCCATAACCAATTGGGAAAAAAGGGTGATACCGCCCAACGGGTTGTTTAACTGGTGGGCCACCCCTGCAGCCAGTTCGCCAATGGAAGACATTTTTTCCGCCTGGAGCAGCTGGGTGTTTGTCCGCTCAAGTTCCGCCTCAATTTCAAGGGTTTCCCTTAAATCATGAAAAAAGCCCAGTGTGGCGACCTCTTTGTCGCCGTCATATACAATTGCGGCATTGATACTTATGGGTATTTTTTCTCCGGTTTTTTTTTGAATCTTTGTCCGGAAGGATCGTAAGGTTCCCTTTTCACCATACGCGTCGCTTCTGAGCAGTTTCATGATATTCGCTGCGACGTCATCGGGATAAATATTCCGGATATCGAGTTTTCCGATCACCTCATTCGCCGCATATCCTGAAATATCACATGCCGCGTCATTGAAAATCAGAATCTCACCCGTCATATCCGAGGCAATGATGCCATCCACGGCACTTTTAATCAAATTGTTTAAAAAAGCATTGGACTGTTGAAGCTTTTTTTTCATCTTTTCCAACTCTGTCCGCATATGCTGTTTATCCTTCAGCCATGATTGAATGGATAGGGAATCCGTGTTTATTATATTCTCACGAAATCTATTATTCAACTTAAAAGTCAATTCACGGCCGTTACACCTTCGGCCGGGGGAGGACGTTTGCTCTTTCGGCAATTTCAGGAACCCGATGCTCCCACTCAATGGCCATTAAATGCACGCCTGCCACACCTTTGGTCTCTTTAAACTCTTCTATCTGCTCACAGGCGATCTTGATTCCCTCATCAGCGACCTGATTTCTCTTAACTCCCTGGAGGCGCCTGATAATTTCATCGGGGACCTCCATACCCGGTACCTTGGCTTTCATATATTTGGCCATGGCAATGTTTTTCATGGGTGTCACGCCGGCAAGGATATACACTTTTTCCGACAATCCCATGTCATTGGCCTGTTTGATCCATTCCCTCATTTTTTTCATATTGTATACACACTGGGTCTGGACAAAATCAGCACCGGCCGCCATTTTTTTGGCCAGACGGTGAATGCGCCATTCAAAGGGTTCCGCAAATGGATTGGCGGCGGCACCAATGAACATTTTAGGCGGCGTATCAATATCCGCCCCCCCTAAAAACTTGCCTTCATCCCTCATTTTTTTGATCATTGCGATCAGCTGCATGGAATCAATATCAAAGACCCCTTTGGCATTGGGATGATCTCCAAACTGCTGATGATCCCCTGAAATACATAACATATTCCTGAGCCCCAGCGCATATGCACCGGTCACATCCGACTGCATGGCCAGACGGTTTCTATCCCGGCATACCATCTGGTAGACGGGTTCAATCCCTTCATTCATAACAACTAACGCCGTGGCCCAGCTGGACATTCGAACCATGGCTCTCTGGTTGTCTGTAATGTTGACCGCATCCACCATCCCCTTGAGCGGGGCTGCTTTTTTTTTGATGATATCAACATTTGCCCCCCGGGGCGGCCCGAGCTCACCTGTGAAAGCAAAATGTCCGGCCCGCAATATCTTCTCAAAATTACCTGCTGACTTCATATCGTTGTTTTCCATGTTATTGAATCCTTTTTGCACGTTCTTTTATTCTCTATCATACTGCGGATAAACGCCCTGGCTGCGGCATATCCTTCTTGCCAGCGCCAGCATATCAGGGATGTCTATACCAATGGGACAATAACATCTGGTACAAAGCACACACCGTTCCCATACAAGATCCCTCATCTCACCCAGATCCTGTTTGTCGACATTCCCTTTTTTTTTGTATAAAACACCCACTGAATTTAAAAACTTATAGGACGGCATGTATTTCGGGTCTTTGTTATGTCCCATAAACAAAAAGCAGCTTTCCGCACAAAGAGAGCAATGGGCACACGCCTTTAAAGACAATTTCATTTTTGCCTTTTTTTCGTCCAATATCGCCCGTATTTCATCACTGTTGACACCTGCGGTATTTTTTTTTCTGAACATCCTGGTTCTCCGGTCCCTGCAAAATTACCAGTTTTTGGTGGCATTTCCGAAACTATACTCGCCCGCCACATTGAAACGGACAATAATCATGTAAATCATATGAATCAATTTTGTGAACGGTATCGCCATCAGCATGAATTCACCGGATAAAATATGCAAAGAAATCAATATCTTATAATTGGAAAACACCTGGTGATATGCCAGATAACCCGTGACAAAGGGGGCTGCGGCAAGGCCGAGCAGCAAATAATCCTCAAAGCCTGTAATAATTCTTACCCTTTCAAGAAAAAGCCTTCGGAATAAAAAAATCAAGATACAGAGAATAACGATCCCGGTTAAAAAATCCGACACATTTTCAGGCAAAGAAACCATGCTGATCCCAAAGGCATTGTCCAGCAATATATTGTGAGCCAGCAAAAATACAGGCACACCGATAAGCAGGACATGAAAAATGGTTGTAACAACCGTCATGAACGGATTGACACCTGCAATGGAAACCTTGAACCACACGATCCAGTCTTTTTTATCAGGGCCTTTTTTCTCCGGACCCTTTGTAAACCCGCCTTTTTGAAACCAGCGCTTCTTACCCCGGTCCACCGCCAAATGACTGGCCGCCGGTCTATTGATAAACTTCCCCGGTCCGGGTTCAAGCTTTTCTATCGGCTGTTCTTTGAGCAAAGACATAAACCGCAGCACCTGAAAAACCACACCACAGAAAAAGATGACAAAAGAGATCCACACCATGGGGCCTCTTATGAAATCATACAGAAATGTCCAGGACAACACCGTTGATAATGCCATAATTATATTCCCTCTATCCTAAGCGAGATACCTTCTCTCATAGGGTTCCTGGATAATCGTACGGGGGGACTGGTTCTGCCATTCCATGTGGGGGCGGACTTTTAAAATATCACCCAGACGATCCTGGTTTTTCAGCCGTTTGTAGATATCAAGCCACGCACAGGGGATTTCATTACTGATTTCACAATTGTCGCCATTGGTCCCGCCGCAGGGGCCGTTGAAAAGCCCTTTGGCGCATCTGGTCACAGGGCAGATTCCGCCCGTATACCCCAGAACGCAATGACCGCAGGCACGGCATCTTTCTTCGTACATGCCCAGATCCTTGTCAATCCCGATAGAAACCGTATTGACAACGGGATGGACAGGTATCTTTGAAAACCGTTGGGCCATGTGCTGCACACCGGCGCCGCAGGCCATGGAAACAAGACAGTCATATTCAGGCGCTTTGCTGTCCAGCTCTTTTAAAAAGGATTCATTACACTGGCGCTCAACCGTATACCCGTCAATCCGCTTCCGGATGCCCGCTTTTTCCAAATGAACCTTCAGCTCTGCGTTTAATGCATTCACTTCTTTCTGCCCCCCCACAAGGCAAACTGAAACGCATCCGCCGCATCCTACATTTAACACTTTTCCATACCCGTTAATGGCATCAAAAATTTCCTGAACGGGCTTTCTTTCTGCTTTGACCACTTCCTGCCTCCATGTTTTATAATATCATCTGATCCTGATGTCGGGATCAGTTCCTTTAAGATCATTGCACTGTTAAATAAACAATCACAAGGCGCTCAACTATTTTTCAAGAATATGACATTCTCCGCAAAGGGTCGGTCCGGTTGGTTCAGAAGTCAGGCTGTAATTATTATGGCACCCCATGCACTGATAATGAAAGGCCTGTGTCGTGTCGATTTCAGACTGGGAATCATGACACGAGGCACACAAAATATCCGGGTTGCCCTCTACAAGATCCGCTTCATCCAGAACATTTTCTCCATTTTCCATCACATGATGGCAATCCAGACAGTCAAAGTCAAACATATGATACTCATGGTCAAATAACACAGGGCCACGATTTTTCCCTCCGCTAAACTCAATTACGGCATCATAAGCATACACTCCCGACACAAAAAAAACACAGGCAAGTGCAAGGACAATTTTTTTCATAGACCTTCATCTTTATTCAGTATTATAAAAAACTGTGATAATATTCTTTTTCGCGCCTTAATGCAAGACGTTCGAGCCGCTCAAATCCACGGCCCGATATTTCCAGCATGTCGGCTTGGTATAACTGACATCTAAGAGAGGGGGATGACGTTCAAAATGGCGGGGTTGCGCCTCAAAAGAATGAATTATTCTGAACTTGATATTTCGCTGAAAGAAACGCGTGAATGAATCCAGAATATCAGGTTATCCGGGCGAAAACCGCGGAAAATGATCCTGCGGTAATCGCCGCTATTACTGATCCGGGTCCCAGCCGCCTGTCACACCAGAAACCATTCCACGGGCCGCCGCAGGCTCACCGGCTCCGGGTAGGGATGGACATACCCGACCCGGAGCATAAACTGCGGGATCATGCCGGCATCGTGATTTTCCCGGATCTGCTGCTTTCCATGGGCCTCTTCCAGGGTCTGGGTCATGGGGTGGATGCCGATCCCCCGGCTCCGGGCCAGAAGCGCCATGCGCTGGAACCGCCGGCCGGCGTCAATCAGTGACGGGACCGAGTTGTCCGGGCTTGAGATCACCATCCATCCCCCTCCTTCAAGGGCCTGGACGGCGGTTTTTTCAACGGCTTTTTTCCGCCAGCTTTCCTTTGTAACATCCGAAACATCCATCAAATGCCGGACCACCCATCCGGAAAGCCCCGTAATCTCCATGCCGTCCGTGGTCAGCCCGTCCCGGTGGGACCGGGCGTCTTTGTCCGAAAGCCTTGTCCAGGCCGCCAGTTCTGCCATGGCCGCATCATTGTCACACTGGCGCCTGAAATTTTCCACGGCAGCCTCAGCCATGAAACGGGCATGGGAGGATGAGGCCGGAAAATAATAAAATCCTTCTCCTGCAGCCGATTCAAACGCTGTGACATCCGCCGGTTTGATCTCCCGGGATGTCAGTCCGTTTTTCACGGTCCGCCGGCTGACAAGGGCCTTTAAATCGCTTTTCTGCACAGACTGGGACGACAGGGCCACCTGAAAAATCTCCCGGTCATGGGGAGATGTCCCCGTCACCTGGATGTGCGCCTTTTTCCCCAGGGCGGCGGCGGCCTGCACCAGGTTTTCCGCAAATGCCCCTAAAGAAAGCATCACTTCCCGGTTGTCCGGATCCACCACCGGCAGGCACCGTTCCGAATCCACGCCTACCACCCAGTGGTCAGGCCCCTCCACCTTCACGGTCCAGGGCTGGCTGTTATGACCGCTGGGTGAAAGCGATGCATAAAACAGGATCTGATATCCCACCGGGTCCAGGGCCCGGCCCCCCGCAGGCGGCTCCGTCAGCTGGACCGGATCAGGCAGCTGCACCAGTTGATTTCTCAGGTCCCTGGCGCACCCTGTGGTGAGCATGGATCCCCCCAGCAGCAGGGACCCTGCTGCCGCCCCCTGTTTGATAAATTCCCGCCGGTTCATTTTATTCTCCTTTCCTGCCTTCTGTTCATTTGGGTCTGTTCAATTTGTCCGTTTAATTTTTTCTGTTTTCTTTGTCTTTCTAATCTGTCTGCCTGATTTGTCACTTTATGGTGACAAATCAGGCCAAAAAAATTTCTTTTTTGCTGTCACCCGGTTTTCTGCGTTTCCAGCAGGCCCTGAATGATCCGGTGAATCCCGGATTCAATTCTTTGCCAGTCCGAATCCGTTTCCAGGCCGATCCCCCCGTACACATCGATGTGGCCGCTTCGGATCAGCAGATAGCTGATGGCCGCGCCCACCAGCATGATGCAGGTCTGAAAATCCGGATCGTTTTTGCCAAAACTGAAAAACATCTGAAAAAATGACAGAATCCCCTGCTCCCGGACCGATTCCAGCTCCCTTGTCAGTTCATTGGCTTCCACCATCTCCCATGCCATGATCCGGATGGTCACGGGCCGTTTTCTCAAACCCTGGATAAACTGGTGTGAAAACACCTTCAACTGCTTTTCCGGCGAAAGCGCGGCAAACCGTTTGATGTCCCCGCCGGCCAGTTCCAGGGTCGAGGGCCAGAAATCCCCTTCCTTCCCGAATGCGGCAATCAGTCCGGGGAGTCCCCCGAAATACCGGTATATCAGCACCTTGTCCACGCCGGCTTCCCGGGCCACGGCATTCACGCCCATCCCCTTGAACCCTTCCCGTGCCAGAAGGCTTCCCACGGCGGCAATCAGGCGCTGCCGGGTCATGGCCTTGTCTCTTGTCTGTACAGGTTTTTTCCGTGTCATGAATCCCCTATATCACCGACTGGTGACATATGTCAAGTCCTTTCTCAGATGAACCGGCTGATGGGTTCAGCAAAGATATTCACCCTGATTTTATTGTATATTTTGACAAAACCCCGAAAAAATGGTCCTATGGCTGTTGAACACACGACAATCGTTCATCCTTTCAAATGAATTTTAAAGCAGGTGTCCCATGAAAAAAATATTGGTTGTTCTCGGTATGGTTTTCTTTCTGTCAGTCACGCCAGCTTCGGCCGGCGATTCGTTTGAGCCACTGTTTGCCGGCCAGCAGACTGTGGACGGCAGCAACGCTCTGGCCGTCACGTTTTTCGAACCCGTGGACACCCGGCAGAGCCTGGACACCTATTTTAACGTGCTGGATTCAGACGGCACGGCCCTGGAGGGATCATGGATCATTTCAAAAGATCCCCAGATTCTTTATTTCACCAATATTGAACCCGCGACCCAGTATACCGTTGTCATTCTGAAAGGACTGAACGCCGCATCCGGCAGGCGCCTGGAAACGGCCAGGGAATTTTCAGTGACCACCCGGGAGATCACCCCGGCCATCAGTTTTGCAGACAACGGCTTCATCCTGGCCTCCCGCCTGAACCAGGGACTGCCCGTCATCTCCATGAACATCGATCAGGCGGACATCGATTTTTTCAGGATCAGGCCGGATTTTATCGATGAATTCCGCCGGGATTTTTCCGGCACGGAACAGATGTACTACCACTACAGCGGCATGCTCAAAAAATATGCCGACCTGGTGTACACGGGCCGATGGGATATCCGGATCAAAAAGGACCTGCGGACCGAAGTCAACCTGGCCGTGAACACCATCGAGCCCCTGTCCGTCCCGGGGGTTTATTTTGCCGTGCTCCGGGGGGCCGGGCACTATGACTACAGCATGAGCTGCACCTGGTTCACCATCAGCGATATCGGACTTCACGCCCGGCGCTACCAGAACCGGGTGCAGTTCCAGTCCCAGAGCCTGGAAACGGCGAAGCCCCTGGCACACGTCGCCATTGCCGGATATGATGCCGACGGCAACATCCTGTTTGAAACGGAAACGGATGCCGACGGCCTGGCCGTTCAGGCCGGCGCATTTGACAGCCTGGCCCATGTCATCGCCCGGTCCGGTGACAGCGTCAGTATCATGCCCATGAACGTGCCGGCCCTGGATCTGAGCGAGTTCCGTACGGCCGTGGCACCTTTCCGGCCGGTGGAACTGTATGTCTACGGCCCCAGGGACCTGTACCGCCCGGGCGAAACCCTGACGCTCAACGGTCTTTTACGGAACCAGGATGGAGAGATGACGGCCCGTATTCCCGTTTCCGGCAGTGTCATCCAGCCCGACGGCCGGACCGTGCACGAATTCACCTGGAAGGGCCGGGACCTGAACCATTATCAGTATGACTACACCCTGCCCTCCGATGCCCTGACGGGCCGGTGGCGGATCGCGTTCAGGCAGGCCGGAACGGACCTGAAGGAATACGGGTTCATTGTGTCTGATTTCCTGCCGGAAAGAATGAAACTGGCCGTTGAAAACCCGGAGGGACAGGGCGACATCCTTGACAGGAACGCACCCGTCTCCATTGCGTTGACAGGGGATTACCTGTATGGCGCGCCGGCTGCCGGCTGCAAAGCCGATGCGGCCGTCCGTCTCAACCCGGCCAGGGAACTGTTCCCGGAAAAATGGCCGGGATATGAATTCGGGGATGCCGCCGATACCTTTTCCCGGTCCTTTCAAACCGGCCCCGTCATCCTGGATGACGACGGGAAAGCCCTTCTGACCATTGACAATGAATGGGAAGACAGTGAGATTCCGCTGCGGCTGACGGCCGATACCAGCCTGTATGATTCCGGGGGAAGACCCGTGGTCCGGACAAAATCATGGCAGATCTGGCCGGCAGATACCCTGGTGGGGATCCGTCTGCTTTCGGAAAACGGCCAGGTGCCCGGCAACAGCACGGCCCGGTTTGAGATCATTGCCGTGAACAAAGACGGCGGGAAAATGGAAGTTGACGGACTCGAGGCCGTGGTCATCAAGGAACACCGGGAATATTACTGGGAATACCGGAATGACCGGTGGCAGTGGCACCATACCAGCCAGTTCTACCCCATTGACCGGTTCACCATAGATGTGGACACGGCCGGCCCGGCCGAGGTCTCCATCCCCGTTGAATGGGGCGGATACCGGCTTGACATCCGCAACCAGGAGACCGGGCTTGTCACCGGCACCAGTTTCCAGGCCGGATGGCTGCCGGAGGGACCGTCTGCGGGACAGCCTGCCAGCCGCCCGGACAGAGTCGATCTGCGCCTGGACAAGCCTTTTTACCGTGCCGGAGACACGGCAAAAATCACGGTCACCCCGCCGGAATCCGGTTCCGGATATCTGTTTGTGGAATCCGACACCAATCTTTTCACCCTGCCCGTCACCGTGCCAGCGGAAGGAAAAACCTTTGACATTGAGATCGATCCGTCATGGAACCGGCATGATCTGTATGTGTCCGCAGTGATCGTGCGCCAGGGAAAACAGCACACCCACACCCTTCCGAAACGCGCCATCGGCCTGGTCCCGCTGCGGCTGGACCGGAGTGACCGGACACTGTCCGTGGCCATCGATGCGCCCGATACCATCGAACCCGATCAGACCATGGATGTCTCCGTCCGTATATCCCATGCGGACGGCCGCACACCGCAGAGGGCCTGGGTCACCCTTGCGGCCGTGGATGTGGGCATCCTGAACCTGACCCGGTTTGAGACCCCGGACCCCCATGCCTTTTTCTTCCAGGGCCGGAAATACAGTCCCCAGTTGCACGACCTGTACCAGGACCTGATCGAGCCCGGCAAAGGGGAATGGGCCCGGCTCCGGTTCGGCGGGGACATGGCCGCGCTCGCCCGGGGCGGAGACAAGCCAGCCACGGATGTCCGGATTGTCAGCATCAGCAAACAGGCCGTCCCGATCGATGACACCGGCCATGCCGTGTTTTCCGTGGACGTCCCGGAGTTCAACGGGCGCCTGCAGATCATGGCCGTTGCCCACACGGACCGGGATTTCGGGTCCGCTGACAGGGAGCTGACCGTGGCCTCCCCGCTCATGACCCAGATCACCATGCCCCGGTTTCTGGCCATGGGAGACAGGGGCAGCCTGGCCGTGGATGTCCACAACCTGACGGACCGCCATCAGGAGCTAAATCTGGAAATGGCCCTGACCGGACCGGTTCAGCTGACGGGACAGACCGCCTATCCGCTCTCACTGGCGCCGAATCAGAAGGAAACGCTCCTCTTCCCGGTCCTGGCCGGACAGGAGACCGGCCGGACAGATATCTTATTGACCATGGACGGGGTAACCACGGATGGCGTGACCCGGCAAATCCAGCGGTCCTGGTTCATTGACACCCGGCCGGCCTTTCCGGCCGTGTCCCGGATCTTCCGGCCGGTCCTGTCCCCAGGGGAGACTTTTGACATCCAACCGGAAGGGATGACGCACCTGATGCCCGGCACCATCGGTGTCGAGGCGGTCCTGAACGCCGACCCGCCCATCGACATTGCCGGGCATGTCGCCCGGCTGAACGCCTACCCGTATGGATGCCTGGAACAGATTACCAGCGCCGTGTTTCCCCATGTGCTGCTGTCTGCGTCCGACTTTGCCCGGCTGGGCATCCGGCGGTCATCGCCGGACGACACAGACAAAAAAATCAGGACCGGTATTCAGGGCCTGCTGGAAAAACAGAAATCCAGCGGCGGGTTCGGGTTATGGGATGCCGACAGCCCGGAAAGCTTCTGGCTGACGGCCTATGTCACGGATTTCCTGCTTTATGCCGGCCAGGCCGGGTTTGACGTGCCGCCCAGAAACCTGGAAAACGCCCTGGAACGCCTGGCCACCTATGTCAGGCGTCCGGCAGCCGTTCGGCCGGCCCCGTATTCCTCCGCCCGGCACGAAAGGGCTGCGGCCCGGGCATATGCGGCGTTTGTCCTGGCACGGGTCCAGCAGCTGAGCCTGGGCGATGCCAGGGCCCTGTACCGGGACGAAATGGATGACCTGCCGGGCCTGCTCGGACAGGTCCAGGCCGGGCTGGCCCTCAGTCTGTCCGGAGATTCCGTACAGGGAAAGCAGATCATTGACACGGCCATTGCAAAGGCATCTGAGATTCAGCGGGATCCCCATCTATTTTGCGGTGACTACGGCAGCCGGGTCCGGGATCTGGCCGCATCCTATTTCCTGGTCTCCCGGTTTCTGCCGGAAGCGGACAATACCGCCCAACTGCTGGTGCTGCTTCAGGAGGAACTGGATGAACGGGAATGGCTCAGCACCCAGGAACAGAACGCCCTGGTCATGGCCGGCAGCATCCGGCTGACCCACCCCGGCAAACCCTGGTCGGCCGCCGTTGCGGCAGGGGACCGGCAGATGGCCCTGAAACAGGACACCCCGGGCCGGATGGTCAGCCTGAACGGGGAGTCCGCCACGGGATTCACCATCACCAACACGGGTACAGACCCCCTGTATCTGTGTGTGACCCTGGCCGGATATCCCGATGAAATGCCTGAAAAAGAAACCAGCGGCATAGGGATATCCCGGCGGTACCTTTCCCCGGGCGGAGACCCTATTGATGTAACACAGCTGGCATCCGGTGACCGGATGATCATCGAGCTGTCGTTTGAAGCACAGAAAAGAGCGCCGGACGGCCTGCTCGTCGATCTCCTGCCCGCCTGCCTGGAGCTGGAAGATCCCCATCTTTCCGGCAGCATGGTCATTGACGATGTCCGGGTGGATGGGCAGCCCATTGCCGCCTGGCACAAACAACTGGACATCCGGCACACGGAATACCGGGATGACCGGTTTGTGGCGGCCGTCAACATCCCGGAGAAAACCCCGCTGCGGATGTTTTATCCCGTCCGGGTGGTCACACCGGGAGAGTTCCTGGTACCGCCGCCCCTGGCCGAGGACATGTACAAACCGTTTATCCGGGGAATCGGAGACACCCCGCCCCTGATCCGGGTCAAGAACCCATGACCCTTATCACTTGAAACTGAACACTTAAAACTTTCATATAAACCCCCATGCCCCTGCGCATAAAAAAAAGATTCCCGGCAGCGGCTGCGGCGGCTGCCGCCGTCGTGATCCTTTGTCTGGTGGTGCTGGATACTGTGTGTCCGCTCCGGCTGGAAGACCGGCCCTGGTCAACGCTGGTGCTGGCCAGAGACGGGACGCCCTTGAGGGCGTTTGCCGATGAAAACGGGGTATGGCGGTACCCCACCGACCCTGCGTCCGTCTCACCGCTCTACATCCAGGCGCTGCTGACCTATGAAGACCGGTGGTTTCATTACCACCCCGGTGTGAATCCGTTCTCTTTTTTCAGGGCCCTGATACAGAATATCCGGGCCGGCCGGATCGTGTCCGGCGGTTCCACCCTGACCATGCAGGTGGCCAGGATTCTCTACCCCAACCGGCGCACCCTGGCCGGCAAGATGACACAGATATTGCGGGCGTTCCAGCTGGAGGCCCACCTGTCCAAAAATGAGATTCTCACCCTGTATCTCAATTATGCCCCGTTCGGTGCCAACATCGAAGGGGTCCAGACCGCGAGCTTTACCTGGCTGGGGAAAAAAGCGGACCGGCTTTCCCATGCCCAGGCTGCGTTGCTGGCCGTGCTCCCCCAGGCGCCCAGTTTTTACCGGCCGGACCGTCACCCGGAACGGGCCCGGGCCGCAAGGGACAAAGTGCTGGACCGGATGGCGGAATTCGGGGTGTGGTCCCCGGAACAGGTCAGGGCGGCCAAACAGGAGACCGTGGCGGCATTCCGGTTCCACCCGCCCATGGATGCCCCGATTCTCGCCAGACGGCTGTTTTCATCCGCCCGGGGCCGCCCGCTTCTGCACACAACCATTGACTACGATCTCCAGCGCCATCTTCAGGACATGGTCATGGAGTATGTCACCCCACTGGGAAAACACCAGTCCGGCGCTGCCATGGTCATGAACCTTCAGACGCTGGAGGTGCTTGCCTATGTCGGCTCTTCAGATTTTTCCAGTAAGGACAGAAACGGCCATGTGGATATGATAAGGGCGGTCCGGTCCCCCGGTTCCGCATTAAAGCCGTTTTTATACGGCATGGTCCTGGATGAGGGCATCATTCATTCCCATTCCCTGTTGATGGATACCCCCCGGTTCCGGAAAGAGTACGACCCGGGCAATTTTTCCCGGGGGTTTTCCGGACCGGTCACCATGACTCAGGCATTGAGGCGCTCCCTGAATGTCCCGGCCGTCCAGGTCCTGGAAGCGTTCGGACCCCAGAGGTTTCATGACCGGCTGGTCAATGCCGGCGCCGTTCTGGACATGTCCGGGCGGCCCAACCTCAGCATGGTCCTCGGCGGGCTGGGCACCCGCCTTGAATCCATCCTGGTCCTGTATTCCGCCCTGGCCCGGGGCGGCCTGACGGGCATGCCCAGACTGCTGAAAAGCGATCCCGTCCGGGAACGGTACCTGATGTCCGAAGGCGCGGCCTGGATCATCAGCCGGATCCTGTCCCAGCCCATGCCGGGATTCGAAGGGATCAGCCGCCTTTCCGGCCGGACCCCCATGGCGTGGAAAACGGGCACCAGTTATGGTTTCAGGGATGCCTGGGCATTCGGCATCATGGGGGAGTATGTGGCCGGCGTCTGGGTGGGGCGGCCGGACGGAACGCCCTGTCCCGGGCAATACGGCGCCGTCACGGCCATCCCTTTGCTGCAGCGGGTGATTGAAAGTCTGCCCATGTCTGATTTCAGGAAAAAACAGCCGGACTCCGTCACACTGGAACCGATCTGCTGGCCCCAGGGCACAATGAAATCACAGACCAGAGAAGACTGTGTTGTCACCCACGATGCCTGGATCCTGGACCACCAGTTCCCGCCGACCCTGAACCCGGACGACGCGCCGGCAGCCACCCTTTCGCACACGTTCTGGGTGGATGCCTCCGGCCGCCGGGCCAGCCCCTCCTGCGGCGGAATCCACACCGTCACCCGGTCTGTATGGCCCGCAGCGGCCGAACCCTGGCTCCCCTCTGCCTGGAAGGCCCGAAACATTATTCCGGAAGCCTCCCCGGACTGCCCGGATATCGCCCCGTTGACGGGCACCCGGATCCGCATCACCTCGATCTTTCCCGGCAGCATGATGTCCAGGCCCCCCGGACAGACGGCCGTCCCGGATATCCCGCTGTCGGCTCTCGGCGGCTCCGGCCGGCTGCACTGGTTCCTGAACGGCGAACCCGTTGCCGTGATCCCGGCCGGCAGCACCGGCGCCATTGCCCTGCCGCCCCCCGGTGCCTACCAGCTGGCCGTGGCCGATGACAAGGGCCACGTGGATATGGTCCAGTTTACCGTCCTGTCACTGGATTGATGCGGCCGGTGCCGGAACGTCTGCCCCAGAAATGCCCCCTGGCCGGCTGCCGATCTGCCGGGCAATGAACGGGTGCGCGCCATGTGCGCCTGGGCCTGGTTTGACCATCGTTCCAATACCATTTGCCGAAAATTGCAGCGCTGTCATTTTCGGCAAATACCGATTTATCTCCATATCATCCAGGCACCTCTGTGGTCCCAGCGCTTCAGTGCAAGAAAAATGACTCTGCAACTATAGCCACCAGGACTTTTAATAATATTGTTGCCTCTAAATTTAGCACTTGGGGAAATCCATTGTTGATGTAGTCCTCAGTCATAATTCTAAATATTCTTCCAAAGAATACGTTCATGGTCTCCGTTACAGCGATCAACTAAACCTTCGGCCTGGAGACTGCCCAACATGGTTGCCTCATCACAGACTATGATTCGATTCTTTGTTGATGGATGTAAAAGCTCATTTAAAAAACTTGTAATGGTCCCGGATTCGATTCCAGTGTTTGAACGTAATTCTTGTGCTGCCTTAACGAGGCCCTTACTACTCACAGACTTTGAAACTTCAACGATTTTTTCCCACGCTCTCATTTTCTATCAAAACTTTTTCTATATCTCCCAATGTAAAGCGGCCTATGCTGATTTTTTAGTGCCCTTTCTATAAGTTGTTCTCGGGTGAAAAGACACTCTGTTTCATGGAGGGATTGGATGGCTAATTGTTCATTATTCTAACACTGTTCGAAAATATGACGATGCTTGAAACTTGCCTGTATTATCATCAATTTGGGTCTCATCACAGCACTGTTCGAAATCTGAACGCTTAAAGATTTTTTTATACTCTACGCCTTTCAACTTTTATATCCTTGTAATCCAATTTTTTATTGAGCTTTTTTACATAATTACTTGATATTAAAGACAATTATGTTAATAGGCAAGGAGCAAAAGGCATCTTTCCTCGTAGTGGCATTCCCCTTGCTATTATAGAGCATATTCGTTGTTCATAATTTTTAATTAGTTTTTTTCTAAGGAGGACTGCAAATTGAGCGTGAATGTAACCATGCCGAAACTGGGTATGACTATGAAAGTGGGTAAAGTATCCAAGTGGTATAAAAATGAAGGGGATGCCGTTGAGAAAGGAGAAAATCTATTCGAGGTCGAGACCGAAAAGATCACCAACCAGATCGAAGCATCCGGAATTGGCACTTTGTTTCAGATCGTCGTACCTGCAGGTGAGACCGTTCCTGTTGGGACAATTGTAGCGGTTATAGCCGAAGAAGGAGAGCAGCCTGAGCGGATAGAAGGTATCCAAGCTGGTGAAGTAGTTGAAATGGATGCAAATGCAGCACCATCAACCTCCAAAGAGGCTGAAACTGGGCCAAAAGAAAAGAAGCCAATATTATCGACCCCTTCGGCCCGTCGGGTAGCCAAAGAACTGGGGGTTGATTTGACATTGGTTCCGGGGTCAGGTCCCGATGGAAAGGTAAAAGAGGCCGATGTCGTTAAATTCCATGAAGAAGGGCCTCCCGCTCCTAAAATAAGCCCTCTGGCCGCTGAAATGGCAAAACAGGAGGGGCTGAATATCGAAGATATTACCGGGACAGGAGAAAACGGAAAAATCACACGACAGGATGTAGAAAATTTCCTGGCATCGGGAAAAACTGATGCGCAGGATACGCCTGCACAACCGAAGGTAATCCCGTTTGAAGGGATGCGCAGAGCCATCGCAGACAATATGCATGCCAGTTTGCAGAATGCTGCCCAGCTGACCACATTCACTGAGGTGGATGTCACGGAAATGGTACGGTTCAAGGAACTTATCAAAGCTGAGTATAAAAAGGACGATTCCGTAAAAATTTCATATAACGATATCATCGTAATGGCAACTGCCCGGGCATTGATGAAACACCCCATCATGAACTCCACACTGGTCGGTGAAGAGATTTTGTGCCATGGCAATGTTCATCTGGGTATTGCTGTAGCACTTCCGGAAGGGCTCATCGTTCCAAAGCTGCGTAACGCAGAAAAGAAAAATCTCCTGCAAATCGCCAGGGAAGTCAGGGTGCTGGCGAAAAAGGCGCGGGAAGCTGGTCTGGTAATGGAAGAAGTTACCAATGGGACCTTTACTATCAGTAATGTCAGCATGCTCGGCATGGATGGATTCACCCCGGTGCTCAATCCGCCGGAAACCGGTATTTTGGGTGTGGGCCGTGTGATTGAAAAGCCAAGTGTATTTAATGGCGAAATTACCATCCGGCATATGATGACACTCAGTCTGACTTTTGATCACAGAATTGTTGATGGTGCGCCTGCCATGACTTTTTTAAAAGACTTGGCCCGGTATCTTGAACAACCGATGCTGATCATGGCCTGACATTTCAAATTTAAACCATTAAATCCAACAAGGAATAATAATGTACGATGTAATGATAATAGGCGGAGGCTCAGGCGGTTATGCCGCTGCAATTAGGGCTGCCCAGTTAGGTGCAAACGTTATTTTAGCGGAATGCGGTGAAACAGGCGGGACATGTGTGAACAGGGGTTGTATTCCCAGTAAGGTCTGGCTGAAGGCCGGGGATCTCTACAGTCAGATGAAAAAAGCCGATGCCTTCGGTATCAATTTCAGTTCCGAAGAGATTGATCTCAACACCCTCAAAGAAAGAAAAAGCGGGGTTTCAGCCGAGATCCAAATGGGTATGGAAGCACTGATGCAAAACAACGGTGTTGAGTTCATTAAGGGGCGTGCAGTTATAAAAAGTCCGCGGGAAGTCGATGTGGACGGTCAGACCATTGAAACCAAAAAGATCATCGTGGCCACAGGCAGCTCTTTGGAAGCACCTGATATACCGGGACTGGATAAAGCGGGCATGACCACCGATGATGTGCTGGAAATGACGGAAGTGCCGGAATCGATCCTGGTTTGCGGGTTCGGTTACATTGAGGTGGAGATGGCCTTTTTGCTCAATACATTCGGATGCAGCGTTACCATGGTAGGAAACGCTGCACGAATTCTACCCGGGGAAGATTCGGAAACCAGCCAGAGGATTGCACAGGCCTTAAGGGAAAAGGGTGTTCAAATTATTCCCAAAGCATCTGTGGAGTCAGTTAAAACCACCAAAAAAGGTTCTGTCTGTGTGCTTTCTGGTGCCAAAGAGGAAAGCGTTACCGTGAAGAAAGTCTTGGTATCAAAAAGGATCCCCAATACCAAAGATCTGGGGTTGGAAGAGCTTGGCGTCAAATTAAATGATGACAACGGTATCCAGGTGAATGACAGACTCGAGAGCAGCGTTGAAGGTATTTTTGCCATCGGCGATGTAACCGGCGGCTCAATGCTCAGCCATACAGCTTCCTCCATGGCGGTCTTTGCAGCAGAAAACGCAATGGGACAAGACAATTGCTACCCGTTTCATCTGATCCCCAGATGCCTGTGGACCCAGCCTGAAATGGGTTCGGTGGGGCTGTCCGAAGATGAAGCCGAAGAAAAAGGTTATGATGTTGAAACCGGGGCATTCCCCTATGCCGTCAATGGCCTGGCCATGGTTCGCAACCAGGTGGACGGTGCTGTGAAAGTGGTCTTTGATACCAAATATGGTGAGATTCTTGGAGTACATATCGTCGGATCCAACGCCACCGAAGTAATTGGCGAAGCGGTTATGGCCATGCAGCTTGAATGTACAGTTCAGGAGCTGGCCAGGAGTATCCGGGTGCATCCCACTTTTTCTGAAGCTGTGGTTGATGCGGCCAGAGACGCCGGCGGCTGGGCATTATTCCTGCCTAAAGGGTAGTTTTAAAATGAAAGATCTTCAAACTATTGACCTGGGGAGGCTTGATTATGATCAAGCTCTTAGCCGCCAGCACCAGCTGGTCGCTGATCGGATAAAAGGCCATATTCCGGATAGTCTGATCCTGGTTGAACACCCACCGGTTATTACCATCGGACGGAGTGGAAGCCTGGAAGATCTTCGTGTAGCGAAAGAGTTTTTGGCCCCAAAAGGTGTCTATCTGCAAAAAGTGGACAGGGGCGGGAGGGCAACCTTTCACGGTCCCGGACAACTGGTTATTTATCCTATTATTAACATCAGTGACACTGACATTCACGTCTTTTTAACGCAGTTAACAGGCAGTGTATCTGATGTGCTTGAAGATTATCATCTGGTTCCTGAGTTAAAAAAGGGACAGCCCGGTTTATGGGTCAATGACGCTAAAATCGCCAGCGTCGGCTTGGCGGTGAAAAAAAAGGTGACTTACCACGGGATTGCCCTGAATGTCAGCATCGATCCCCACTGGTTTGACCTGATTAATCCCTGCGGACAAAAGGGAGCAAAAATAACGTCCATGGATATAGAGACGGGGGAGGCGTTTGATATGTCAACGGTTAAAAAGTTAGTGGTTGATCATTTTTCCCGTCGACTGGGCTACAACACCCGGGTGCTAATTCCAGGGCCCGATAAGCGCCCTAAATGGTTAATCAAACCTGCAGATGACCTTGAAGCTGTCAGGGGAATGGAGACGCGGTTGGAGCGCTTGGATCTGGCCACCGTCTGCCAGACCGCCCACTGCCCGAATCAGGGAGAATGTTTTCACCAGGGGACTGCCACCTTCATGATCCTGGGAACACGCTGCACCCGCAGATGTCGATTTTGTGCTGTGGATAAGGGCATCCCCTATCCTGTCGATTACCGGGAGCCTGAACGGGTTGCCATGGCAGTGAGTGAAATGGGATTGACCCATGCGGTTGTAACTTCAGTGACCCGGGATGATTTGCCGGACGGTGGTGCCGGTCTGTTCGCAGCGACCATCCATCGTATCCGGCAGGATTGCCCCGATGTGTCAGTGGAGGTGCTGGTGCCAGATTTTCAAGGGCAGACCTCGTCCCTTGAAACGGTATGCGCGGCAAGGCCGGATGTATTCAACCACAACATTGAAACCGTTCCCCGGCTGTATGACAGAATTAGGCCCAAGGCTGACTACCGGCGCTCTTTGAGAATTTTATCTTATGCCTCGGACCAGGGTCTTCTGGTTAAATCAGGTTTGATGCTGGGCCTGGGTGAAACCTGCGATGAGATAAAGAACACCCTTAATGATTTAAAATCTTCCGGTTGTCAATCGCTGACCATTGGACAGTATCTGGCTCCCTCAGGGGACCATGCGATGGTGGCTCGATATGTGCCGCCCGAGGAATTCGATGTGTGGGCCAAAACGGCCAACGATATCGGGTTTAAGCACGTATCCTCAGGGCCGCTTGTCAGAAGTTCCTATCATGCCGGGGACATGATAGGCAAAACCGGGGGCGGGTCCAATAACGGCTCCCATAGAAAGGCAGGATGATGAATTCAAAACGGTTTATCGTTGAAATCGGAACAGGGATTGATCTGCATGGAGAAGACTTTACCAAGGCGGCCTGCAGAGCAGTGAAAGACGCGATTTCAAAAAGTTGCTTGTGCGGGTTGGTGGAAATCTTGGGTATAGAGGATCTCAATGCGGTTTCGGTTGATATCGTTGTAGCCTCACCAAAGCCGGAAGATGTAGACCTGTTGCAGGTCGAAAAGATGGCACCCATCGGAAAGAAAACCGTCAGTTCTGTAAATGGCGGGATGAGAGTGGCGGGGTTGTGTGTCCCCAATTTTGCAACTGATTGTGATCAAATCGTTGTAGCCAATGCCGCTGTGACGGTTTCCATTCCTGAACTGAAATCTTGAATGGAATTTATGTTTGCTGTGTGGAGTGAAGGTATAGAGTCTAAACAATAAATCAAACAGTATCATATGACGCTGTTTATTAATCTTAACAATCAAGGAGGAAACCAATGGAACTGACCAATGAACAATTAGTAAAAATGTACACGACTATGGTCAAGATTCGAACTTTTGAAAATCGGGTTGCCGAGCTGTTTGCCGACGGTAAAATCCCGGGATTTGTTCATCTGTATGTGGGGGAAGAGGCTGTGGCCACAGGGGTGTGTGAAAATTTAACTAACAATGATTATATCACCAGTACACACCGGGGCCATGGACATCTTCTTGCCAAAGGCGGTGATATCAACAAGATGATGGCAGAGTTGTTCGGGAAGAAGACCGGCTACTGCAAAGGTAAAGGCGGTTCAATGCATATCGCTGATCTTGACCTTGGTATTATGGGGGCTAACGGTATTGTGGGCGGTGGGCCTCCATTGGCTTCCGGTGCAGCCCTGGCGTCCCAGTATATGGGTAATGACAATGTCGCTGTCTGTTTTTTTGGTGACGGTGCCTCTAACCAGGGTACGACCCACGAAGCAATGAATCTGGCGGCTTGCTGGAAACTGCCGGTGGTGTTTGTTAATGAAAATAATATGTACGGTATCTCCTCCTGCACGCTTAATTCCATGTGTGTTCCCAATGTTGCCGATCGTGCAGCAGGATACGATATACCCGGCGTGGTTGTGGACGGAAATGATGTTATCGCCGTTTGTGAAGCAGCATCTGAAGCTGTAAAACGGGCCCGACAGGGAAAGGGACCGTCTTTGATTGAATGTAAAACCTATCGCCACAGAGGACATTTTGAAGGAGATCCGTGCTCTTATCGTGATGACGATGAAGTTGCCGAATGGAAAGAAAAAGATCCGATTCCAAGGTTAGAAAAAAAATTGTTGGAGATGGGACTGCTTACAGAAAACAAAATTGAAGAAATTCAAACAGAGCTTCAAAAGGAACTGGCCGCAGCTGAAAAATTTGCTGACGAAAGCCCGCTTCCAGATGTGTCTGAACTGTTGGAGGATGTGTATACCTAACCAATGGGAATATTTTTAAAAACATCTTTAATCGTAACCAGTAAAAAAATTCAATCAAAGATAAGAATCCAACAAGGAGGATTAACAAAATGCCTAATATGACTTTTGCAGAAGCAATAAACGACGCCCATGTTATTGAAATGGAACGTGACCCCAATGTTTATGTCGCAGGAGAGGATGTCGGAATTTTTGGAGGGTGCTTTGGTGTGACGGCCGGGCTTATTGACAAGTTTGGTGATAAACGGGTCAAAGATACTACTATTACTGAAAGCGCCATTCTCGGCACGGCGGTTGGTGCGGCAAGTGCCGGCTTAAGGCCTGTTGTCGAATTGATGTTTGTCGATTTCATCGGTGTGGCCCTGGACCAGCTTTATAACCAGGGTGCAAAAATGAAATATATGTTTGGGGGGAAAGCCAAAATCCCGATGGTGATGCGCACAGCATGCGGTGCCGGAATCGGGGCTGCCGCCCAGCACTCCCAATGTTTGGAAGCCCTGTTCATGCATCTGCCGGGATTGAAAGTCGTCATGCCCAGCACACCTGCGGATGCCAAAGGGCTTTTGATCGAAGCGATCCGTGATGACAACCCGGTTGTTTTCCTTGAACATAAAATACTTTATGCCATGGAAGGGGAAGTTCCAGAAGGAGATTACACGATTCCCTTTGGCAAGGCGGATATTAAACGCGAAGGCAAAGATGTCACTATTGTTGCAACGGCCAATATGGTCCATACCGCTTTAGGCGCAGCCGAAAAACTTGCTTCAGATGGTATCAGTCTTGAAGTGGTAGACCCCCGGACACTGTATCCACTGGATATGGAGACCATTATCGGTTCCGTTAAAAAGACCCACCGGCTGGTGGTGATGCATGAAGAGGTCAAATTTGCCGGATCAGGCGCTGAAATCGCTGCCCAGGTGGCTGAAGACGCCTTTGATTACCTGGATGCACCGATCGTACGCGTGGCTGCACCTTTTTGTCCGATTCCTTTTTCACCACCACTGGAACAGGCTTTTATTCCCAGCGAAGCGCAGCTCATTGATGCTGTTAAGAAAGTAATGGCATAAATTGCAGAAATTGAGTGTCTTTTTTGGCTGGCATTTTAGAAAAGGCACTCAATTCTAATTATAAAATGGAGGTAAATCATGGAGAACAATGAAATTGAAGTGGCTCCATTGCGCATGGGGACTGCAATTAAAGGTTTGGTATTAATCTATGGTCTGACCATTATTTCATGCATCATCGTAAATATATGGATGAAAGCATCACCGATTGGCCCGTGGACAGGAGATGATATACAGGCGTGGTACTGGTTTGACAATGTCACATTACAACTCATGGCCCTGTGGTGGGCGCTTCTATTTGTGGTCGTGGGTAATTGGCCGTTTAATTCGATTGAAAATCCTTTAGTGAAAGGTATTGTCATAATAGTCGTGTCCTGGATTTTGGGCTGGTTGACTGCAAAAGGGATTTATTGGACTGGTCTGGGAGCAGGATGGGTCTTTCCAATTGTCGGTAGTATTTATTTCCTTCTGGCATTTTTTTCTTTTACCGGCGAAAATTGGATAGTGGCTAATCTTAGTCCTGCACGACAATTTTCTGTACTCCTGCTGCTGATATGGGGATTGACCTATATTATCACCAATACAGGTTTGCGCTGGATACCGGCATGGTGGTTTCCATTTCTCCAAATGGGATCAGCTACTACACTGTTGGCTTATTGGACCCGTAAAATGCCTCAGCCGGTTAAATCAATAACTCAGATGTTGATTTTGTTTCTCTGTATATGCATTTTCCTGTGGGCTTCTAAGCTAATGGGGGTCTGGGATCTTAAACAGGATGGCGTTTCGACATTTTGGAATCTCGGATATTTAACACCGGACAATAACTGGCTGCTCTGGTTCATGGTTGGATGTTCAGTCGTTTACGGTGTACTTATTCCGCTGCATAACTGGCCCTTTACCAAAATTCCTATGCCTTGGGGTGGAATCGCAGCCAGTGTGTTTGCCATAGCCCTTATTTTTGTAGTGACTGGTTTTTTGAAATCCCTTATCGGGTCAGTCTTTACTGACATGAATGAGGCGTTGACATACGGATATATGGGTGTGAACTGGTCTTTTGTCATTCCATTAATTTTTGGAATCGGTCTTGAAAAACCTTATCTTTGGACCGGACAGAAAACACCCGGTACCTGGGAAGATGTTGACGGATAATTTTAAAAAACTTCTCCGCTGGTGCAACGGGAAAAAACCCTGAGAGCATTAAATAAGGATAAACATGTCATTGATCGGTATCGTCGCCAATCCAGCATCAGGAAAAGATATCCGCCGGTTAGTCGCCTACAGCAGTGTATTCGACAACCAGGAAAAAATCCGCATTGTGCGTCGCGTTCTTCTAGGTCTGAAAGCCACAGGTATTGAGCATGTGGCTTTTATGCCAGATTACCACGGGATAGTGGAAAAGGCCATGGAGGGGGTGGAAGAAGAATTTACCGCAGAACGACTGCAATTTAACGCAAAGGCCGACCAGCGTGATTCCATCAAGGCGGCTCAGTTGTTATCTGAGCAGGGAGCGTCCTGTATTATCACCCTGGGTGGTGACGGTACCAACCGGGTGGTGGCTATAGGGGCGAATCAGGTTCCGATTTTGCCCCTATCAACCGGCACGAACAACGTTTTTCCCTATATGATCGAAGGAACAGTGGCAGGACTTGCAGCCGGACTGATCGGTACTGGGAAAGTCTCCAAAAAAGAGGGAACATTTCAATCCACGCGCCTGGAAGTTATCATTGAAAATAAAGTTGTCGACATCGCAGTGGTTGATGCCGTGGTGAGTACGGATCTGTTTGTCGGATCTAGAGCCATCTGGGAAATGGACAAATTAAAACAGATTTTTCTGAATCGATCCCATCCTGCAAACATCGGTTTTTCTTCCATCGGCGGTATGCTCAATGCTGTCTCGCCGGATGAGCCCCGCGGCATGACCCTGAAATTAGGAAAAAAAGGCCGGTGTGTCACAGCACCCATAGCCCCGGGAATTGTTGAACAGGTGCTGATTGAAGATATGAATTTGATGAGACCCGATGAAAATATGGATATTACGGTTACACCGTGCGTGGTAGCACTGGATGGGGAACGTGAGGTTGAGATTAAAAAGGGACAAAAAGCCGCGATCCGTCTTTCAACGAACGGTCCTTTTGTCGTGGATGTATATCAGACAATGGCAGTTGCAATGGAAAAGAAAATTTTTCAGGCCGGAAGCATAACTAATGCAATAGACTGAATAGATTTTAAAAAAGGAGACTAAAATGGCTTTAAAAGCTGCATTTATTTTTTTGGCACCAGGGGTTGATCCTGATAAAGATCGGCAGACCGTGATGACACCCCAGGTAGAATTAACTGCTGTTGCAGCCGGCAGCTATAAAGAGGCGCAGGCACTTGCAGTAAATCTGGTTGAAGAAGGCATTGAGGCTATTGAATTGTGCGGCGGCTTCGGCAACACGGGTGCAGCACTCATTGCAGAGGCGGTGGCCGGGAAAGCGGCTGTGGGCGTGGTCCGTTTTGACGGCCATCCGGGTCTTGAAGGGAAAAGCGGAGATATGCTGTTCAAATGAAAATTTCTATTATTTCAGCAATAATATTTACGACTCTAATTGTGCACATACCCTGGGATGCATACGGTCTGGATGGAACGACCGCGTACACAGGCGAGGATTGTTTTGAATGCCACGATGAAATGGTGGAGGATCATGCAGTTTCTGTACACAGTGATATTTTATGCCTGGAATGTCATACCCAGGCACTCGAAGAAGACCATGAAGCACTTGATTTTGATCCGGTTAACTGTGTTCAATGTCATGCACCACATACGGAAAAAAACCTCCATGATGCCCATACACGAGTAACCTGTAAAGCCTGTCATGTACAAGGCGGCATTCCAACAATAGATCCCGAGTCAAAAAATATCATTTTCAGCGGCGGGTTCAGGCCGGGTATGGAGATGCTACTCCACCAGGCAATAAATGCGTCGTCAGAGGAACAGTGTGGGGAATGCCACTTTCAGGGGAATGCCGTGGGGGCTTC